>JAUQPZ010000022.1 GCA_030550155.1 Thermoproteota archaeon
AAGCTAGACGCCGCATTCTTCGCGTTTGGACACGAGCTAGCCCTGTCCAGCCTGTTCGAGGACATGACACTCGGCGGCACTGCAATAGACACAACAATATTCGGAGACAATGAGACTATTACTGTAGATGGTGAGCAGAGCTTCAGCATATCCCTGACAGGCTATCCGACGATAGACATCACCAGCTTCGTAGTCCCACTCCCAGACCTAAGCGCCGACAACGAGGACCTAGACAACAGGCTCTTCGGAGGATACGACGACTTCGCACTAACAGGAACAGGAATCGTATACATAACAGCGTGGGTCCACGACATCGCCTACAAGATAGTAGACAACATGGGCAACACGCTACCGTCATCCAACATCGCCGTAACACTGATAAGACCCAACGGAAACCCGGTAACAAGGTCCGACCAAATAAACTGGGACCAGCTCCAAGGCAATCTGGCATGGAGCTACAGCCAGTGGGCAGGCGCAGACACAGGATACGCAATCTTCTACCAGCTACCAGGAGACCAGGCCTACGGACTAACAGTATCCTACGATGGACAAGTGGTCCACGAAGAGCAGTTCCAGATAGAGAAGCTAACAGAGACAGTAATAGACACAATCGTAGTCAACGTAGTCAAGCTCAAGATAGTAATAGTCGACTGCAATGGAGAGACATTAGACAGCCCCTACTTCAGATACATCGATGTAAGAGGCATTACAAGGACCGTTAGAGCCGACCAGCATGGAGCAAGAGACTTCGGAATGATAGCCGGCGGCGGAGAGATGAAAGTGCTCGGCGTATGGTGGAAGGGAGTCTGGGTACCATTCGTCAAGGCAACACTAGGCGCCGAGGAGCTAACACTCAACCCAGACGGAAGCCTAACCATCACGCTCGACAGAAACTACGACGTACCAGTCAAACTATACGCCAACATCCTCGACATAACATTCACAACATGGGACCTAAACAAGGACAACAAGATACCAAGGCTAAACGTAACACTCACCTGGGTCGGTGAACACCCACTAACAGGCAGAAAGCTCTGGTTCCTCGAGACACTTGACCCAACAGGCGACACCAACACAGACCCATTCAACACCACCAAGAGAGTAGACCAATTCCTACAATACACAGTAGAGTACAAGCAGAGCGAGCCAGACATCAGCGGCCAGCTAAAGACCTACGGCACGGTAGAATACACATTCTACCAGATGCCGCCAACACACTACAACATAACAGTCACAACAGTCACAGACCCAGACTACGACCCTGAGACAGAGCAGACACCAGGCAACAGCAAGTGGCCAGGCAGAAACGTCCCAGTACCATACGAGATCAAGATCAAATACACCTCGACATCCTCACCACCAGTCGAGCTCACAGAGCCGGCAGAATACGTCAACGACAGAGTCGTCCTAAGGATAATCAGCACACTCAACCCCGACTCAGCCAAATACGGAACACCAGTAACAGACACTTGGCCATTCAGTGAAGCAAAGGCACTCCTCAACCCAGAGGGCGTAGGAGACTTCACAGGCGTAACGGCCTGCAAAGTCAGCCGCGACCTACTAACATGGGCCCAGACATTCTACAAGAGAATCGTAGACGGAGACGGACAGCGGAGAA
The DNA here is from genome assembly GCA_030550155.1 of Thermoproteota archaeon. Lineage (GTDB taxonomy): Archaea > Thermoproteota > Nitrososphaeria_A > Caldarchaeales > Calditenuaceae > HRBIN02. The sequence continues at coordinate 1,619 of JAUQPZ010000022.1, forward strand.
TAGGAGACGCAACCTACGACATCATAAACGACAACAACGTGAGGATGGAGTTCTACAACCCGGTGACAGGCCTATTCGAGCCCTCACACGAGTCATTCTGGACCGAGGACACAGTCGACACAACGTGGCTGAAGGCTCACAGCCAGTTCAGCAGCGTAATATGGTGGAACGGCTCATACAGGGCCGAAAACCTATTCCTGCCAACCAACATGAGCCTAACAGTCAACAAGTTCTGGAACAACAGCGTAGAGGTCACGAAGGTCTATGCTAAGCACAACTTCACAGTACAGCCAAGCCTAGCACACTTCAGAGCCATGCACCCGTGGTACGTCGCAAACTGGACAGACATCAACGCCACAGTCTCACCCTACGGAACAGCCATAGTCTTCGAGAAAGGCACACTACTACTCCCCGCGCCGGTAACATTCGTCAAGCCACAAGCGATAGACAAGGGAGGCAGCCCACTTGAAGGCGCACTAGTCGAGGCATGGATACTAGACCTAGACACCACCAGTAGCGTGAGGATAGACACAGCCGACAGCGGAAGCGGATATCTAGGAGGACTGCTGTTTGTAGACTGGGAGTGGGTTCTGAAGAGGGTGGCAGACCCCGACCAGCCGCAGAGGTTCAAGACAGTCAGATGGGACAGAGTATACCTAACATTCAGCACAGTAGAATTCGGTGATGGAGACAGAGAAATCTTAAGAGCGAGTGGTGTAATCCTCAATTTCACATCACCGAGAGAGACCAGAATCTCCATCTCTCCGCAGAGAGAGATAAGAATACACCTAGTCGCCGCAACTGTTGGCGCAGTGACCTTCACGGTGGAGGTCCTAGATAACGGCGACCTAGTCGGCTCGGCGACTAAAGATGTGTCAGTCCCAGCGGGCGGGGTTATCGGCGTCAATTCGTACACTCTTCAGTTCAGCAACGTCGTGTCTCAGCCACCACAGGGTGTGAGTTTCGACGTAGTAATACGTGGGCCTACAGACGGAGATATTTCAGGGCAGGTGAGAATCTTGGTCCAGGTCCCGCCGTACCCAGCCAAGCTCTACCTCAGGGACGTCGTGGGAGGCTGGGATGTCGTGGTCACGGCACGCGACGTAACCTTGCTGGTTCATGATGCGGACGACACTCCGGACGGCCAGCTTAGATACGGGCAGTGGAAGACACAGGCAAACGGCCTAATCAAGAGCTTCACAATACCAGGCTACGAGGGCCTACTCATGCTACCGACAAGCGGATGGCTAGCCGACGCATACGCAGATGATCCAGAAGACGAGGAGTTCCACTACCAGTTCAACGTCGTATGGAAGAGCGCAGTCGTATACAGCGACAACTACGTACTAGACAAGAAACCAGTCGAATTCGGAGCCTCAGAAGTCTACGACGTAACATTCATGTTCACACTCAGCAACTCCACAGCAGCAGCAGACGCAGTCCGTAACCTCAACCTCTGGATCTACTACCCCAACGTAACAACATGGTGGGATGAAGACCTGTGGAACACGGTGCCTGACAAGCCGCAGGACTACGAGGCCTGCGAAGACAGCGCCTTCCCATGCGAGAAGAGAGTCACACTAATCAGCAGCGCAGACCCCGACGGAGTAGTCCAGTTCAGCAAGATACCAGGACCAAGATTCATGAACACAACATGGAAATACGTCTTCAGCGCCAACCACTCCGCAATAACATGGCTAGACGACCTCGTCGCAACACAGTTCGTACTCAACAACGAGACATTCGGAGACGGCCCACTCAAAGTCGTCACAACAAGAACCATAACAGTACCGATAATGCTCAACGCAGCCCACCAGCTCTACTTCCTAGTACTGGGCTGGAGAGATGAGCAGGGCATAGCCACAGCCTACCCGCTCGAAGGCTTCAACGTCAGATACGAGATCAGGCGCAGAGACGCAGGCCTAACAGTAGCATCAGGCACAGCAGTCTCAGGAGCAAACGGCGTAGGAGAAGTCAGAAGCGACCCGACAGACCCGAGAAAAGTACTCTGGGCAGGCCTAACAGTCAGATACAGGGTTGAGCCGCCTTCATGGCTAATCAACGTCAACGACGCCAAGTGGAAGGAACTCCTAGACGCAAGGAACGTCCAAGTAGTCGAGTACGGCGGATACGCCCCAGACCCGAGGCCAAGCATAGGCGCCTACTATCCAGACGAGGTCCCGACACACTGGGCAATACGCGAGATAGACACGAGGTTCATCGGTGACTGGTGCTTCGGGCTCTGCACAGCCTTCATCGACGGAAGACAGCAGAGCAAGCCCTTCGTCATCAACGTCGACTACACAATAGTCACGGTCAGAGCCCTTGACTTCAACGGCAGACCACTCAGAGGCGCATTCGTCGAGATAGTCGAGAGGGCAAGCGGCAGAATCGCAGGCTGGAGCTACACGTTCGGCTCGACATGGACGAGGCAGCCAATAGACCTGCAGACACTCTACAGCTTCCACAGAGTAGCACTGCTGCCTGCCAGAACTGTTGGCGGCGACGGCTACACAGAGTTCATTCCTGTCGCAGTCGGCCCATGGAACTACGACGCCAACAACGACGATAGGGTTGACGTATCAGGCTACAGAGGTGACGACCCGAGGACACCTTCAGCAGAGGGCACGGCCCTACAGTACATAGTCAGGGTCTACTGGGCTGCGACCGACCCGTCTCCAGACAACGCTAACGGGGATCTGAGAGCTATCTGGCCGTTCATCGACCCGCAGAAGCCGTTCACAACAACCGAGGCCGGACAGTCAGTCAGAAAGTATCACGTCAAGGTCTATGACAGCGACTTCGACGAGACAGACGAGAGAGCCAAGACACTCGTGGTGCCGATAGACGCGATGATTGAGATAAGAAAGCCGAGCGAGCTGATATACAAGTACGACGGCAAGCACAGAGACGTAACGACAGCTGTCTTCGACCTCAAGCTGCTGCTCAACTACGAGGGCAAGACACTCCCAGACGAGATCAAGAACAGGCTAGAGGTATGGGTGCTGAAGAGGACTGGTGCGGTTTCAGAGCTAGCCCTAAGGTTCAGAGGAGGAGCTGCGATTGACACGGTAACCGTTAACAAGCTGCCTAGAGGAGTCTACGAGGTCAGGGTTATCTACGTCCCCACAGGCGCCACAATCTTCACCAGGACACTGGACATAAGCCAGGTGAACGTCGGCACGGTGCAGGCTGAGGCGTCGCTGCCGTTCACAGACCTCTCCTTCGAGGTTACAGACCTGAAGGGAAGACCTCTGCCAATCGCTGAGGCTCAGGTAACGGTTGAGCCCAGAGAGCTCTTCAGCAGGGTAAGCGTAGCCGGAAACGTCGTAACGATAGTCTCGCTATACACCGGCGCACCAGTGACGGTCTCCGTCGGATACTCGAGCCCAGTCTACGGCACAAGCGCAGACACGAGGATAACAGACTCGGCCGAAGGCTTCAGGACAAGGCTACTTGGTGGCAGGACACTCCAGCTACCAGTCGACGACGTGACAGTAACGGTGGTTGACAGACAGGGCAGGCCGATGGGTGGCGCGGTCGTTAAGCTCGGCCAGGCGCCATCGAAGTCCACAGGCGGTGACGGCAGAGCCGTGTTCGAGAGAGTGCCGTTGGAGTCTGCGGGCAGAGGAATAACATACTCACTCTCAGTGACTGTGACCGGCGTGGAGGTTACTCCGGCAGATGCTAGAAGCGTCGAGCTATCAACAGCCAGGACCTCGATCACCGTGATAGGCGAGCTATTCTCGCTCTCTGTCAGGGTGATCGGCCAGCTGGGACAGGGACTACAGGGTGCAAGCGTCTCCGTAGTCAAGGGAGCCGTAACAGTTGCATCAGCCTCGGCTGACCAGGGCGGCTTCGCGCAGTTCGACAGACTGGTGCTCGACACCTACACGGTAGTCGCTAACTACAAGGGCTACAGCCAGGAGGTAACAGTCAGCAGCGCAGACCTACAGGCAGGCAGAGTCGTTGAGATAACGCTGCCGATCTACACCGAGCTGCTCGGCATACCGATGCCGCTCTCAACGCTACTAGCCCTGATAATCGGCCTAATACTGCTCGTCGTGGTCTTAGCGATAATCGTCAGCGAGTACAGATGGTGGAGAGGCAGAAGACTAGGCGTCTACCCACCAGCACCGCCGAAAGCACCCAAATAAACCCGGATATCACCCCATTTTTCCACTTCTTTTTTGTTTTATTATCCTCGAACGACTTAGCATCATCTATAAAACCCATTTATCCCACATTTCAGGCGTCTTTCAGTAGTGGCGTCTAAAGAGGTGGCCGGCGTATTCCTAGGCCGCGTAGTAATACTTGACACGTGCGTAGGGGAACTACGGGGAAACATTTTTCATTAGGCTCTGGGGATTTAAGTTGAGTTGAAGAGGCTGTTAATCGCCGCGTTATTAGTCGCAGCTCTCTTGGCGTATCTCCCTCCCACGACCGCTGAGCAGGAGTGCAGGCGGCAGCTCATAGCAGGAGAGTCGGTTGAGGGGGAGCTCAGGGGGCCCGAGAACAGCGGCGAGACGCATGTCTACTGCGTGAAAGCCGACCCGGGCTCCTGGCTCAGAGTAAAGTTGGAGATGTATCATAAGGAGCTCCTCAACTCTAGGATAATTACCGGGATATCCCAGGAGGGCGGAGGCTTCCTCCTCTACAGGGATGAGGTCCTGCCGAGCGGGGGCTCAAAGACCTACAACTACAACTGGTACGTCACAGGCAAGGAGGGCTCCTTCAGGATCGTGCTCACAAGCGTTGCAGCCCGGCTGGCACCCTCCGTCGTCGGTTACAGAGTCCTCGTGGACGTAGAGAGAAGAGTTGACGCAGAGGTTGTCCAGCTCAAGTCCGAGCTCGGCTCCGAGACATTCTCTCTCAGAATCGGAGACGCACCGGGCGAGGTCTTCTCACAGGAGCAGCTGCCCCAGCTACCAGTTATGACGCCGGGCAAGACCCTGACCTTCACCGGATACCTCTCTGGAAACATAGTGCGGGAGACGGAGGTCGGTGCGGATCTCTATGGCGGGAGAGATACGAGCGACATATATGCAATCCCCGTCGACGCCCCGGCCAAGAGCAGGCTGAACATTACTGTCAAGCCATCAATAGCCGCTTCTCTGCTCGTCGTCCTGAGGTCTGAGGACGGAGGAGCCTTAACGTCGATGGGCTCCAAACGACCCGGCGAGGCAGTAACGATCGCCACGAGCTTCAACAAGGCTGTCAAGGATGAGAGGCTCTTAGTGGAGGTTCAGCTCCTCAGGACTGAGTCCCCCGAGGTGGGATACAGCGTCGAGGTGGTGGTCGCGGAGCCTCCGAGGCCGGTTGAGCAGGCGGAGTTCAGGCCACCGTTCCCGGAGTCCCAGGCCCGCATCCTCGTCATAGGCTTCTCAGCCACCGTGATAGCAGTGACGGTCGCCTCGGTGGTGATTGGCTGGTTCAGGAGGAGGCCGGAGAGGCAGCCGACCTACTACTGGTGAGTCATGCAGCAGCGGGTCTGGACTCTGAGGGAGCTCTCCCTAGCCCTAAACGCCGGTAGCATAACCTGTGAAGCCCTAATCACCAGACTACTTCAGAGGATCAGGGAGATGAACCCGCTCCTCAAGGCATACATATCCGTCGACGAGGATAGGGCCATGAGGGCTGCTCAGGAGGCTGATGCAGAGCTGAGGAGGAGGGGGCCGCGGTCCTCGCTACACGGCTCGCCCCTGGCCGTGAAGGATATTATGGCCGTGCAGGGACTGCCCATGACTGCTGGCTCGAGGCTCCTGGGCTCAAAGACAGCGAAGAGGGACGCCGAATGCGTCTACAGGGCGCGGAGCGCCGGCATGGTGATACTCGGCACAACGAATCTCCACGAGTTCGCGGCAGGCACCACAAACCTGAACATACACTACGGCCACGCCAGGAATCCCTGGGACAGGGAGCGGATAACCGGGGGCTCCAGCGGCGGCTCGGCGGCGGCAGTGGCGGCGGGCCTGGCAGGCGCGGCCTTGGGCACAGACACGGGAGGCTCGGTCCGTATCCCCGCAGCCATCTGCGGAGTCCTCGGCGTGAAGCCCAGCCGCGGCCTCATAAGCACCTCCGGCGTCTTCCCCCTCTCCTGGAGCCTCGACGAAGTCGGAATACTGGCTAGGAGCGCCTGGGACGCCTCAACACTACTAATGGCGGTGGCCAATCCTCAAGCCCCCGTGCCTCCCCGGATTCCTCCCCCACCACCCACCAAGCCCCGGATAGGAATACCCTGGCCCCTCTTTGAGGAGCAGTCCGACGCCGCGGTTCTCAGGGCCTTTGAAGCCTTTCTAGGAGTCCTTGAGGGCCTTGGCGCCGAGCTTCTGGACGTCGATCTCCCGTGGGTGGGGCCTGGAATCTCTCTCTGGAGGACTATTCGGGGGGCGGAGGCGGCCGCGGTGCATAGGAGATGGCTGGGCGAGAGCCCGGGCCTTTACTCCGAGGAGGTGCGGGAGAACCTTGCCTGGGGGCTCGGCATCCCCGCGGTTGAGTATATAGCGGCGCTCAGGGAGAGGGAGAAGTTCTCTGCGCGTGCGGCCTCCCTCTTCACCAGCCTAGACGTCTTAGCCACGCCCACCGTCCCGATACAGGCCCCAAAGATATCGGAGGTCGAGTCGATGACCCTCAAGGAGAGGGCTGAGCTCAGGGCCAAGATGCTCTCGCAGACCTTCTTCGCCAACCTCGCGGGGGCCCCGGCTGTCTCGATACCCGTGGCTGTGAGCGTCGGCGAGATGCCCTGCGGCGCCCAGCTCGTCGGGCCTGCCGGAAGCGACTACATCCTCCTCGGAATAGCTTGGGAGTATGAGCGCTCCTTAGGCTCCTTCAGGTTCTTGGAGCCGATCTACTGAGAGAATGGGCCTTCAACCACCTTGAGCGTTGCCTAGAGTTTAATTACGAGTCTGCGTCTTAGGATTTCAACGGTGTGACGATGGAGAGCAGCTACCAGATTGCCGAGGACTGCCTATACGCGAAGGACCATACCTGGGTGAGGCTTGAGGGGAAGAAATACGCGGTGATAGGGCTGACGGACTATGCGCAGAAGAAGCTGAGGGAAATAATCTACGTGGAGCTGCCTAACATTAACTCGCGGGTCCAGAAGAGGCAGCAGATAGCGACCATCGAGTCGGTGAAGAGCAGCATCAGCCTAGCCTCTCCAATCTCGGGCCGCGTCGTCGAGGTCAACACGGACCTTCTAGACAATCCTGAGACGATTAATGACTCGCCATACAGGGAGGGGTGGATTGTGAAGATGGAGCTCCAGAACAGGGAGGAGTTGGAGAGCCTGCTCACGCCTGACGAGTACCTCAGATATATTGAGGAGCTCGAGGAGATAGGTGAAGAGGCGGAGGAGTAGGAGAGGTGGCCTGAAGAGATGAGAGTTAGAGTGTTCAGGGTCTCCGCATATAGCGACCCGGAGACGGGGAGGCCCGGGAAAATAATAGAGCTCGTAGAGGTTAGAAGGACGCAGCCATCCAGCGCCTTCAGCTCGGGCTCCGAGGATGTCCTGATGGCACAGAGGCTCCTCCAGAGCCTCGTGGCTCAGCTCCAGGGCATGGGTCTAATGCCGCCTCACAGAGACATCATAATACCTAAAGTCACGCTGATATTGACTGAGGAGGAGTATGACATGCTGGGAGTAAAGCTGGAGGTCAACGAGGAGTTCGACCTCGAGTTCAGTGAAGGGAAGATAATCTTCAAGCCACTGTAGATGCAGGGACGGAACAGGGAGTCATGTCGAAGATACTTTTCAGATGTAGAGTCTGCAGGGATGAAAGGGAGGCGGTGATAGTCGTCGAGAAGGGCGAGTATCTACAGGTTACGTGTGAGAGGGGTCACACACAGTTTATAGCTAGGCGTGAGGCCCGGTTCACGGATGAGTAAATATGTAGACGCCGGCTGCGTCTTTGACGCAGTACCCGAAGCGCTCGAACTGGACGGCAGAGCCGACCGGAACACTCGCCTCATAGGCCTCGACCAAGCCGCTTACGGTACTGAGGCTCTGGGGGTCAGGCACCTCTCCCCTGAAGAGCATCCCCGGCACAATAACTTCCAGCCTGTGAGACTTCTCAGGAACCCACTGAATGACCTGTAGCCCCGGCTCGGGGCCGCCTCCCTCGGCCTCCGCCACTATCCCCCCCTCCACCCTATCCAGTATCCTGATGTTTGTGAGATACTTGAGCCTGACCCTGTCTCCCGGCTTGAGAAGGTCGGCGTCCCGCCCCGGGATGAATACTGTGTCTCCAACCTCTAGGGCTCTGCTGCCCATGTCGGCTGAGGGGTGGAGAGGCACACTCACTTTTACAGCCATAGGGTTCTTCAGGACTACTCTCCTCGGGTCGGGGACGAAGAATAACCTAGGCGTCTTCGGGTCAATTACTCTCCTGTTAATAGCGTAGAGTAGGTCCCAAGAGTATAGCTTCCTGCTGGGCGTCAGGGCAACATAGGACTTGACAAATTCGCGGAGAGCCTCGGGGGTGAAGCCTCTGCGCCTCGCAGCGGCCACGGTTCCCAGCCGCGGGTCGTCCCAGCCCCTGACAATCCCCTGCTCGATCAGCTCCCTGATCCTTCTCCGAGAGAGCGGAGTCCCCTCAAACTCAAATCTAGAGTATTCGACGTAGACCGGGTTTCTCAGGCCTAGGCGCTGGCGTATCTGGTCTTGGAGCTCGTCGCGGAACATGAACTCGGAGGTTCTCAAGACGTGGGTTACTCCACAGACAGCGTCCTGTATCGCCACCGCGAAGTCGTAGGTAGGCCAGACGGTGTATCGGTCTCCCTTGAGCGGGTGTGGATGCTCAACAACTCTGAAGAGGACTGGGTCGCGGAGCGCCGTGTTCTGGCTCTGAAGGTCCCCCTTAAACCTAACGACGGCCTCGCCCTCACGCATCGCGCCCGAGAGCATCCGGTCCCACTTCTCCATGTGCCACGAGGCGTCCATGGAGCGGTGGCTACACTCGGCTCCCTCCGCCCTCTGCTTCGCCATCTCCTCTTGGCTGCAGCTGCAGACGTAGAGGCCTCCAAGCTCGAGAAGCATCTCGGCATAGCTGTAGTAGAGGTCCATGTCGTCGCTGTTGTTTTTCTCGGCGTCCCACTTCACGCCGCACCATCTAAACCCTTCACGGTAAGAGTCGTAGTATTCCGCCCTGACCTTCCTCGGGTTTGTGTCCTCGAATCTCAGCCAGAGAAATCCCCCGTATTTCTCGCGGTAAAGGTAGTTTATGAGGCCATGGAAGGCGTGTCCCAGATGCATGTAGCCGCTGGGCTCAGGTGGGAGCCTCAAGACAACCGCGCCCGCTGAGGCTCCTGGCAGCTCGGGTAGCCTCCGCTCCTCAGACCTCCTCCGCTCCTCCGCCATGAGCTCAGGGGCTATCTCGGAGAGGGTCGTCTCTATAGCTGTCTTGTCGAGGGTGTTCACCCACTCTACCGCCTCTTTAACCGCCTCTACCACCCGAGAGATTGACGCCTTGGAGCCAGGGTGCTCGGCAATGACCTTGGAGACTACGGGGCCCACTTGGGCCTTTCCATCGTGGTCGAAGGCGTTTTTAAGAGCCCATTTAAGCGCGGACCTCTTGACTTCCTCGGGGTTAACTGTGTCCATGAGCCATCGCTGACTGAATCTTGACGACGTCTCTGTCCTTTAGTCTGTAGTCTGAGGGCAGTCTAAGCCCCGTCCTCGCGTCTATGGCGTATAGAAGGCTCTTTGCGAGGTCCTTGTGAATCCTCTCAGCGAGGTCCCTCACCGTGGAGTTGGGCTGCATCAATATGGCGTCGGGGAGGATGTTTCCCCTCGTGTCTGTATACTTGATGATGTCGGCTACGGGGTAGACCACGTTCATTCCGAGCAGCTTGAAGATGGCCGTGTTGAGGGCGAACTGAACACCTGTCCTCATATATCTTCCCAGTATACGCTCCGTTACCATCTCAAGCGCCCAGAGCTGCTGCTGCGTCAGCCTTGAGCGGTCAACTATCTGGAACTTCTCCTCGCCTGGAAGATATTTTATGAGGCCTCTCTGCTCGGCCCTCCTGAGAATCAGCTCTGCCTCAGCGCTGCAGGGTATGACTATCTTGTCAGGGAACCTCTCCAGAAGCTCTCTGTAAAACTTCTCAGCGCTCTCAATATCCATCTTGTTGGCGATAAGTATTGTGGGCTTGGCGATCTCCCTCAGAGTCTCGCTGAAGCGCCTATCGTCCACCATGCTCCAATCATCAAACTCTTTCTCCTTTAACCCGCTCCTCGCCAGGGCCTCCTCGACATGCTGCTGAGTAATCTTCATTCCCCTCAGAGGCTCCGAGATCGCTTCAGGCAGGCTCCTCCCTGTCTTCAAATTCTTGGATATCCGGTCCTGATTCCTCTCTATAATCTTCATCAACCAGATCACGATCTCCTCCTCTATGTCGAAGACATCAGCCACCGGGTTCCCCTTCCCCGGCTCGGTAAGCCTACCCTCCTCGTCCACGCTCCCCGAGGCGTCGACGACATGGAGAAGAGCGTCTGCTTGGGCCGCGACGCTCAGAAACTGGTTCCCCAGCCCCTTCCCGGCCCAAGCCCCCTTAATCAAGCCGGGAAGATCGATTATCTCTATGGGTATGTGTCTCCAGCCCTCTCTGCAATAAGAGTTTCGAGGGTTGCACCTGACTCCGAGCTCTGTGTCGACGCAGGGTGTGATCGCGTAGGCTGAGCCCATGTTGGGGGCCTTTGTAGTGAAGGGATAGGTTGAGACCTCTTCTGAGAGTAGTGTCGCAGCGTTAAAGAAGGTCGTTTTCCCGGTGTTGGTCTTTCCGATTAACCCTATCTTAACCAAACAACCCCCTAATCTCTCAAGAGCTAGGTGGTGGGAGAAAAACCTTCTCCGACACTCTTCAGCAATCTGAAGACCCTTTTGAGGGAGATTGACGATGTTCAAGACATTTGAAATTTATTAGAATCTGATAACGCATAAATAGGGGGGAAGGAAAAAAGGTTATGGGATGGCCACCATCAGCCCCTTCATAATATACATCCTCCGCAAAATCGTATTTATCGTAGCCACTTTCTTCATCTTCCTCCTAATAATATTCGCACTACCAAGAGCTATTCCCGGGAACCCCGTGGCCGCGCTGCTAACCCAGATTTTCCAGCAGGCACAAGCTAACCCGGACACCGTTAAAGCGGTTTACCGTAAGTTCCTCGAAGAGTTCGGGCTGACCAAGCCGCTTCACGAGCAGCTCTTCGACTTTCTCTCGCGGCTAATGATGGGAGACCTCGGGACCTCGATCGCTTTTTATCCCAGAAAGGTGGCTGAGCTCGTAGCATCCTATCTCCCGTGGACTCTCGGGCTGCTGATCCCGGCGATTCTTGTTGCCTGGGCTCTTGGAAACCTGCTGGGGGCCTGGGCGGCATACAGGAGGAGGACTAAGGTGGATAACGCTTTGCTCCCAGTCTTCCTCGTTCTTTCACAGGTCCCCTACTACTGGCTGGCCATGATACTTCTCTACGTCCTCGCGGTTACTGCGCGGGTCTTCCCGGTGGCCGGCGCATATCCTCCCTCGATGTCCCCATCCCTCACTCCGGCATTTGTGCTGGCGATGCTTCACCACTACACTCTGCCTTTCCTCTCAATAGTTATAGTTGCGATCGGCGGCTGGGCTATCGGTATGCGGGTCCTCGTGATCTATGAGCTTAGGTCCGACTATGTCGAGTATAGTGAGCTTCTCGGGCTTAGCGACAAGAGGATTCTGGGATACGTCTTTAGAAACTCGATACTTCCACAGGTCACCGGGCTGGCTCTCTCCATGGGCACAGTGATGGGTGGTGCGCTAATTACGGAGCTCGTATTCTCTTATCCAGGAACCGGCTATCTGTTGTTCAGGGCGCTGTCGACGCTTGACTATCCGCTGATCCAGGGAACATTCATAATACTTGTCTCTACGCTTCTCGCTGCAAACCTCATAGTGGACATTCTCTACGCATATATCGACCCCAGGATTAGGGTTAGCTACGTGGGTGAATAGAGATGCTCAGCGGCATTTCCAAGCTGATTAAGCCCGAGCTCTTCATGATCAAGAAGTTTGATGCTAGCTTAGGCGTCCTGTTTGCAGTTTTTGCACTGGGCTTCATCGGCCCCCTACTCTATCAGGTCCAGCCAACGGCCGTCGCCGGGCCCCTCGAGGCTCCGCCCTCCAGGCAATTCCCTCTCGGGACCGACGCCTATGGTAAAGATGTCTTGGCTCAGCTCATAGCTGGTGTGAGGGGTTCTCTGCAGATTGGCGCGACCGCTGCTGCGATATCGCTGCTAATTGGCGTAATTGTGGGTTTGATTGCAGGCTACAAGGGCAAGTTGGTTGACAACCTGTTGATGATGCTGACCGATATAGTCCTGCTGCTTCCATCCATATTGCTGATGATTCTCATAGCGGCGTATTTTAAGTGGAGGGACCCCCTGCTCGTCTCGATAATTATAGGCGTCACGTCATGGCCGTGGGTGGCTAGGGCTGTGAGGTCTCAGACCCTCAGCCTCAAGAACAGAGAGTTCGTGAACCTCTCCAAGATGGCGGGCCTGAGCGACTTCCAGATAGTGATCAGGGATATACTTCCCAACATAGCCTCCTACATCTTTATGGCCTATGTCCTCCTGATGTCGGGCGCGATGATAGCGGAGACTGGGCTGAGCATGATAGGTCTCGGCACCACGCAGGGTCTGACTCTGGGAAATATTCTCTTCTGGGCCCAGGTCTTGGAGGCTGTGAGGAGGGGGCTCTGGTGGTGGTTCATCCCGCCGGGTGCCACGCTAGTAGCGCTGGCTGCGTCACTATTGATGCTTGCAACAGCGCTTGACGAATACTTCAATCCGAAGCTTAGGGGAAGCTAAAATGCCCGAGCCGCTACTGCTAGGCCTTGACCTCAGGGCGTCATATAGGCTCCGATTAGGCGAGGTAAAGGCAGTGGACGGTGTGGACATTGAGATTCCTCGGGACTCTATAGTGGGTCTCGCAGGCGAGTCGGGGTGTGGCAAGTCAACGCTAATCAACGTGCTGCTCGCCAACATCAGGCCGCCTCTCGTGCTGAAATCTGGTAGAATATTGCTGGACGGCCTCGAGATTTTAGGCATCAGCAGGGAAGAGGTCAGGAAAAAGGTGTGGGGTGTGAAGGTCTCCATCGTTCCTCAGTCAGCCCTCAACGCCCTCAACCCCACTAAGAGAATAATAGAGCTGGTTAAGGACGCCATAAGGCAGCACACGCCCGCGTCAGACCAAGAGATAATTTCTCTCTGCAAGAGGAGGTTTGAGGAGCTCAATCTACCCTTTGACAGCGTCTACAAGTATCCTCACGAGTTGTCGGGCGGCATGAGGCAGCGGGTCATCATAGCCATCTCGACTCTTCTCAACCCGAGGCTCCTGGTGGTTGACGAGCCCACCTCAGCCCTAGACGTATCAACGCAGAAACAGGTCTTGAAGATGATGGTTGACATGAAAAAGGAGGGGATCATCGACAGCATACTGTTCGTTACTCATGAGCTGCCTGTTCTGAGACAGGTGGCCTCGCATATCTATATAATGTATGCGGGGAAGATAGTCGAGTACGGGCCGGCGGACTCGGTCTTCTTCAGGCCCCTCCACCCATACACTAAGGCGCTGATGTATTCTGTGATGACGCCTGAGCCTGAGAGCAGAGCTAGGGGCCTGGTGACTATACCGGGGGAGCCGCCGAGCCTTCTCATGCCGCCTCAGGGGTGTAGGTTTCATCCTAGGTGCCCTTACGTCATGGACGTCTGTAAGAAGAGCGAGCCCAGGCTTGTGCCTCTTAGTGACGAGAGGGGGGTTGCCTGCTTCCTTCATCATGGAGAGTCGGTGAATTAGGGGATGCTCGAGGTAAGGAATGTGAGTAAGGTCTTCACGGTCGGCCTCTTCAGCAGACACAGAATCGAGGCCGTGAAAAACGTCTCCATGAGTGTGAGGAAGGGGGAGATAGTGTCTCTTGTAGGTGAGAGCGGGTCGGGGAAGACTACGCTATGTCGCATAATCTTAAGGCTCTTAGAGCCTACCTCTGGGTCAGTCATATATGATAGCGTGGATGTCACGAAGTTGAAGGGCAAGAAGCTGAAGTGGTATTGGAGTAGGGTTCACGGAGTCTTCCAGGACCCATACGCCGCTTTCCACCCATTCTACCGCGTGGAGCGGATACTCTATCAGGGATTCAACCTCCTCCCGAGGCTAGATGAGGGAGAGAAGAAGAGGCGCGTATACGAGGCCCTGAAGTCAGTTGGCCTAAAACCCGAGGAGGTCTTAGGCAAGTATCCCCACGAGCTCTCTGGAGGAATGAGGCAGAGAGTCGCCATAGCCCGCTGCTTCATCCTAAACCCTGAGCTGATAGTCGCTGACGAGCCTGTCTCGATGCTCGACGCCTCAACCCGAATCGGCATAATCAAGCTATTCAGCGACCTGAGGGATAGGTTTGACTCCTCCGTGATCTTCGTCACGCATGATCTTGGGCTTGCTTATGTGGTCAGCGATCGCGTGCTCATAATGTATAAGGGAGTGATTGTCGAGGAGGGCGACCCCGTTGAGGTTATGGAGCGGCCGAGCCATATGTATACGAGGCGTCTGAGAGAGGATGTCCCACTGCTCTATAGGAAATGGGAGGGATTCTAGTCAGCCTTGTCTGTACCTTCGGTTGAGAGAGCCATCCTCACGGTCCTTGTATGGGGTTTGCTTTTAGAGATCTTCGGCGTCGTGGTCTTGAGCAGCCAGCCTTGGAGGTTTGAGTTCTCATACCTCCTAGTCCTCCTAGTCATAACGCTCTCAGCGATAGTAGTAATAGTTGCTAGGTTAAGGAAAAAATATATGGCGGGGGTTGGCGACTAGCTAGCTCTCCTTCTCCTACCCACGAAAAATCCGGCCACAGCGCCGATTATCAGGGCCACAACAGCGGCTATCGCGGCTGTAGTCACATCAGTGACAACCTCAGTCCTCGTCTGGACCTGCGTCACGGCGACCGTCTGAGTAGCCATCACAGTCCTCGTCTGCTCCACAGTCCTCACCTGGGTGACCGTCACAGTGGTAGCTCCCGTGACTTGCGGTGGTGGCGGCGGTGGAGCAATAACCTTCTCTAGGTCGTCGAAGAACTTGGTTGTCGAGAACTTCAACCTGTTAATCCACGCCGGATAAGCCGGGTCCTGGCCCTTCTTGGCCACGTAGAACCAGACCGGCAGATTGGATGGCCAAGACCACATGGTGTCGAACCACCTCTGATTCTCCTCGGCGGGCCAGCCGACCCAGTATTGAGCAGAGTATTCATACCATACCGCGCCGTAGAATAGTGGAACTCCGGGCAGGTCCCGTAGGAATAACTCTTGCAGCCTGCTGTAGTACTGCTGGAGCTTGGCCGAGTCGGTCTCCTTCGGTATCGCGTCGATGATGGCTATCACTTCTTGGTTCTTGTAGTTAGCCCAGTTGCCTGCAGGCATTGAGAGCCTCGGGTCCATCACGAATCTAAACACGTTCCACGGATGAGCATATCCGACGCCTGCCGACCATCCAATGTTCAGGTCCAGCTGCTTGTCAATCGACCTCTGCCACCAGACACTAAAGTCTGGGAACTCTGTCGTGACCTCTATCCCAATCTGCTTCAAGTTGCTCGCGATGATCTCACACATCGCCATCCAGTCAGTCCATCCATAAGGCACCTGTATAGTGAGACCCTTTAACGGAGTCCCGTCTGGGAGTTCCCTCCAACCGTCTCCGTCCCTGTCCCTTATGTTCGCGTCGTCAAGAATCTTCCTCGCCTTGCTCAGGTCGTAAACCGGATACATGCCCTCCAGCTTTTTGTCGATGTATTTGCCCGCTGGGCTCGTGTGGACTATTAGTGAAGGTGAGGCCCTGATGCTGTAGTTGTAGTATGGCTTGCTTATCAGCTCATCGAAGGGTATCGCGTGGGCGATGGCCTTTCTGACGTTGGGGTCGGCGAGAGCCTTCTTCTCATAGTTCATGTAGAGGAGAATTGGGCTGTCGCCGAGGTAGTATGGCTGCTTCGCGTAGTATGTCCTCCTCTCAAGACGCTTAACCTCCCAAAGCTCCCATATCTTGGGAGTGAAGTGTGTCATGGTGTCTAGCTCGCCGGCCTCGAAAGCCAGAGCGGCGGCTGGGTTATCTCTGAACGTCCTGTGACATATGTAAGTCGGGCGAGGAAGGCCGAAGAGGTCCCTGCCCCACCAGTCATCTACCCTCACATAGCAGAACGTGTCCTCGGTGAATCTTAGGAGCCTATAAGGCCCTGCTCCCACTATCTTTGCAGGGTCCTGCTCCATGTATTCAGTGGCTATCTTGCCTCCCAGGTCCCTCTCGAGGGCCGACCACCTGTGCTGGGGAAGGATATATGTTGTCAGTATTCCGAGCAGCTGGAAGTAGTTTAGCTTGGCTTCACTCGTTATTAGCTGCACCGTCTTCTGGTCGATAACCTTCACCTGCTCGATGTAGTCCCACATAGGTGTCAGATCTCCTATTGTATACTTCTTGCCCAGCTCGAAAGTGTACTTCACGTCCTCAGCCGTTACTGGTCTACCGTCCCACCACTTCGCCTCAGGTCTAATCTTTACTTCGAGCGTGTATCTGTCAACCCATTTATAGCTCTCAGCCGCGTATGGTATCCACTCGTCACTGAACCTGCTGTACATGAAGAGCGATGGATACATTGCTTCTGTCATCCAGTCTACGCTGGGTAGTAGTGGGTTGAAGCCTTTTGGGGGCCCCCAGTCGGAGGAGACGTAGACCGTTTCTCCCCGCGGAATCTCCTGTGCCTGGGCAGTCGCTAGAAACGGAAGCAGCAAGGCAGCAACCAAAAATAGAGCTGCTCCTCTTCTCATGCGATATTTATTTGGCTCTAGCTTTATATAAAGTTTAGGAATCAAATATATATGTTTTTATAAAGGCGCCGGTCTGGAAGCGCTGTAACTCTTCAGATATTTTCCTCTCAGCATAAGCCTAACTGTTACGTATTTCTCCAGCCCTGAGGTCGCTATCTTCTTGCCATAAACCTCCTCCACTTGAAAGACACCGGCCTCGTTAATCATATCCACCTCCACGATCAACGGCACCTCCTCGCCGTCCTTAAGCTCGACAGACTTTATCGCGAGTGCTGAGAAGGCGTGGATGTCTGATTTCCCATAAGTATAAGGGTATCTGGCCCTTCCCTCAGCCATGTCTGTGCCGTCTGCAAGCTTAATAACTCCTGCTTCAAGGCTAAGGGCCTGCACGTTTTCGTCGTGGGCTAGTATTGCGTGGAGGACCTCCTGTCTCACCCTCATCTGCGTCCATCGGTCCGGATAATATTTTGGAAGCAGCCTGGTGAGTATTCCCATCGCTATGTAGGTTCCTGTTATGTGGTGCAACTCTCGGTGAATCATGTTGCCTATGTCGTGAAGGTAGGCGCTCAGCAGTACCACGACCGCTGCTTCGCGGTGGCTGAGGCCGTGCTGAACCGTAATAGGTCTCAGGCCCCGCCTAGTAAGTATATCCAGTATCTCGAGCGCCGAGCCCGCGACGATACGGGCGTGCATCGGGCCGTGGTCGTTGTAGTAGAGCCGCTTAACCACCATGTCGTTGCAGAGCCTGAGAGCTGTCTGTAACTCTTCGTCACTCTCAAGCTCCGAGTAAAGGGAGGATAGGGTCTCATCACCCCTCACCTTCTCCTCAACCAGTTTCTCAGAGACACGGGACATTGCGTAACATACCCGTGAAGCCGGAAATAAAGCCACACCCCGCCCCCCAGATTCCCGGGGCATCGTTAATTATGTGGGCTCGGTAGAGGATGTGTAGGAGGTGGGTGGCTCGGGATGGGCTGGACAAGGGAGCCCATCGTCGTCGTCTTAGGACATGTGGACCACGGAAAGACCTCGCTCTTGGACAAGATGAGAGGCACTGTGGTGGCTAGGAGGGAGGCGGGTGGCATAACTCAACATATTGGTGCGAGCTACTTTCCTCTCAACGCGGTCTTGGAGACCTGCAGGAGGCTGCTGGGCGAGATTCGCGTCCAGCTCAAAGTACCTGGCCTCTTCTTCATAGACACCCCGGGCCACCAGGTCTTCGCGAATCTGAGGAAGAGGGGTGGGTCTATAGCCGATATGGCTGTGCTGGTGGTCGACGTGATGCAGGGGATTCAGGAGCAGACGGTTGAGAGCATTCAGCTCCTAAGGGCTAGGAAGACACCCTTTGTGGTTGCCCTGAACAAGATTGACATGCTGAGCGGCTGGAGGCCCATTGAGGGCGCCCCGCTTAGAGAATCGCTCGACAACCAGACGCAGAGTGTGAGAAACGCGTTGGAAGCCAAGGTGTATAACGTGGTGGGGCAGCTTGCAAATTTCGGCTTCCAGTCCGACCTCTACTCAAGGATAACAAACTTCGCCAGAACACTCGCGATAGTCCCCGTCAGCGCAAAGACCGGTGAAGGCGTCGCAGACCTTCTCCTCGTGATTCTGGGACTCGCACAGGCCTACATGTCGACGCAGCTTGAGGCACATGAGGGTGGCGCTGAGGGTAGTGTCCTCGAGGTTGTCGAGGAGGTTGGGCTGGGGGCCACGCTAAACGCTGTTATAAACGACGGCATCCTCCGCGTGGGCGACAAGATAGCTGTCCTAGGAAGGGACGGCCCGATTGTAGTTAAGGTCAGGGCCCTCCTGATGCCCAAGCCGCTGGACGAGATGAGAGACCCCAGGGACAGGTTCAGGCTCGTTGAGGAGGTAAGAGCCTCCGCAGGGGTGAAGGTAGCCGGCGAGGGCCTCGACGCTGTGATACCCGGCTCGCCACTCTATGTTGTGTCGGATGAAGAGAGGCTCGAGGAGATTTTCGAGAGGCTGAGAAGCGAGGTTGGAGAGTTTGTGGTGAGGACCGATAAAGTCGGGGTGGTGGTTAAGGCCGACACGCTGGGGACGCTCGAGGCCATAGTGAACTATCTCAGGGAGAGATCTATCCCAATTAGGACCGCGGATATAGGAGCCCTATCAAAGAAAGACGTGATGGAGTCGGCGGCCGTTGCCCTTAAAGACGAGTTCCTCGGGGTCATCCTTGCCTTCGACGTGGATGTGCCGAAAGAGCTGGAGATCGAGGCAGCCAACCGGGGCGTCAAAATATTTAGGGGGGAGGTGCTTTTCAGGCTTGTAGACGAGTATCTTCAGTGGGTTGAGAAGACCCGTGAAGAGCGTGAGAGGGCGAGCTTCGAACGCCTGGTCAAGCCCGCGAAGATAAAGGTCCTGGAGGGACTCGTTTTTAGGAAGAGCAACCCAGCAATATTCGGCGTCGAGGTTCTTTCGGGGGAGCTGACACCACACATCAGCCTGATGAACTCCCTCGGCAAAGTCGTTGGCGTCGTTACTCAGCTCCAGAATATGGGGAGGCCAGTCGCCTCGGCCTCTGCGGGTGAGAGAGTAGCCATCTCGATGAGAGAGCCCGTCATCGGCAGACATATCAAGGAAGGCGAGACCCTTTATGTCTCTATGCCTGAGGGCGACGCACGCCTTCTTCTAAACTATTTCCAGGACAGGCTCTCTGAGGACGCTAAGGCTGTGTTGAAGGAGATAGTTGAGATTAAGCGTAAGGTAAATCCGCTCTGGGCTATGTAGCGCACAATCCTTGAAGACGTATATACTGGGCTGTAAGAGTTTGGCTCGTGGCACGCCCTCTAATAGGAATCGCGGTTCCACATTTTGGGAGAAATCTAACACCTAGGTCGGTCTTATCCGTCGCCAGGGCCGCCGAGGAGCTCGGATACGACTCCATCTGGACGACAGACCACGTGGTCATAGACACCTCAAACTACTACCCATATGGCCGCATATATGAGAGCATAGCAACGCTCGCTGCGATCGGCTCGGTAACGGAGCGCGTCAAAGTGGGCACCTCAATCATCGTCATACCTATGAGGAACGCTGTCTTGACGGCGAAGCAGCTCGCGACGATAGACTCGCTGACAGGCGGGAGGCTCATAGCTGGCCTCGGTGTAGGATGGAATTCGCGGGAGTTCAGAAACCTCAACGCCGATTTCAGGAGGAGGGGGAAGATCGAGGAGGAGTCGATAAAGCTCATGCGTGCTCTGTGGAGCAGCGAGAGGCCCGTGTTCACGGGCAGATTTTACAGGGTTGAGGACGCTGTCTTCGAGCCTCTTCCGGCGCAGAGAGGAGGCCCACCAATCTGGCTTGGAGGTAACAGCAGTGTCGCACTTGACAGGGCGTTGAGGCTTGCAGATGGGTGGCATGTAACTGGGATGCATCCTGGGGACTTTGAAGAGATGGTGAAAGGTGCCTCTGGAAGGGCGAAGCCGGGCTTCGTCTTCTCAGCTAGGCTGGCCGTGGAGCTCGACGGCAGGGGGCCTCGCGAATATGTCTCAGCCCTCGGCGACAAGCGATTCATTCTCGGGGGAGACGCGGGCTCTGTCGCGGAGCAGCTCTCAGTATACGTCAGGTGCGGCGCGACCCACTTGGTCCTCTACCTGGGGGACCATCCAGCCGAGGCCTACATCGAGAGGATGAGGCGGCTGGCCAGAGAATCCCTTCCTTCAGTCTCGGGGCTCTGAGCACGGGAGAGGCGCTCGTCAATCGAGGCTATAGGTCGGCTGCGACTTAATCACCCGTGTCGTAACGAGTATGTTGGCGTCTCTAACACCTTTCACACGCTTAACCCTGTCAACCAAGGCCTGTAGCTCGTTCAAGTCTCTTGTAAAAGCCACAGCTATCAGGTCATACTCGCCTGTGAACTGGTAGATGTTGAGAATCTCCTTCCAGGACTTAAGCTCGTTAATAGCGTCGTCTCTATGCTCAGGCTCAAGCTTCAGCATGAAGGCTGCGGAAACCTTAAGGCCTATCTGCCTCGGGTCCACTATCGCTACAAATCCTCTAATCACCCTCCTCTCGACGAGCCTCTTTATCCTGAATCTTACAGTGTTCTCAGGAATTCCCAGCCTCTCAGCTATCGTGGAGGCCGGTGTGCGGGCATCTCTTTGGAGGATAGAGATTATGGCTAAGTCCTTTTCGTCGAGGGTCCCCATGTCACCAAAGATAAAGTGGGCTGACTTGGTGATAGACTTTAATGCTTATTCAGCGCGGCGTGTCTTGAATGCGGTTTTTAAACCCAGAGTAACGAAGAAGAATATGGTGGCCACGCCGGCTATGGCTCCGCCCGAGCTAATGGAGAGGTAGTAAGAGAGGTATAGGCCTATGACCGCGGAGCTGGCCCCGACGGCCACGGATGTAGCGAATAAGTGTGTGATGTTGCGGGCTACCAGCTGGGCTGTGGCTCCGGGTGTGACGAGCAGTGTAATGACCAGTATTATTCCAACGGTGTTGAGGGCGCTCACTATGGCGAGCGACAGAAGAATCATCAGGGTGAAGTGAAGAAATGTTGTGGGAATCCCTACAACCTTACTGAATATCGGGTCGAAGGTGTAAGCAACAATCTCCTTGAAAAGAGAGGCGACCACGAGGACGACGAATCCACCAATAACTGTTGACAGAATCATGTCGCCGTAAGATACTCCTATCGGGTTGCCGAACAACATGTGGAAGACATCAACGGTCGGACGCATCCAGCTCAGCAGTATTAACCCGGCGGCGAATGCGCCGCTCATCACCACGCCTATCGCCGTGTCATTCCTTATCCGAGCACTCGTCTCCACAACCCCTATCAGCGCGGCCGAGCCCAGACCAGCAAGGAGCGCTCCTATCAGGTAAGGAATGTTGAGGGCGATGGCGATAGCTATCCCTGGCAGGACAGAGTGCGAGATCGCGTCTCCAAGAAGCGACCAGCCTCTGAGGACGACAAAGCCGCTGAGGATGGAGCAGGTCACAGCGACCACGATAGAGGTTGCTAGAGCTACTCTCATGAACTCGTAGCCCATGGGCTCGAGTAGTAGGTCAAAGAGGTTCAACGCCAGCCCGCCACCCTCCTTATATCGTCTAGATGGAGTGCTACGGCTGAGCTGCCGTATGTCTTCTCAAGGTTCTCCGAGGTCAATACCTCGCTAGGGGGGCCGAACGCTAAAAGCTCATTTCTGATGAGGGCTACGTAGTCGAATATCTCTAGTGTTGCGCTGATGTCGTGTGTTGCGATGACTATTGTCTTTCCCTGCTCCCTCAACGTCTTAAGAATCTCTAGAAGTATGGTCTCTGACGGGGAGTCTAGGCCCGCAATTGGCTCGTCGAGCAGGTAAACCTCGCCGCCCTGACAGATCGCCCTAGCTAGGAAAGCCCTCTGCTGTTGCCCACCGGACAGCTCCGAGATCTTTCTAGAAGCCAAGTCCTCCATCATCACGAGCCTCAGAGCCAGCTCGACTCTGCTGTCGCGGGCGGGAAGCCATCTCAGGGGCCCCACCCTCCTAATACTGCCCATAGCGACCAGCTCCCTGACCGTGAGCGGGTAGTCCCAGTATACCTCCTCTCTCTGAGGTGTATAGGCGATGAGGCCACGCGCCTTTGTCGGCTCCCTTCCAAAAACTTTGGCACGACCGGATGAGGGCCTGAGGAGACCTGATAAGATCTTGAGCAGGCTGGATTTTCCGGCGCCGTTAGGGCCTATCAGAGCGACCATCTTCCCAGCCTCGCTGTTGAAGGATACGTCTCTTAGTGCGACGACCTTGTCATATCTAACCGAGACAGAGTCAAGCTCTATCGCATACATCAGCACCACCTTGAAAGCTCTCTAACAATCGTCTCGACATTGAACTGCATCACTGAGATGTAGTTGTCGAGTCCCAGCTCCGCAGGGCCCAGCGAGTCGGTGTAAAGCTTTCCAGCAACTCTGCCACGGAGGCGCGAGGCGAAGGCCTCCATTACTCGCGGGCTAAGGGTTGACTCGACGAAGAAGACGCATAGCCCGCTCCCCTCCACCCTACTCTGTGCACGCGCAACGTCAAGTGGAGAGGGCTCAAGCTCTGTTATCATCGAGTAGAAGTATCCAATTATCTTGAAATTATACTGTCTCGCAAAATACTGGAATGCGTTTTCTTGCGTGAAGAGCAGTCTGCGTTGAGGCTCAATCTTTGCAACTTCCTCACGTATCCACGCGTCGAGCGCCTTCAGCTTTCCTATATATTCCTCGGCTCTTTCCCTGTATCCCTCTGCGCCGGCGGGGTCTAGCTCGATAAACGCATCCCTAATATTCTCCACATAACGTATCGCCAGCCCCACATCCATCCACATATGCGGGTCCATCCTGCCGGCGTACGGCCCGTCAGGCACTATCAGCGCATACTGTTCAAGCCCCTCTGTAACCCTCACGACCCGCGCCTTTGAGGAGGCTTTGACAAGCCTCAGAATCCACTCATCTATCGTGAATCCATTATAGAGTATTAGGGTCGCCTCCGCGGCCTTAACGATGTCTCTGGGTGTTGGCTCAAAGGTATGCGGGTCTCTGCCGGGCGGGACCAAAT
>JAUQPZ010000042.1:0-613 GCA_030550155.1 Thermoproteota archaeon
TCCTCATGGATATGGAGAGGTTATGTCCTGATGCTTGGATGATAAACATTGCCAACCCGCTCTTTGAGCTTTGCACACTTGGAACGAGAATATCGAAGATAAAGATAGTGGGATTATGTCATGGCCACTTGGGATACAGGGAGATAGCCTCCGCCCTCGGGCTCGATTACAGGCGAGTTACTTTCGAGGCTCCAGGCTTAAATCACTGTATCTGGCTAACCGACTTCCGATACGAGGGAAGAAACGCCTATCCACTCATCGATGAGTGGATTGAGAAGTATTCTCAAGAGTATTGGAAGACGTGGGAGCCGGAGTTCTGGGAGACGCAGATGTCGCCAGCAGCGGTCGACATCTATAGGAGGTATGGCATCTTCCCAGTAGGGGATACCACAAGAAGCGGGGGCTGGAAATATCACTACAATATAGAGACAAAAAAGAAGTGGTATGGGCATCTGGGGGGATTCGACTCTGAGATCGGGTGGGAGACATATCTCTCCCATTTGGAGTCTCGATTAAAGAGGCTTGAAGAAATAGCTGCCGACCCGAAAAAATCTATCACGGAGGAAGTCCCGCCAGTTTTAAGCGATGAGTCTGTTGTGCCTGTTATCAACTC
>JAUQPZ010000042.1:623-5501 GCA_030550155.1 Thermoproteota archaeon
AAGTCAATGTCCCTAATAATGGAATTATCCCCGGAGTTCCACACAACGTTGTAGTGGAGGTGCCCGGCGCAGCGTCTGCTAAAGGTGTGAGGCCGGTTCAGGTTACGCCGCTACCTAAGCGTGTCATGGAGATGGTGATCAAGGTGAGAATATACAGGATGGAGCTTGGTCTCGAGGCCTTCTTGACAGGCGATAAGGATGTTTTGCTCGAGGAGCTCCTGAGCGACCCTAGAACCAAGAATTTAGAACAAGCTGAGGCAGTCTTGAACGCCATTATGAACCTCGACTTCAACAAGGAGATGGCTGAGCACTATAGGCGAAAGGCTAAGGAGTTAGCCGTGTAGAGAGATCACCACTCCATCGTCTTGCGGGTGAGGATCTCAGCGCCTATGTGGACGTTGTCGATGTGTTTAGAGAGAGTGTGCGCAGAGCTAAACTTGGCTCCGCAGTACGGACAGTGAATCACAGCCTTCTCCACCTCCGGCAGGATCGTGGTCTCGGTGGTCAATCCGCCGATAAGGGCCATCAGAGTAATAACTCCCTTCACCTTTTGCCCTTCAACAACCACAAGCCTCCTAACCTTGTGGGTGGCCATCTTGGCGATCGCGTCACTCAACCTTTCTTTGGGACTAATGGTGATAAGGGGGGACGACATGATCTCTCCAATTTTAGTCATGTTAGGGTCCCGACCCTCTGCGACGACCCTGTATAATATGTCCCTCTCAGTAACTATCCCCACAGGAACACCCTTTCTAGCTACGAAGGCGCTTGTGTGCCCGCGCGCCCTCATCTCAACCGCAACTTCTTTCACCGTCGCGTCCTCTTCAAAGATAAGGTAATCTGGCGTTACATATTTCTCGACAGGCTCGTTTAAAGACTGCCAGTCCCTCACAAATTAAAGAAAGACACGCTCATTAATATCTCATTACTCTTTCTATACTCAGTGAAAAAGGGTGTGGCTCAAGCTTGGAGTGGAGGCAAGGACTCCGCCATGGCGCATTATATAGCATCAAGCCAAATGCATCTACATGTAGAGCGCCTGCTCACCACTTATAATGAGTCAAACAATAGAGTAAGCATGCATGGTGTCAGGCTTGAGCTTATTGAGAGGCAGGCCGAGATGCTCGGGGCGAGGCTTCTGAAAATCCCCCTACCGCCCAACTGCAGCAATGAAAAATACGAGGAGAGGATGATGTGGGCTCTTTTGAGCTTAGAGAGGGAAGGCATAAGAGATATAGTCTTCGGAGACATCTTCTTAGAGGATGTGAGGCGATATAGGGAGGAAAACCTCGCCCGTGCAGGTTTCAGAGGCCTCTTCCCACTTTGGGGCAGAGATACTTGGGGGCTAGCTAGACAGTTTATAAAACTTGGATTCAAGGCCTTAATATGTTGTGTCGACACCCAGCAAGCGCCAGCTGAGCTTATTGGTCGAGAGTACAGCTTAGAGTTGTTGGAAGAGCTTCCCCCTAGTGTTGACCCCTGCGGGGAGAGGGGAGAGTTCCACACATTCGTTTACGATGGGCCCCTCTTCCCAGATTCCATCCAGTTTAGAAGGGGGCGGGCTGTCCTGCGGGATAAAAGATTTCTATTCATGGACCTAATTCCATGGTAGGTGGTATCATTGGATAGTGGCAGGATAGCCTCTGTTTTGTCGGAGATTGAGCGGCGCGTGAATAGGGGTTACTTCTTCCCAATTATCGGGCCTGTGAAGGGTGAGCTCCTTTACGCATTCACCCTGCTGGCCCGGCCCAAGCTCGTCTTAGAGCTCGGCACAGGAATAGGCTACTCCGGGCTCCAAATTGCGCGAGGTCTGGAGCCGGGGGCGAGGATCGTGACGGTTGATGAAGACGAGGAGAATGCCAGGGAGGCCCTCGCTAACTTTCGGAAGGCGGGGATAGAAGATATGGTTACTGTCTTTGTAGATGAGGCTGGGAGTTTCCTCGAGAAGGATACGTCTGAATATGAAATGATCTTTATGGATATAGAGAAGTCGCGCTATCTTGACCTTCTAGAGAGCTGCGTCTCGAGGCTTAAGCCAGCTGGCATACTTGTCACGGATAATGCTCTAAGGCCAGAGCTGCAGAGGTTCCGAGAGGCTATTATGAAGCATCCTAGGCTCTCTTCAGCAATCATACAAGTCGAGGATGGGGTCTCTCTAAGCGTTAAGAAGCCCTAGGAGAGACTCGACTATGATTACGCCGTAGAGAACTGCTAGGTAAGGGCTAGTGAATTTAAAGAGCCTCCAGGCCCTACTTCTGCTTGGTTTAAGGAGGACCAGAAGTGAGAGAACTATCAGGACTGTGCCAAGCAGAGTTGCCGCGGCAAGATATATGGCGGTGAAGAACCTCAGACTGATGATGGGAAGCAGGAGAGAACTGGCTACTAGAAGGATCACAGTTCCGGCTATGCATCTCACGGCCGTCTTCTCGGAAGTTACTGTGGGCAACATCGGTATACCCGCGCGCACATAGTCTTCCTTGTATTTCAGGGCGAGGCTCCAGACGTGGCTCGGTATCCATAACATCACAAAGCTCCCAAGAAGTAAGGCCGTCGAGTCTATGACGCCACTCGCGGCCGCGTAGCCGACGAGAACAGGGGCCGCTCCCGCGGGGCTACCTAAAACTATATTCCATGCAGTCCTTCTCTTAGTTAAAATTACGTAGACGATGACATAGTCTAGGATCCCTAAGAGCATCACGAGGAAAGCGGGAATATTGAGGAGTAGAAGGGAGACGAGTAGCGAGAGAGCGACCATTGCGAGTCCGAGAGCGAATGCGTTCTCTGGGGGCGAGATAAGGCCCATCGGCAGAGGACGCTTTTTAGTTCGTTCCATCACTGCATCAATATCTCGTTCTAGATAGTTCGCAATCGTCTCCGCGCCGGCCGAGCCAAGAATAAGAGCAGCTATTGTGAAAAAGAGATTGAGAAAATTGGGGGGGACATTAGAGCCGGAGAAATATCCGGCTGCGCCCACAAAGACCAGAAGCCACCAGACATTAGGCTTGGTCACCTTGAAATATATTTGGATCGACTGAGTGATAGCCGAAGTCCTCACTATAAATGCACCATCAGAGAGTTTCTATCAGCCTCTATTTATCTCGTGACGCATAGCACGCTCCTATGTTCCCACCCTGTTTAGTCAAAGCTAAAATTACAGGTTGAGCGGTGTTCGTGGGCGTGTCCGAGTATCAGATAGCTAACAAGGATCTTGCCAGGCTTTGGCTCTCTTTTCTCTGCTACACGATATCAACCTCGATGAGCGGGCCACTCATAGCGCTTCACGCCCACAACCTCGGCGCCTCGCCAAGCGAGATTGGAATAATTTACGGAATAGCTGCCGCAACAACATTTGTTTCTCGCCTACCTCTGGCTTCTCTCCAAGCGAAAGTCGGTTCACAGCTTTTAATCAGGGCGGGTGTGTTCGTGAACTCCGTCTCCCTGCTCGTATATACTCTATCCCCTACATTCCGCTACATGTATCTGGGGAGTTTTTTACGGGGGATCGGGTTTGCTAGCTTCCACCCTCCTATGCTGTCGGAGGTGGTGAGGCTCTCGGGTAAACAACAACGACTAGGCTGGGTTATGACTGCTCCACCGATTGGAATGAGCCTAGGGCCTGTGGTTTCATCCGTCCTCTTATCCCTTTTCAATGACATCTTGGGCCGGAGTCATGCTTATGGTGCAGTCTTCTTATCGGGTGCTTGTCTTTCAGGTTTGGCCTCCCTTCTGCCTTCGAGGGGGGATGAGGGAGGGGAGTTAAACGTAACTCAGCGGGCGGATATTTCAAAGATATTGGAGAGAGACATGGTACTCCTCGTCTCTTCTAGGCTTGTTTTGAGCTATGTCATTGGCGCGGTATCAGCTACACTTCCTATCTACGTTGTAAAGGGAGGGATTCTCCCGGAGAATGAAGTGCCCCTAGTCTTCGCATGGTCATCAATCTTTAACGTGCTTGGGCGCCCCCTTTCCTCGACCTTGAGATCTCCCTTCCGAGGGATACTTGCAGGCTCCGTCTCCATGACCATAGCGGGGGTGCTATTCCTTAACACTGACCTGGTGTCCATCTACGGGGCAATGGCGTTTTACGGCCTCGCGCTGGGCCTTTACATTCCTTCAAGCCTACTCATGGTCCAAATACTAATGTCTGGGACGCAGCTGACCATGGGTATCGCCGTCTTGACACTCGCTATCGACTTGGGCACTAGTTTAGGGGGCTTTGGGACAGGGCTACTGATGGAGAGTTTGGACGCAGCGCCTCTACTAGCAATATCCGCCACCGTCGCGGGGCTCGCCTCTCTCCTCCTGACCTATTCACTCCGCACCCGGAAGGCTCTAGAGAGAGTTTGAGACAAACCTAAAAGCTGGAGAAGTTTAATCCAAATATAGGCTTGGAACCCGAAGACGTTATCTACCTACTGCGTGTCTTTCTGGCGTTATTGGTCGGCGTGATCTGCGGCCTAACCCCTCTCCCCTGGCTATACAGCGTAGTTATAGGCGTGCTCGCCTACGCGTCGTCTATTCCTTTGATTCAGATGCTCTACGGCGGTGGTGGAATCTTATCAAAGAGGACAGCCGTAACAAGCGGCATGGCCGCTTATGCTTTCATATGGTTAATGGTCTGGATTCTTGTATACAATATCATGCTTGGGTAGTCTCGGTTTCCCTTGGCTCCGTTTCCGCTAGGCGGTGAGGGACTCTAATCTTCTTGATGTTATTGAGTATGAGTAGCCAAATAGCATAATAGGCGTCAGATTCTGCGTTGTTTGTGTTTATGTGTTGTAAGAGGCTGTCCTTTATTTTCTTTGCAGCCATCGCGGGGTTGCCCTCGATGAATATGCGGTAAACGAGTGAGTCTCTGTCGTCGAGTTGGTAGGCGTT
>JAUQPZ010000023.1 GCA_030550155.1 Thermoproteota archaeon
GAGGAATTTTCTCAGGCCCTTTGGACCAAATATTCTGAGGTGTTGGGGTCGGGGGTTTGGGAGCCCCTCCTCTGTGTATGCCCGGAGTTTAAGAAGAGGTAGAAGGTCTGTTACGTGGTCTATGTGGAAGTGTGTGAGGCAGAGGGTCTGCACAGTGAATGGTGAGAGTGATAGCCTCCTCATCTTCTCCAAGGTTCCGGGGCCGCAGTCCAACAGGACATTGTTCTCACCCTCCTCGATATAGATGGAGGTCCCGAATCTTTGCTGTGTAGGAACTATGGACCCCGAGCCAAGAATTATGATCCTCAATTACTCCGTCACTCCTTTGTCTTAGAGACTATCCTCACAAACTCAACAGCCGTGTGTGGGTACTGTCCCCTCTCGTCCTTCTCATACTGCTTCACCATATCCCAAATGTTCAGCAACGCCGTCATGGCAGCTACTAAGGCCTCCATCTCAACGCCTGTCTTCTCATGAGCCCTAACCCGGGCCCGCACACCAATCCTTGAACTGCTCTTATCAATCCAAGCATCGACATCAACTGCCTCGATCCTTATGTTGTGGCAAAGCGGAAGGAGCAGGGGGGTATATTTCGAGCCTGCAATCCCCCCTAAACGTGCGAGCGTCAATGGGTCGCCCTTCTCAACGTTTTTTGACTCAACCCGCTCTATTGTCTCTCTCCGCAGTTTGATGTAACCCTCTGCAACGGCCTCCCTGAAGACAACCTCCTTGTCACCCACGTAGATCTGCTTCAAGCCAGATGAGTTGGCGTCCTCCATGGATTTAAGGACTTTCTGAAGACAACCTATTTCAGCGCTGCGCGCCTTAGTAGCTGAATCGCTAGCGCAGGGTCTACGCCTTTAGGGCACACCGTGCTACACGAGCCTGCGAAGTGGCATCTCCAAACTCCCTCGAACTTGTCAACGGCGGCCAGTCTGTCCTCTCCCTCGTCCCTGTTGTCTGCCAAATATCTATAGAGTTTCATGAGGGCCTGCGGACCCAAGAACTGTGGTAGATTTGAGACGACGGGACAGGCTGAGTAACAGAGTCCACACTGGATACAGTATGTGAATTGAAGGATTTTTTCAAGCTCCTCCTCTGTTTGGGCATACTGGCGGGTGGGGTTCTCCTGCTCGACAACGTCTTTGCGTATTAGCCAAGTCTTGAGATTCTTTTGTTTAACGAAGAATTCGGACATGTCTACGACTATGTCCTTTATTAAAGGATAGTTTTTCATAGGCTCCACAGTGATTACCTTTTTCTCGAGCTCGACGATCTGCGTGTTACAGGCGAGCACTTCCATGCCGTTCACTCTCATGCCGCAGGACCCGCAGATGGCCATGCGGCAAGAATACCTGACAGAGAGCGTGGGGTCAAGGTTTTCTTTAATGTATATCAGGCCGTCGAGAACCGTCATCCCCTTCTTCTTAGGCACTTGATACTCTCTGAAGCTCCCCCTATGCCCGTCCTCCGGCCTGAACCTATGCACCCTAAATCTGACGGCTTCCAAACATCCTCACACCAGCATATGGGCAATCAGGATTGTCCGAGTGCCATAAATAACTAAAAAGGCGCCAATAGCAAACAGCCCTCTTTCAATCCAGATATTTCTTTTACCAATCAGCTCGGCTAAAATTATTCTGAGCCCGTTAAATGCATGGATAGTCGTGGATACGAGGAGTCCGAGCAGGGACAAAGCCAGTAATGTGTTCCGATAGACGGGCAGGATTGCGTATGGCATGCTGTCAAACCTCATCGTGGTTTCCCAGATCGTCCCTTGGAACGGATAGGTGAAAAATAGTGTCCAGATGTGAATGCCTCCAAACAGGAGTATCGCTAATCCAGTAGCGTAGTGTAGGAGCATGACATTACGCTCCCTCAAGGCCTGAACACCCCCATCAAGGCGTCAAGTGTATAAAGCATGGCGAAGATAGCGAGAGATATACTAAGCCAGAAAAGCGCCCTCTGCCGATTGCTGAAAGAGGCCGGGGTCTCCAAGATCTCTCGCCTCCGCGGGCTGCCAAGAACCAATCCGAAGTGAGCTAGGACGAGCCTTACTCCATTAATGGTGTGGAAAACGACCAGAAGACCGATTACGGCCAAGCCAGCGTCGAAGATTGGGTTTTTCAGGAAAGAGACAGCCTCACGGTAGGCCCTCTCCGCAAAATCATAGTCCGGGATGGCCCAGACTGTAACTCCCCCCACGAAACTCCCTGTCTCCAGCACGTGGGCGATGAAATAAAGTGAAACAACAACCCCACTCACCCTTTGCAGAGTATAACTCCATCTCTCTAAGCCGTATTTTCCAGGGATGAGCATTGTCTTAAGATTTTGAAGAGCTGTAGACCACCTCACCCTTTGGCTCAACAAGTAAAGTTTTCTTTAGCTACTCAAAAATATTTTTTCTCATGCCGTGTCGGTAGAGGTAATATAAAGCCGTAAATCCGTATAAAGCGGATGGGTGCGTCAACTAAGACCACTAGGCTGGTCATGACTGTTGTAGATGTCAGGGAGGAGACTGAAGAATGTAGGACATACAGGTTTGTCAGCGCCTTAAACCAGGAGATATTTCCATATCACCCAGGGCAAGATGTAAAACTTTACTTCGATACACCTTACAAGAAAAACGATTTCAGACTATACTCGATAGCCACGCCCCCTACCAAGGCGGACTATATGGAGCTCACCATCAAGAGTGAGCATGGACAGTTCGCGCCATATTTCCTCGCACAGGCGAAAGTGAATGACCAGTATGTGATCGAGGGCCCCTACGGGAGGTTTCTCAGCAAGCCACTAACTCTAATTGAGAGCCGGGCCTTAGATACGCTTGTTTTCCTCGCCTCATCCAGTGGCATCGTGCCTTTCAGATGCTTCATAGAATATGCAATCGATAAAAGAATGGACGTTGACATATGGCTGTTCTTTGTGAACCGCACGAGGAGGGACCTAATCTATAAGAGACTTCTCCCGAACCTGCTCGCTCAGTATTCGAGGCTGAAACTTTTGCTGAATTTTACTAGGGAACATGAGATAAGCGAGGAAGAGCTTTACGAATCGACATTCCCGATAAGCAGTTCGCTGCGGAGACGTGTTGATTTGGTGCTGGGCAGGAGGCTGGAGTTTCAAGACATTGCCTCTCGAGTAGAGGGTTGGAGGAAGGCTTGGTACGGGATTTGCGGTGGTGCAAAGTTCATTGCGGGCGACCGACAGCTAGGTCAGGACGGGATGATGCAAAAGTTGGAGAAAGGTGGGGTTGAGCGGGGGAGAATAGAGATAGACTCTTATGGGACGAACTGAGGCTTACCTAGGATTTGAATAAGCCGTGAAGCGATTTGAGTCCTAGCCAGCTTGATATCATTTCCCCAAAAACATAAGTCGCGGCGGCGGTCCCCAAGGTCAACAGAACGTTTGTGACAATCTCCTTGCGCGAATCGATATCTCTCAACACAACACCATAGTATGTGAAACCCGTTATGAGCAGTAAAGAGATGGTGATTGAGGATGTGAAAGCTAACACTATATCCGTGGTCAGGAAGAATGGGAGTGCTTGAAGAATTACCGAGACTATATATGACAGGCCGGTGACTGTAGCCGCTTTCAAAGGTATGATGGCAGACATCTGCTTCGCCTGAATATAAGACGCCACCCCCATTGATATTGAGGCGGCAAATCCGACTACCATGCCCGCAACACCCGCAAACATGGTGACGCTGGTGGCGCCAAGGAATCCGGCGTGAACTCCGCTAATCTCTATAATTGAGTCGGAGAGACCGAGCGCCACGTAACCCAGATACTGGACGATCCTCTCCTGAATCTGGCCAATAAGAGCCTTCTCATGCTCCTCCTCTTCTCTAATTATGTGGAATAAAGTTTCTTTCTCCTTTGTGGGCAATGTCTCATAAAGGGCCCTATACCACTTAACGACAGAGCGCTCATGCCTCTCTAAAAGCCTCGCCACGAATATAAGACCCAGCAGCCGCCTAGCGGCCAGCAGCAGCCAAATCTTGGCGCGTGAAGGCGAGTCTGGCTTATGGTTTGAGAGCTGATACCAGAACAGATAGTGCTCGTATTCTTTCTGCGAAAGAGCATACAGTATTTCTCTGCGGCTCGCATCCCTCTCCACTTTTGCAAGGGCGTTATAGATGACGTAATCATTATACTCGTCGGTGACGTATTTTTTCAGCTGCCGGCTCAATCAAACACTCTTTTCACTAGGTAGAATTTTTATATTACTGTAAGGTTGAAGAGCTAGAAAGATGCCAAACTGGAGATACTCGGTGAGAAACCTTGACCCTAGCGTTACTGTGAAGGCGTCTGTACGAGAGATTGATGTCTCTCCCAAATGGAGTAGAGAGGTATGCGCCGCTATTCGGGGACTGAAGCTTACTGAAGCTAGAAGGCTACTCGAAGATGTTGTAGAGAGGAAGAGGATGATCCCTTACAGGAGGTATAGGAAGCTGCGAGCGCATCATAGCCAAACAAAGGGAGCTGGCGGCTACCCGGTAAAGGTGGCTAAGCATATGTTGAAGTTGCTGGACTCTCTGGAGGCTAATGCGGAGTTCAAAGGCCTAGACACAGACAAATTAGTCGTGATACATGCGGCCGCGCATAAAGGGCGCGTAATCAGCAAATTCTTCCCAAGAGCCTTTGGGAGAGCCACGCCACACAATAAAACTCTTGTGCACATAGAGGTTGCAGCCGCTCAGTCGACCTGAACCCGCCAAAAGGTCTGACGGCGCCAATCCTTAAATAGAGTCTCTGAAAAAAAATATCAGATTGGTTACTGCCGTCGACAAGATACTTCAGAAGGTCTCGAAAAGAGGCGAGCTCATCGAGTTCATCAAGAATAGACTGCGTGACGCCCTAATCGGCGACATCTCCATAACAACAACACCCATCGGAACTAACATAATCATTTACTGTATGAAGCCCGGCCTCGTTATCGGTACTCGAGGAAGGACAATAAAGTCTCTCCAAGAAGAGGTTGAGAGGAGATTTGGCCTCGAGAACGTCCAGATCTCTGTGTCGGAGATCGAGGTCCCTGAGCTTAATGCCGAGTTGATGGCTCAGAGAGTTGCTCAGGCAATTGGAAGTGGGGTAAGGTGGAGGCGTGTGGCATTCTGGGCCTTGCGCAGAATCATGGATTCAGGCGCTATTGGCGCGGAGATAGTGATTTCCGGCAAGCTCACCTCTGCAAGGTCAAGGTCTGAGAAATTTACAGCAGGCCTGCTTCCGAAGTCTGGGGACTATGCCAAGAATGTGCGGATGGGGGTAGCGCATGTTCAGCTCGCAACGGGGATATATGGTGTGAAGGTGAAGATCTATCCACCTAATGCTCACCTGCCAGAAGAAGTGAGGATTGAGGAGAAGGAGGCAGAGGTTGAGGCGAGTCCACATGGTGAAAGAGGTTAAGGAGCTTAGGGGTAAGAGTTTGGAGGAGCTTCGAGAGGAGCTAGAAGCTGCTAGAACCGAGCTTAGGAATGCTGGCATAAAGATCATAACTACCGGTAGAGGCGAGAATATGCCTAGCATCAGGAATCTGAGAAGGAGGATTGCGAGGATTTTGACTATTATGAAAGAGAAGGAGATTGGCAGGTCGTAGAGGAATCGTCACCCTTATTGGCTACAAATGCTTCATCATCAGAAAAGCCGATAATACTTGTTCGGAGAGCCAAATAGTCGGTGAGACCGCGAACACCGTCCAGGTCAAGACGGCTGAAGGCGTGAAAAAAATTCCGAAGAAGGGATACGTATTCAAAATAATATCTGGTGAAGGTGTCTGGATTGCAGACGGAGAGGATCTGCTCGGCAGGCCTGCTCAGCGACTGAAGAGGATAAGGCATGCTTGGCAGAGACGCGTATAGTCCTCACGAGTCTTAATCTTAATTAAAACGATGTTGGGAGAAGATATAGCGGTGCTGGTGGGATGGCTGTTCAGAAGACCAGAAACATAGGCGTCGAGGTCAAGCCTCCTGAGGGGGCCTGTGATGACGAGAACTGCCCATTTCACGGGTCTTTAAAGGTGCGAGGAATCATACTGACCGGGAGAGTTTATAAGAAGGGGATGAGGGGGGCCGTTATCGTTGAGAGAACGACAGTCCAGTATATCAAAAAGTATAAGAGATATATGAGGAAAAGGTCGAGAATATCAGCCCACCTTCCGTCGTGTTTAGGAGCGGAGGTGGGTGATGTTGTTAGGATAGCTGAGTCTAGACCTATATCAAAAACCATACACTTTGTTGTGATAGAAAACTTGGGACAGGGTGGTGGAGTTGTCAAAGAGGTCTAGAGCAGTAGCAGAGGTAGGTGTGCTGCTTAGGAGACCTAACATCCCTAGAACGATAAACAAGGGTGCTTACTTGGTTTGCGCGGACAATACAGGCGCGCAGATATTGAAGGTAATACAGGTCATAGGGCTTAAGCAGAGGCTAAGACAGCAGCCCGCCGCAGGTGTGGGGGACTTGGTCGCCGTAACTGTGAAGAAGGGCCCTATAGATCTGAGAAAGAAGGTGATGCACGCTGTAATTATCAGGCAGAAGAAACCCTACCGCCGGCCGGACGGGACTTGGATAGCCTTTGAGGATACGGCGGCGGTCTTGGTGACCCCTGAAGGGGATGTTAAGGGGTCGGAGATTAAAGGCCCGGTAGCAAGGGAGGCAGCTGAGAGGTGGTCGAAGATAGCCAATATAGCATCGATAATAGTGTGATGAGAGTTGGCTGCGAAAAATCCTCTCTCGAAAAAGCCTTCAATTCAGAGATACATGCTGTATAACGCGCCTAAACACGTCTTGCCTAAGCTGATGCATGTGCATTTAAGCCCCGAACTCCGGTCAAAGCATGGCCGGCGGTCAATTTCACTGAGGGTCGGGGATACTGTGAAGGTTATGCGTGGGGAGTTTAAGGGTGTTCAAGGGAAGGTGAAGTCTGTGAATAGCTCGAAGCGGGTTGCCTTTGTGGAGGGGCTCACGAGGAAGCGGGCTGATGGAAGGGTAGTGGACATACCGGTCAACGTTTCCAATCTTATGGTTGTGGCTCTAAACCTCGACGACAAGTATAGGAAGGAAAAGCTGGGTGAGGGGTGAAGGACATGCATCTCAAGCGTCTGGCTGCGCCTCCCATCATCAAAGTCCCCCGCAAGCAATACAAATTTGTTCCGAGAACTATTCCCGGTAGACATCCGCTCAAACTTTCCATACCCCTTGCCGTCATTGTCAGAGACATACTGGGGTTTGCGAGAACCTATTCCGAGGCGGAGAAAGTAATACGGCTAGGCAACATTCTAGTAGATGGCGAGGTCTTAAGAGAGCCAAGGTTTGGTGTAGGGTTAATGGATGTGATATCAATTCCCAAGCTAGGGAAAAAATTCAGGGTATTACCCAAGTTTGGGAGGGGATTGGAGCTTCTCGAGATAAGCGATGAGGAAGCGGGGGTAAAGCCTTGCCAAGTCAAGAGGAAACAACATGTAAAAAGAGGGATGATTCAGTTCACTCTTCATGATGGGAGAAACCTTCAGTTCCCGGCAGGCAGCGAAATGGTAAAATCAGTAAAAGTGGGTGATACCTTTCTGCTGGGACTGCCAGGCCAAGACGTTAAAGCCATTTTCAGGAGAGTTGAGGGGT
The DNA here is from genome assembly GCA_030550155.1 of Thermoproteota archaeon. Classification (GTDB taxonomy): domain Archaea; phylum Thermoproteota; class Nitrososphaeria_A; order Caldarchaeales; family Calditenuaceae; genus HRBIN02. The sequence goes on from JAUQPZ010000023.1 coordinate 7,620, forward strand.
CTTACTGCTTGATAACTGCCGGTTCAAGAATGGGGCTTCATGGACCGCTCATACGTTTAGATGCGGAGCGGAGATACCCGGCGAAGAGGCATGCCGAGTTGGAGTCGAGCACAGGCCGCGTTGTCACGATCTTGAACTACTTCATGCCTGTAGGTGATAATAAGCCGTGGATAACGCTGTTTTAAAGAACTCGATGCGCAGAATCAAGGTAAACAAGGTCGTCGTAAACACCTCGATAGGTGAGGGCGGAATACGGCTCGAGAGAGCAGTCAAGATTCTGAGCGAGCTCACAGGGCAGAAGCCTTCTATTAGAAAGGCCCGAAAAACAATCAGAGGCTTCGGAATAAGAAGGGGGGAGCCTATGGCAGCTATCGTTACTCTTAGAGGAAAAAAAGCTGAGGAATTCTTGAAGAGGGCGCTGGCAGCCGTTGGAAACAGGCTCTCTAGCGAGAACTTCGATGAGCTTGGGAATTTCGCTTTTGGCATAAAGGAGCATCTTGAGTTTCCCGGAACGAGGTATGACCCAGAGTTGGGAATAATTGGAATGGACGTCATAGTCCACCTCTCGAGGCCAGGGCACAGGGTCTCCCTCAGAAGGCTGAAAAGGAGTCGAATAGGTCACAAGCACAAGCTAACCCGAGAAGAGGGCATAGAGTTTGCCAAGGAAGTTCTCGGCGCCCAAATAGGATAGATGGATCGGAAAATCCCGAATTTTTTACCAGAATTCAGCATTATATACCCCATCCCGCATCTCTAAGCTGTCATCATGGGTCGGCGGATATTGGGGGCAGTCTTACTCTTCTTCCTCTTCCTCCCCTATCTTATCCATCCGCCGCTAACACCTCACAGTCACAACATCACACACATCAACGAGACTTTAGAGATAGCCGAGAACAGCAGTAGAAGCATCGATATGATAGGCGCGTGGAGGAAAAGTGTTTTGACGGTGCTAATAGCTCCAACCAGTGACGAGCGCTATACGAGATGGGCCGGCCAAGCCGTCGACTGGTGGGCGAGAGCAATAGAAACTTTTACCGCATTATATAACTACAGTTACTTGTCCCAGCTGAGGTTCGTAAAACTTGTTGAGGGCGTCAATGGCACCTCCGGAGACATCGTCATCAGATATGTTCAGACTCTGGGTGAGAGAATATGCGGTGCAGCATACCCATATATCGTCAATGGCGAGATTAGAAGAGTCGCTATAGAACTGTCCAAAGAGTGTATAGCCGGTAGAGAAGAGTATGCGATCGTGGTTGCGTTGCATGAGTTCGGTCATGCACTCGGCCTGGGCCACACAGAAAACTCTAAAGACTTGATGTATGAGTATCTGGTTCCGGGCTCGAGGCCATCAACACTAAACCTCTACGCGCTAGCCGTGGCATATTCTTGGCTCGACGCAGGATATTTCAAGCGGCCTCCCGAACAAGTCAGCCTCATCGAAGAGATCGACTATCTACAGCTACTTGATGTAGATGGCCTGCCAGTCAAGCTGAGGGTCAGAATATACCTTGACTTGAACGGCGAAGAACAGCTATACAAGACCATAATAGTCACGGCCGGCGAAAGAATCTCCATAAACGTCGACACACTGATATCCGGGGTGAATAATGACTCGGCTAGGTTTTTGTTCGCTGGCTGGAGGTTAAGGGGCTCACAGACATTAATCTCTCAGAACGTCACTTTGTCAATAAAGCCGACCCTGAATGCCGACTATGTGGCTTCCTTCTACGCTGAATATAGAGTCGTTATCGACTATGGTCAAGGCTTGTTCACTGATGAATGGGTGAGGCGGGGCCATAGAATATACGTAGCCGCGCCATATTTAGTGAATTTGACGAGTAGCGAGAGGCTTGTTTTCAAGATGTGGAAGGGCTCAGTAAACTCCACAAGTAATGCCATTGAATTGATCGTAGAGGGGCCTGTGAGACTTTCAGCGGTCTATCAGAGAGAGTTCCTCGTAGAGGTTAGCTCCGAGATTGGCGTCGCGGTCGGAGCGGGGTGGTGGCCTGAGGGGACAATTCTCAACATCACCGTCTCGCCAAGCATTGTCGAAATTAACGAGCAAAACAGGCTGTTTCTGAAAGGCTTTGAAGGAACATTTTACACCCCGTCGCAGCTGGTCTCGTTGAACATCTCCAGCCCGGTTCGACTTACAGCGATCTGGATAGTTCAACACCTCGTAAGGGTTGAGAGCCCGGGCAGAGAGGTCAGTGAGTCCTTCTGGGTCGACCACAATTCTCAGACAGTCATAATGGCCCGGCCCGGGATAGTGTGGAGTAACGGGACCCAGGCCGTGTTCGCCGGATGGCTCTCGCCAATTAAGTCTACCGAACCATATCTCGTAGTCAATATTACAGCCCCTTCAAAATTCGTCCCAGAGTATCGCAGATACTACTATGTCGATGTAAAAAGCACCTACCCTGTCAACGTCTCCCCGGGGTGGTATCAGGAGGGTGAGATCTTGGAGCTCAGCATCCCCAAGTCCATAGAGTTAGATGCGGGGAGGCGGGCTGTGTTTCTCGGCGCCACGGGTGGAGCCACAATCGTTGACGGCCTCCGCTTAAAAGTAGAGGCTCCGTGCGGCATCATTCTTCACTGGCGTGAAGAAGTGTTAGTCGTAGTTGAGGGAGGTGTATGGGGTGGAGAGGAAGCTTTATGGGTTCCGGTAAACCAGACCATAATGCTCCACGCGCCAAGGATCATCGCAATAAGCGAGGACGAGTCGCTAGAATTCGTTAAATGGAGTGGAAGAGTCGAGTCTAACGCATCCATGCTATCACTGAAAGTTGAAGAGAGCATCAGGCTGACCCCACTTTATAGAAGACTCTACCGAGTGTCTGTCACCACGAACCCCCCCATTGAGGCGTCAATCCTACTTCGCGGGGAGAACGGCGCAATGATTCGCTTTTCCACGGAAGAGCGGGCCTGGCTCCCCGAGGGCTCCTTCGAGGTGTTAGAGATAGATTGGCATGGTCGCGACGTGAAAGAGACTGTGTCCCTGAACGTAACCAGCCCCGGCCGATACATGGTTAATGTTTCAGTAGCAAGACCTGCGGTCAAGGTTGCCGACTTCTTAGGACTTCCGGCCCCATTCTTTCAGATCTCGGTTCAGCGGCCGGACGGCACAGTTGAGTGGGATGGCTACTCAGACGGGTACGGGAACGTTGCCTTGCATGTGGCGAAGGGAGACGCTGTCAGGCTTAAGGCCGGCTGGATGGTCTTCGAGCAAGAGGACACCTTTAATCCCTTAGAGCCAGTAGTCAGGGTGCCTATCGGCCTCTATTCTCTTCTCTTATACACAGCACTAGCATTCGTGGCGTGCTTCCTGGTCGCTTGGAAAAAGTTTAGCGCCTCGGCTTCTTGACCTTCCCAAGGACCAGAAGTTTGAGTGGGACGCCGTTCACAGTTACGACCTCGTATCTGACTCCTGGAAGGTCGCCGTAGCTCTTTCCCAGAGTCCCGCCTATCCCCTGAATAATGACCTCGTCATGCTCGTCTATGACGTTCAGAGCCCCGTCTCCAGGCAGGAAAGCCGTGACAACTTTGCCATTCTTTGTTAACTGCACACGGACACACTTTCTTACCGCGCTGTTCGGCTGTCTGGACTCTATGCCTTTCTTCTCTATCACGATTCCACGCGCCATTGGCGCTCCCTCGAGAGGGTCAAACTTTTCCTTAAAGCGGAGCATCCTTAGCTTGTATCTTCTTTCACTCCACCTTAGCCTCTTCCTGACTTTTAGCAACTGCCTCGCCGCGAATTCACCGTTCCCCAATTCTAACGTAGATGAGGTATGGCTGAATTATTTAACCTCGTCTCTCTCACAGACACCGCTACGCGTAAAAACCGCTTAGCAGAAAGTAGTGCCTTAGAGGAGGAGTGTCCCGGCGGCAGGATTTGAACCTGCGGCCCTCCGGTCTCTGTGAGCCTAGTAGGCTGGCATAGGCGCGGCTGGATGCCGGCCTCTACAGCCGGATGCTCTACCAGGCTGAGCTACGCCGGGTTTTTTCGATTCTAGCCAATTCAACCCCGTATTAAAGCCTAACCCCTCACGGTCTCGCCATTGCGAGAGGGGTCGGCTATTCTCTCAAAGCCCTCCTCATGCCCGACAAGATATACTCGATTGCGACAGCCGCCAAGATCACGGCTAATACCCTGGCTATGACGTCTGCTCCAGTCCTTCCCAAGAAGTCGTATAGCTTGTCGATGCCCCTGAGGATAACCCATGTGAGGAACATGACTATCAAGACCGAGAGGATTGCTATTATCTGCCCGGAGGCGTTAATTGTTATCATGGTTGTAGTTATGGAGCCCGGCCCCACGAGGAGCGGGAACCCGATAGGGAAGACACCCACGTCGCCGGATTTCGCCAAAAGCTTCTCACCGCCATAAATCAGAATTTGAAGAGCTAGGAAGAGGAAGAGTATGCCGCCCGCAATCATGAAGCTGTAGAGAGATATGTTGAAGAGGGCGAGGATCTGCTGGCCGGCAAAGGCGAAGACCAGCAGCAGAGAAGACCCCACGAGAACGGCCTGGTTGAAGACCCTCCTCCTAGCCTCCCGCTCGACCCCCCTCGTCAGCTCAACCAGTATCGGCACGTTTCCAACAGGGTCCACAACCACGAAAAGTATAATCGTAGCCTTAAGCAGCTCCTCAATCACAACACATCACCCTAACACTCACTATCTAACCCTTATCCAACGGCTAATAGGAGGGATGTGGGAGGCCGATTGTGATTCTCTTCCATCTAAACCCTATACACCCTATGGGCTGCAGGGCCTTCTTCGAGGAGGCTAGATCATGCGGAGTGGACGGCGTCGTCGTTCCTGTTCTCGCCATCGAGGAGCCGCTCAGCCTCAAGGAGACGGCGCAAAGCCTTTAGCTTCTCAACCATATTCCTAGCCTCGCTAACCACCTCCAACAACAGGCTGGACCTGATTCTCAGAGCCTCAACGGGCTTCTCTTAGCTCGTCTCCCTACCCGGCGTTACGTGTGTGAGGAGCGAGGTCTCTCCGGAAGCCCTGAGGCTGCTGGAGAGGGTCTTAGTGATGAGGGAGAGACCTTAAACCACGGTGGAGTTCGGCGTCTCGTCTCTACGCCAAGTATCGGTGATGGCGCGGAGGGGGGTGCAGGGCGTGATAGTGGGGAGCGCCATGGCGAGGATAGCCGAAGAGAGCCTCTAGGGCCGCGAGCAGGCTGAAGATAAGGCCCCTCTTCGCCTCCCCTGTCAGCCTAGTCGGCGTCCTGCTCATCTTGTTGGTTACCATCACCCACCTCCTCCCGCTCACAGAAGGAGTAAAATCCGAGGAGTCCTTTAAGGTTGCTCATAGCTGGGTCGATGTGCCTCGCGGCATCGGCTCTAATCACCAACCGAGACAAAAGCCACCGCGAGAACAGCACATCGACCCCCGGCGCTAGTGAAGGTCGAGGCAATAAGCTGGGGAGGCACGCTCATCTGCCTCAAATGCGGCTCAGGCCCCCAATCGGCACGGAAGAATGCCCAAACTGCGACGAGCCATTCAAGAAAGTAACCACGGGCCTGCGATGCCCCTTCTGCAGTGCACCATTCTCAATCGCCAAGCCCATATCTATAGAGTTTATGTCAAGCCCTAAAAGATCCAGGCAAATTATTTAACTGCCCCCATCGTAAGCCCTTTAATTAAGTATCTCTGCACGAACGTTATAAAGGCGAATGCCGGTATCATAGACACGGTAGTAATAGCCGCCATAATAGGCCAATCTAGCTTGTGGGTTCCTGAGAGCGCAGTGATTAATACAGGAACAGTTCTAGCGTCTCTCGAGGTGAGAATGAAAGCCATTAAAAACTCGTTCCACGCTAAAACAAATGTCAATATGCTGGCTGAGGCTATCATAGGCGCAGCATTTGGCAGAATTATCCTAAAGAGGGCTGAAGACTTGGTGGCACCGTCAATAAGGGCAGCCTCCTCAAGCTCTCTAGGAAGCTCCTCAAATGTTATCTTTAGCAGCCAGGTCTGGAAAGGTATCGCGAATGTTAGATATGTAACGATCACTGCCCATATCGTGTCTATCAGCTTTAGATAATACATTAATATGAAATAGGGAATAATTACTGCAAAAGCTGGCGCCATCCTGACAGAGAGTATCCAAAAACTAACATTCCTTCCAACTCTATTCTTCAGCACAGATAGAGAATAAGCAGTGGGTATCCCAAGCACCAACGACACGGTTACCGTAAGGATTGAAATTACTAGGCTGTTAAAGAAGGCATTCATTAGCTGCCCCCCGAATAGGAGTCTACGATAGTTATCAAAGGTTGGCTCGAACACAAGCTGCGGCGGCATCTGAAACACTTGATGCATCGTCTTAAAAGAAGCTATTACTATCCACGCTATTGGGAAAACTGATAGGGTGACGATTATTGAAGCGAGAAGATACATGAAAAATTTGAGCGGCGTTGTTCTCACCACCTGTTCTTCACCTACTTATCCTTCTAACGAGCGGCATGCTTACCGCAATAACCAACAACAGGAGTAGGACACCTATCGCAGAGGCCATGCCTATGTCAAAATAATAGAATCCAACTTTCCATCCTAACATCGGCAGTGTATGCGTGGCCATACCGGGCCCACCTTTTGTCATGACGAAGATCACATCAAAACTGTTGAAAGCGTCTATTGTTCGAAGTATCAAGGCGACAATCAACGGTTTGTGGAGATGTGGCAACGTTATTGACTTGAAGGTATGCCACCTGCTGGCACCATCTATCATAGCTGATTCATAATATATCGGAGGTATCGCCGCTATTCCTGCCAAGAATATTAGGAATGGTAACGGCATTTTACCCCATATATCTGCCATGATAACAGACGCAAGAGCTAATGTTGGGTCGCCGAGAAGACTGATATCTCCTAACCCTATGAGCCTCATAAAATATGCGCCTATTATCCCAACCTCACTACTAAGTATGAATTTCCATGTGAAGCCTACTACTACAGGTGGTAGAACTATAGGCATCACCAATAGGGTCCTCATAATGTTTCTTCCCCTTAGCTTCTCGCTGAAAAGCAGTGCTAAACCAAGACCAATAAGCAGGGATATGCTAACAGACGCGGCGCTGAAGATTAGTGTAACTACGAGGGAGATTCTGAAGTCGCCTGATTGAATGAGCCTGATGTAGTTATTTAGTCCACCGAATGTTGGTCCTTCAGGGTCTCTCAGAAACCAGTTAAGAAAACTTGTATAGAAAAGATAGAACGTAGGTACTGCTACGAGAAGGGCGAGTACAGCGACGGCGGGAAGTAACAGCCTATACTCCTCCCTCAAGGCCGACCTACCCTTAACCTGAGGAAGATGATAAATCCATTCATGATTGTGAAAGTAGCTTTAGGTGTAATATCCCCTGCTGCTCATCAGGTCTGTGGCCCATTTCTGGAGCTCTGATAGTGCGTTCTCAACTGTCTTGGAGCCGGCCACTACATCAGATGCCATTGTTCCGACCTTATCCATGAAAAGGTCCAACTCAGATATATAGGGGAAATAGATGGCAGGGTTTTCTACAACTGAGCGCTCGTTCAGTTCAATCTCTTCAATCCCGTATTTCTTAATCAGCGGATAGCTGTAGAGTACTGACCTCATAGTCACGTTAGGCCACATTGTCCTCTCAGCAAAAGCCTCCATGGAGTCTCGTCCAGTTAAATAAGTTAGGACACGCCAAGCAGCCTCTTTGTTCTTAGAGAATTTATTGATTCCTAAGGAAAAGGTCCAGTAGCTGTTTATGCGCTTTCTACCGGGACCGAAAGGCGTCAGCATAAACTTGGTATATCTTTTAACGTTCTCGTCCTGTGTTATACCTAATGCGGCATATCCATTTATCGCAGATGGCATAAGCACAGCGGCCTTCCCCTGTGCGTAGAGGTTCATCATGTCGACCCATGTGTGAGTAGATGCGCCCGGCGGACCGAAGCGTTTCACCCAATCAGTAAACGCTCTGAACCCAGCTTCAAAGTCGGAGGAGTCAAGGATAGGCTTTGCCTTATTCTGCTTTATCTCACTAGGCCAAATAGCTCCACCCTCAAACCAAGCTGGGTATCCAGCATATGCATATATGAAGCCAGCCAAGTCCAGAGTCGGCTCTTCACCCGGACCAGCCCGCATTGTTAACGCGTATGTGTCAGTCAAACCGTCTCTTTTAAGGCCCTCACTTATCTTCTCTAGTGCGACCTCTAAGTCGTCAGTTGACCAATTATCCTTTGGCAGTTCAGCGTCGTACCTTTCAAAGAGGTCCCTCCGATATATGACACCGGGACCGAACGAGTAGTAGGGTAGAGCATAGAGAGTTCCCTCAATTCTGTTAGCGTCCAAGAATGATTTATAAACATCATTCTGGTCGAAATACTCTTGGGGATATTTCGTAAAGTACTCGTCGAGGGGTTCCAGATATCCAGCGTACCCATAAGCCTGCACAGCCCCATCGCTTCCAACTAGCACTATATCGTATTTTCCCACCCGTGCAGTTACGTCTGATGCAACTTTCTCCCTAACCGCCCACTCATCCCCCCACTCAATAGCTATATCCACAGCCTCCCGTTCTTCAAACTTCTTGAGCAAATCAGTCTCAATAGTCCCATCTGAGCCGAAGAGTTCAGGCCATGCAAACCCCTGCGCGAACGCTATTATGGTTATAGCGGCCTTCTCCCGAGGAGGGGCTGTGACATACTGTGTTACTGTGCGCTCAGCGCCCGTCACGGTGACTGTTCTAGCCGGTGCCTCCGGCTTGGCTGTCCATCCTACGGCTGCACCTACGGCCACACCCCCTATTAGCCCACCTAATGCTCCAAGCAAAGCTCTTCTTGAAAGTTTCACAGCAGAGGAGCTCACAGCTATTGTTTGGCAATCACGCGTATAAAAGGCTTTTCCCTTTGCATAAACCCTCCAACCTGAATCTTACATCATTTAAGGCGTTATCCGGACAGTACCCGTATGCGACCGAGATGTGTGTATACCTGTAAACAGTTTGGGTCGCGGCTAATTGTGGCTTATTATGTCTGAACTATCTCTGTTAACCGAAATTGACGTTAAAGGATTGTTTAAAGATGTGGATGTCTATGTAACCAAGCAGGGGGAATCCAAGGGCCTTTTAGATTATTGACCGCTGTGTCTATATGCTTTTGGCCATTTCTAAGAACGAACAAAAAGTGCCCCGGGAATAGCTGCTCCACGCCTAGGCCCGATAACTTCCCGATATTACTACGGTATTCAGATAAATCACATCCTTTCCAATTCCCAAGACCAATAGTACCCCCATGAAAAACCACATCACTGGAAAAAAGAATCTTCTCATTCCTAAAGAAGACGCAAACTATGCCCGGCGAGTGCCCAGGAACCTGAATAAACGTAGCAACCTTATCACCGATCTTTATCTCCTCACCATCGCTCACAACCCTGTCAGGCTTGCAGTGCTTATACGCAAAATCCGGAGGATAAATCGCTCCACGCGCAACATCCAATCCTAACTCCTCATCCGACCCTTGACTGATGATCTCCGCCTCCTTTATAGGAGCGATGACCTCTAACTGTAACTCTTTTTGAAAATATCTTGCACCACATGCATGGTCGGAGTGAGAGTGTGTCAATACGAGGTGTCTTACTTTGTCTAAGGGTACCCCGTCAGCCCTTATGTTATTCACTATCAGGCCGCTATCCAGGCCGACGCCACTATCAATCATTAAGTAAGAGCTTCCACAATCCACAAGGTATACGCAGCAATCGAGGTCGTGGGAGAGGCCGCGACCGCCATCCCCCACCAAATACACGTATCGGTTGACCCTCATGAAACATCAAATAATGTTTGTGGGATGCGTAAAAACTTATCACAACATCCGCGTTGGCCAGGTACCCTCTTAAGACCTATGTCCTGCAGGATAACAGCGGAGGGACCATCGCTGAACGCGAATAATGTCCCAGTTAAGAAGGAAGAGATGCAGCGGCCTATAGAAACAACTCCCCTAACTCATAGTAAGATTGGGGTCCTCTCTGCTCATGAACAGTCTTGAGGAAGTAACCCAACAAACATATAAAATTTCTTAACGAAGCCAGACGCGATGGTACTGCGCTATCTGCAAGCAAAACTATCGCCGAATTCCCTGAGACGGTATATGTTGAGGCCAGCCAGCGCATACGCAGCTGGCTTACTACACCGCCATCAAAAATGAGTCGTCCTGTTGTTGCCAGAAATTTACAAGATAGAACTGACATCCCACTAACCCCCTGTTTACAGTGAAGTGAACATCAGCTGTCGAAAACCTATCGGTAAAATCAACCCTTAAGTTTTTGAGACCAAGGCATATTCTGGGCCTAAGCATCCTAAAGATATATTGACGGATGTCCCCTATACACAAGTGAGCAGCATGGTTGTAAGATTTGGAGTTATTGGTTTAGGGGATTTCGGCGAGCGCCACGTTCAGGCCCTGAGAGCTATACGTGATGTCGAGGTTGTAGCTGTCTGTTCACGTAGTAGAAATAGGGCAGAAGAGGTGGCTAGACTATACGGTGTCAAGAAATGGTACACCGATAGGGAGAAGATAGTTAGGGATGAAGAAATTGATGCCGTCACTGTAGCTACCGCTGACGATGACCATGTGGAGCCTGTAATACTAGCGGCTGAGGCTGGTAAACCCATACTCCTGGAGAAACCTATCGCGACAACCCTAGAGGATGCTGATGTGATTATTAGCGCTGTAAAGCGGCATGGAGTAATATTCATGGTTGGACACGTTTTGAGGTTTGACAGACGCTACCGACTGTTAAAGAAGATGCGTGAAGAGGGAGAGACCGGGAAAATAGGCTCGATGTATGCACGTAGGCTTGGAAGGCGACGGGCCGCTGATATCTATCTAAACAGAGTATCACCTCCGGTACAGACAGGCGTCCATGACATAGACATAATGCGTTGGATCTGTGGCAGAGAGGTCTCTCAGGTGTCTGGCTTTGCAGCGAGGAGGTTGAATTACCGCTTCCCGGACGTATTCTGGACGATTATGAAATTCACCGACAACGAGCTTGGGATAGTTGAGAACGGATTCCTTCTGAGTGATAATTATCCTCACTTCATCGACTCTATGTTCTCATTAATCTCCGAGAAAATCACTGCTCACATCCACACACCAGGCGAGTTCTTCACAGTATACGGCACACGCGGAGTTGATAAGCCGGATGTCACCTACTGGCCTAGGATGGATGGATACGCCGAGGGAGCCCTTAGGGACGAGCTAGATTACTTCGCTAAATGCGTCATTACGGGTGAGCAGCCTCAGCTGATACCTATCGAAGATGCTAAGCGCGCTCTTGAAATCGCCCTTAAGGCAATGGAATCAGCTGAGAAGGGTGCAACTATGACCCTTTAGCGGCCATAATGCTGTGTTACCATCTTCTCCATTTTAGAAGTTTTTGTGACTGGTCTTCCGAGCTACATTTCTAAATAAAATGCGGGGTAAGATTTAAATAAACATACAACTTTCCTGAGCTTTGGCTGTTGGGATTGTCCGCAGATAATTCAGGGTGGATGGGTAAAATGCGTGGGTTAACTAAGCAGGAGCTTTATGATTTTCTATCCAGAAGTTCAATTATAGCTAGGTTAGCAATTGTGAAACATGATGGCTCGCCATACATAGTCCCAGTCTGGTACGAGTACGACGGCGAGAATTTTTACATCATTTCGAGAGCTAAGTCAGCCTGGGTCAATTATCTGAAGAGAGAGCCGCGGGTGGCCCTACAGATTAGTTTTGACGCACCTCCCTCTACACGCGTGCTTGTCGAGGGGGATGCCGAGATCGTTGAGGGCCCCGTGGTTGGTGGGAAGTGGGTCGAGATAGCTAAAAAGATGGCGAGTAGGTATCTTGGTGAGCGTGGGCCTGAGTATCTTGTACCTACGTTAAATAGGCCAAGATATCTCATCAAGATTGCTCCGAGAAAAATCACATCGTGGGAGGGTGTCGAATGGCACCCAAAGTACATAGACTTAGAATAATGGTGTTGCTTCTATTCTATAAAATGGTTCATTTAACACAAACGCGTTTTACTAATTCCTTGTAAATAATTTCAGCTCGATGGAGCTGCTTTATTTCTACGTACTCATTTATTACGTGAGCTTGTTCAACGCTTCCAGGACCGAGTATTATTGTCGGTATTCCTAGCTGTTGATATAATGGAGCTTCTGTCCCATAGGGGGCGACACCTGATTCCTCAGCCACCAAATCTTCAGCCATCTTTACTAACGGATGGTCCTTAGGCGTGTTCAAGGCGTCGCTGCTAAAAATCTCCTCGATCGTTAGCTCGAAACTGCCGTAACTGGCTTTCAGATTATTGGATATTTGTTCCAGTTCGGAAAGTATATACTTGTCACTGTGAGACGGTATTCTCCGACAATCAACAATAATCTGACAGCTTGCAGGTATCACATTCTCCTTCACCCCCCCTTTAATTATCGTCGAGGATATAACAGAAGAGCCGAGGTCTGGGTCCTTTATGTCCTCAAGCTTATTTCTAAGACTCTTGAGTTCAACTATGAACCTTGCGGCGTTCTCGATGGCATTGACGCCTAAGTCTGGTCTACTCGAGTGGGCACTACGTCCATGGAACGTGATTCTGAACAATGTCCCTCCCTTGTGCGCCCTTACAACCCGTAGATTCGTGGGTTCACCTATGACACCAAAAAGTGCATCGTTTTCCCGTATCTGTTTATCTCTGATGAGCGCTCTAAGTCCATCAAACCCTATCTCCTCGCCGGCAGTGGCCACGAAGACGATTCCACGCTTAAGCTGCAAGTTCTTTGTCGACTCTATTGCTTTAACTATTGCTGCTACTCCACCCTTCATATCAGCTGCGCCGCGCCCGTAAAGCTTGCCCTCGCGTATCTTAGGCTCGAATGGATGGCTGTCCCATCCTGCGAGACTTCCCACAGGCACGACATCTATATGCCCTGACAATAATAGACCAGCTTGGCCCATGGGCCCTATACGAGCCACAAGATTTGCCCTTTTCTCAGCGAACCTATGGAGTATAACCTCGCAGTTCTCAATCTTTTGGTCAAGTAAATAGTCGCGCAGATATGCAGCGCATTCCTCTTCATTGCCCGGGGGAGCCTCTGTCTGCATACTGATAAGCTGGGATGCAATCTCTTCTACATTCATTAACCTAATTATAGTTTAGCCGCAATAAATAATTTTGTACCAGAATTATTCACAGTCTTATAATATACTTCGTAGTGAATATTTGCTATCTCTTGTATCAAGGATCGGAAATGTTTTATAGGTTGGCCGGTGGATTTGAAGATTGCTTCTAAGAGGCGGAGTGTGGGGGACAGATGAGCGGAGATTAGTGGACGGGACATATTATTTTAAGACTATTTATTAAGTAGTCCGGCCTAGAAGGTTTATCCTTTAAGGACTTTTTCGGGTTGAATGGTTAGCAGCAGGTGTGACATAGTATAGCCTAGCTTTTGCTTGGAAGATACTCGTTTAAGGTCAGAGTATATGGTGAGGGCTGAGAAGTCTTAAAACACGAGCGTCAGGGCGCCTGCTCATTTTTTAGATAACGGCGCAAGAGTCCGCACGTGAGATGTGGTGGGTGAGGTATGTTTAGCTTTTTCTTCGGGCAGAGGCTTAATTTGGATAGGTAGAGGTTTTCGTCTGGGCCGGGTGCTAGGTATATCTTGTTGGGGTATAGGTTGAAAGGTTTGTTTATTGTGTCTCGGACAATCGTGGGTGTTGCTGTTTTTTTGGTAGTATCATGCAGACAGCCATCACCAGCGAGCTTATCTTTTCTAGCCCTCTGTTTAACGCCTCTCTGGATGGTCGGCCTGAGTAGGGGATGAATAGTGGTGCTAGCATTGTGAATATGTTTTCGCAGGGCCATGATTGTGGTTAGACGAGGACATTAACAACTACCTCTTTATGGCCTAGTATCCGCTCATAGACGGTTACCTTGGCCCACATTTCTCGTTACGAGAGCCCGACAGGCTTACCTGACAGTATCGAGGCTACAGCCGCCTCGCAGATCTTCAGCGTCTCTGCAGCGTCTAGGGCGTCTGTCAGAGGCCTCGAACCTGTTTTAATGCACTCGATAAAGTGTTTAACCTCGTTTATGTAGGATTCCCTAAACCTCTCCATATACCAATAGGGATAGTCGTGCCTGACACCATCGCCGCTATAGGCCTCAATTGGTAGCATCCTATCCTGCTCTACGCGCACTGACATCCTTTCACCATGTACCTCTGTCCTCACATCGTGCCCATATGTGCAGAACCTACCAGCGAACACGAAACCAGTCGCGCCACTCTTAAATCTCAAGACCACTAATACGTTATCATAATCATCAGGACAGAGCGATTCACGATGGACCATGAGGGACCCACATGCATAGACCTCAATAACTGGCTCACCAGTCAGCCAAGTTAAGAGGTTAAAGTCGTGACAACAAGTTGTGAAGACTATACCCCCACTTAATCTCGTGTCTGCCTCCCATCCCTTAGGCGGCTCGGGATCGATCGTTTGAGACCTA
>JAUQPZ010000024.1 GCA_030550155.1 Thermoproteota archaeon
GAACAGCCCTTCTCTCCTCCTCGGTTGAGGCTCTCTTGGCTATCTTGTTCAGAATGCGCTCAGCCTCAGCGAATTTCCCGGCAAAGAGAGTATTTACAAACTTCAACACTGCCTTCTCCATATGAGATACGCTACCCATATTCATCTACCTCGACCTAATCTCAGCCTCCTCTACGTCCTCTATACCGTTCTCGGTAATCTTCACGAGCACCTCACCCTCGGGGAGGTGGGGGCTGGAGACAAGCCTAACTATTCTGACGTTCTTCCCAGCGGTCTTTCTTATGAAGATTCTCATGTGGCTCGTATGTCCTACGATGTGACCTCCAACAGGCGAGACAGCGTTTAAGGAGAAAAACTCGTCAGGCCTAGCCATCACTTGGTTTGTTACAACAGCCGCTAAGTTGAAGGCGCGCGCGAGCCTGAGAAGCCTGTGCATGTGCTTGTTCAGCTTTTGCTGGCGCTCTGCGAGCATTTCCCTCCCGATATACTCACTCCTGAAATGGGATGTGAGGGAATCAATAATCACTAACTTGACGTTGTGTTCCTTGATTATTCTGTCGGCTTTCTCAAGCAAGAGTACCTGGTGGTCGGAGTTGTAGGCCTCGGCATATATAATGTTGTCCGCGACCCTCTCAAAATCTAGGTTGAGGTGCCTCGCCATCTGCTCTATTCGCTCAATCCTAAACGTGTTCTCCGTGTCGATATACAGTGCGGCGCCCTCTAGCCCTCCCCTATCAAGAGGCAGTTGAACATTGACGGCGAGCTGATGGCAGATCTGGCTTTTACCAGAGCCGAACTCGCCGAAGAACTCTGTGATTGCTTGCGTCTCGATCCCTCCTCCAAGTAGATTGTCTAACGCTCTGCTGCTCGTGGTGAGGTGTTTAACACTGCTCTTCAGGGCTGCAAGCTCCTTTGCCGTTACCCAGGCAATCTCGATCGAGCTACGGGCCATCTCTATCAACTCGGAGGCTCGCTTCTCACCTATACCAGCAGCCTCAAGCTCCGCGACCGTCGCTGTAGCCAGCGCCTCGATCGTTGAGAAGCCTATCTCCTTGAGCTTCTCCGCCGTAGCAGGTCCCACGTTCGGGAGCTCGGATATATCGGTGAAGGCGGTCTTTTTCTCCTTCGTCTTCTCCTTCTGAGGCATCTCCAATAGAGCCATCTCCTTAGTCTTATTTAAGTCGAGACCCCCTAAATCCCTGACTCACGCTCTGTCAAGCTGAGGCATCTCTCGATGGCTGAGATCCATCTTAGGAAAGTGTTTAGTCCAGCTCGGAGAGCGACTAGGTCTTCGGCCTCAAGGGTTAAGATCAGGCCGTCCTCCAGGCAGCTAATAGCGGCTTTAACTCTCCTGGTGGGGAGAGACTCTAGCTCAGGAGCGATAGCCTTCAAGATGGTCTCGGCTTGAAGTGTTTGTATCTTGACCTCCAGGCTCGATGCGTGAGCCAACCTCCTCTCAACCTGCCCCACATCAACTATGTCCTCGGAAGCCGTTAAAGAATATATATTAGGACACGTCCATGATTTCTCTCGGATTGCCGCTGGCATACGTCTTGATCAATACGGAGATAGGCGCTGAGGAGGAGGTGCTGAGGCAGCTGAAGCAGATGTCGTCTGTACGTGAGGCGTATTTAGTCTACGGTGTATACGATATCGTCGCTAAGGTTGAGGCTGAGTCTATGGATAAGTTGAAGGAGACGGTCTCGTGGAGTATCAGGAGGCTGGAAAAGGTTCGCTCAACTTTAACCATGCTTGTGATGTCTCAGGAGTGACTTGATGGTAAGTGGCATCGTCAGGTGCCTCCTAGCCGAGACGCATACTTCGTAGACACCCTCAGAGATTTTTCTTTCGTGCTGTTCTAGAGCCGGTGTTAGGTCGGGGCGCCTGACCCCGCATCTCTTACATCGATACCCTTTTTCACGGCCCATACTCTTCATCTTTCTGCCACATAGCTCGCATTTGGGGGCAGTCCTCACCATCAACGCCGCCAACTTTAGAATCGCTAGCTTCTCCAGATTCAGTGTTAAATCTGAATCCTTTATCTTCACGGCGCCATAAGCGAGAACCTCGTCTCCAGGAATCAGCTTCTCAACGATTCTTCTAAACTGTCCTGTGGGTTCGTATGCTGCTAGGGTGAGGCGCCCTGTCTCGTCCTCGATGGTTACCAGAACGTGTCCGCCAGGTATAGTGGTTGGCTTAGAGTAAACTCGCCCCTTCACGATGTATGAGGTGTTGGGCCGCACCTCACATATCCGCGCAGGAACGTAGTGGAGATCTCCCGCCTGATTTGTCCTGAAGACAACGTAGAAGTCTATAGGCTCGAGGAATCTGGTCATCTTCAGACCCTCCTCTGCGTGGGCCGGCGTTATGGCCCTGACACCCGCCAGCACGGGGCAAGGTGTGTGGGGCGTTATTCTGACCTCCTTCTTCTCGTAATCATAGTTGTCGAAGGTGTAGGGGCGTGTCTTCTTATCCATCTCTATCACGCTGGACTCTTCGACCCCCCTCTCGAGCCCCCACTTAGAAGGTACACGATAAGCTATGGCCTCGTATGTTGCGAGGGAGTCCGGGTCGGCAGCCGCGGCCGCAGCCGCGCCCACAACCCCCCTCCCCTCCTTAAAAGTGATGTAGTGTACGCCTAATTCATCGCATCTCTCCTTAACCTCGTCAATCTCGAGTATCTCGGTAAGGGCTCTCCAGTAAATTTCCCTGAGCCCTTCGACTTGGTTATTCCAGGCAAAGATCAGCCCAGGGTCTGTCCCCTCCGCGCCAAGGTCAGCCCACTCCTTGACGATTGAGACGGCGGCGTCAACGATGCGGTCCAGCTCAGCCGGCTTGGCCTCCACGGTTAATGCGAGGGCGGCGTTGCCTCGTGTCTTATATGGGCAGTTTGGGTTGAGCCTAACTAGCCAGGGATAGTCCAGAGGCTTGTAGCCTTCTCTCTGAAGCCGCTCCAGTAGCTTTGCGGCTACGTATGTTGTGCACATGGCCTTTTTAGAGTCTGTGTCGTCCAGCCCTATCCGGAGAAACCTCAGCAATCTTGGCCCGGGTAATCCTTAAGGCATCGAGACTATAACGATATCTCTCTGAGTGGAGGGAGACAGTTGAGATACCGGGAGCTCTTCAAAAGATTTGAGCCGTACACCTGGGAGCCCTCAACGGAGCAGATTGCAGCCCAATTCGGGCTGAAGCCAGGAGACATCCTACGCCTCGACCTAAACACCTCCCCTACGCGGCCCACATCCGCTCTCAAAAGCCTCGCAAAGCGACTGCCAGAGATAGAGGTCAACCTATATCCGGATACAAGCTACACCTCTCTCAGGGAGGCAATAGCCGAGTACACGGGGCACGAATTCGAGGGTATAATTCCGACGAATGGCGCGGACGAGGCCATAGATATAGTCTCGAGAATCTTCTTGGAGAAGGGCTCCATAGCTGTTGCGTCGGTCCCAACTTATAGCTACTTCAGAATCGCATCCGAGCTTCAAGGCTCATTCTTCAGAGGAGTCCCGAGGTTGGAGGGGTTTGGCGACGATGTGGAGGGCATTCTCTCCAACCTAGACAGTGATGCCGGGGTGGTTTGGCTGTGCAGCCCCAATAATCCCACCGGCAATGTTACCCCGGCCCAAGTGGTGGAAAAGGTCTGCTCGGAGACCGAAGCATGCGTGGTGGTTGATGAGGCCTACTACGAGTATTCGGGGGCCACAGCTATGCCACTCCTCAGCAGGTTTGATAACCTCGTAATCGTCAGGACACTCTCGAAGGCATTCGGGCTTGCAGCCGCGAGGATCGGATACATTCTTGCCAGCGAAGAGACTGTGAAGCTAATCAACAAGGCTAGACCACCCAACAGCCTCGGAACCATCAACATAAAGCTGGCTATGCATGCCCTGAAAAACCGGTCCTACATGCGCAAGAGTGTAGAGACGATAATAAGTGAGCGTGAGAGGGTACGCGGCGAACTGGAGCGCCTAGAGGTTGGGAAGGTATACCCCTCACAGGCTAACTTCCTCCTCATACGTATCAGAGAGGATCTGCGGGCTGAGGAGGTTCACGAGATGCTGCTTAGGGAGGGAATAGTTCTCAGAAACCTCTCGCAAAACCCGCTCACCCGAAACTGTCTGCGTGCAACAATTGGTTTAAGAGGGCACAACAACCGTCTCCTCAGGTCTCTCGGCAGACTCTTAAGAGTCTTGAGGGGATAATCTTTCATAAGCGTCTTGCAGCTCCGCTAAGAACCGCTTATGCCAGGCCTCGAACCCCTCTGGACTCTCCGGATACTGGCTGTAGAGAGAAATTAAGCGCCGACTTTTCTCCGCCGTTAGCCTCAAACCCTTCGCGAGACCCGGGTCCTGCTTTATCCTCTTCCTCAGCTCTCCGTCAAGAAGATACCTGATCAAGCTGTTGAGAAGTGGGAATCTGGGGTGCTCCCGCCTCTTGATGTTCTCGACATCCTCTTGAGAGAGGAAATACTTCATGCCGAAGCTTATACGCTCGTTGGTCAAACCTTGAAGATATCTCCTCAAAACCTCGAAGCTGGCCATCTGGTAGCCCCGCCTCCTCACGTACTCCACGTTGTATTTCCACAACGACTCCTCGCTCACATCGCCATCCTCTAAAGCCTCGACGATGCATCTACCCAAGATAACGCTGGCCTCGAGCGCGGGGCCGATACCCCCCGCGTCTATCGGCCTCGGCATCCAAGCCGCGTCACCGATTATCGCATAGCCATTAGCCACCAGGCAGTCGTTTTGGCGCCTCACAGGGACCTGCCAGATATTGAAGACATTGTTCTCGTCGAGGGGGGATGTGGAGGGCTTCGCATTCCTTATGGCCCGATTTATCGCCAGATACTTATCGATCAAGCTTTGTAGGCTATCATTGACTCCGAGTTTTCTGTTTCTCCTGTTTAGAAGTTGCCTGAGAATGCCAAGGCCTATATTGGCCTTGTTCTCACCCTTCGGGAAGACCCAAGAGTATCCACCTGGCGCAAGGATTTGGTCCAAGTGAATAATGCAGTAACGTGGGTGGAACCATGTCTCATCGTCCTCCCCAAGCTCGAATTCAACGATGTATCGACCTGTGCCTATGATGTCGTTCTCCTTATCGATCTCTCGCTCGATAAAGCTATTTATGGGGAGGTTTGTGCGGAGCTTTGAGGCGGAGCCCGAAGCATCGACGACAATTTTCGAGTGTAGGCGAACATCCTCCCCGCTAGTGATGTTTTTGCCGTAGACCCCGGAGACGAATCCGCCATTCGCAAGAAGACCCTGAGCATCTATACCATCTAGAACCTCGACTCCGAATTTCTCAAGATACTCAAGCTGTTTGAACGCCCATGTGCGCCTGTTGAGAATATATCCATCACCGTCAAAGAGAACCTTTGACTCATGATCAGGAGAATAGACGAGTACCCCGTCCACCTTGTGCTCGATCTCTGGGTAACCGTAACTGATCCCCAAGGCATTGCAGGCGAAATCTAGGCTCTTCTTGCTTACGGCATCTCCGCAAGACCACCCTGTCTTTGTTTTCTTTCCAAACTCTGACCGGGCGTTCTTATCTATTAGAAGAACCCTAAAGCGCCCCCCGGAGAACTTCGAAATAGCCATAGCCGTGTGCGCTCCAGCCACACCGCCTCCAACCACAATAACGTCGTAACTTTTATCCACGTCTAAAAGGAGGATGCGGGGTTTTATTTAAAACGCTCCTCAATTATCGGAGTTCAAGCCTCGAGCCCTCAAATATTTTTCAGCCTACTGCTAATTATGCGCTCAGCCCGCCTCGCCTCTGTGCCGCTAGTCACCCTGTATAGGAGGACCATCTTCTCGTCAAATATCCTTAAGGCCCCGGTGTAGATGTATAGAGCGTTCCTGATGTGTTTCACAATCTCATCCATATTGTCCGCCGCGGCTTGATTCGAGGCTCTGAGGAAAGCATCTTTCCTGTAGCCGGAGAAAAAGTATTCAGGTCTACCATTTGCGTCCCTAATAATGGCGGCGGAGAACCTGCTGCAGGTATCCAAGAGGAATTTTGTGAATTCTTGAGTGAGGAGCGGGGCGTCGCAGGGCAGGACGAGGTATCTGTCAGACGTTGAGTAGGACATGTAGGATGTTAGGGTTGAAGCTAGACCGCCGGCGCAGAGATGGATATTCGCGATGTATTTCTCCGCTGTCTCGGTGTAAGCCTCCTTATCCCGCTCATCTCTCACAGAGATAACAAGCTCATCGACCTCGTCAGGCACAGCTTCGAGAACATATTCTATTACAGGCTTGTTGCGGAGCCTATAGAGTCCCCTTGGAACGTTACCTATCGCTTTAAAGTCGGTGAATATAAGGGCCGTCGAGGTCACGTCTTTTTTCAAGACAGGTTGGAGGGGCTGAAATTTAAGATTATCCAGAGAATAGCTAGGGAATATCTGAGTATTGCATGCAGAGTGTGAATACTTCTGAGCCGCTAAAACTAAATACAATTGGTTTGCGAATTAAGCATCCGATAAGTGGATGAAAAACCCGTTCCGGAGAGATGCAGGCCAGTCGAAAAGCATAGTTGCGTCTGACAGCAGATACTTGGAGATTATTACAGCTCTGAAGATCCAGTCGGAGAAGCTGAACAGGACTGCCCAGAGGCTTATTTCTCGAGGAAAAGACCTCTTTGAGCAGTGCGTCAGGGCGCAGCAGGAGGGCGACATAGGTAGAGCGACGATATACGCCAACGAGATCGCGCAGCTGAGAAAGATGTCGAGGGTGGTTGTGAGGAGTCAGCTCTCGTTGGAGAAAGTGATACTCCGCCTCGAGACTGTGAAAGAGTTTGGAGACGTCATGCACGTGTTGGGACCAGCGACGACAATTATCAAGCATGTCCAGTCCGACTTGGCTGGAATTGTCCCTGAGGTGGCTGAGAATCTCAGATACGTGGACGAGATGCTCGAGGGGCTAATAATCGAGGCGGGAACCGTGTCAGGCTCCATAACAAGCGTCTCGGCGAGCGACGGAGAAGCACAGAAGATATTGCAGGAGGCCGCGGAGGTTGCCGCCCAGAGGATGAAGACAGCCTTCCCCGAGATTCCAGAGGGAATCAAGGTAACCGAGACAGGTACAGCGTCAAAGGCCCCCATCTAACTTCAACCTTAGCACCTCTCAGCCCAATTTTTGGCGCCACTCTTAAAGGTTTTATTTTTTACCTGCATCCCTCAATTTGAATGACCAGAAATAGGTACGCGGTAGCGGCTGCAAGCGCGTTGGTTAAGCGCGGGGAGGGTGTCTTATTGGTGAAGAGGGGAAGTATGCCGGCTAAGGGGAAGTGGGCCTTGCCCGGCGGCTCTGTGAAGTGGGGGGAACCCATTAGGGAGACAGTGCGTAGAGAGGTGTTTGAGGAGACAGGTGTCAGGATAGAAGTCTCTGACTTAGTCGACGTGGTTGACGTGATAGTTAGGAGCGAGGCTGAGGTGCAATATCACTATGTAGTGATCTGCTTTAGAGGGCACTATCTTGGTGGAGAGTTAAGGCCTGGGACCGATGCGGAGGATGCTCGCTGGGTTCAGGTGAACAACTTAAAAGATTTTGAGCTAACCCCCACTGTCAAAATGGTGCTGGCTAAGGAATTGGGGATTAGGCTATGAAGAGGGGCTCGGAGTCCCTTATCACGCGCGGGTGCACAGGCCTTAAATCAGTGTAGAGCTTTGTTAGCCCGAGCAGGGCTTCATGGGTTTCGCCAGAGTAAAACCTCAAACCTGTAACGCCGCCATCCCCTATTCTTCTCTCAACCTCAACTGGGCTGAGGTCTTCTAAACGTGAGGAGTTGGAGGCGTAAAGAAACCCCCAAAGAGAGGAGAATGAGACCATATAAGCTACAAGCGTCGAGACATGCGTGAACGCTGTCTCTATGGTCTTTCTTATGGAGTGGAATGCGAGTTGAGTGTGTGTAGGTGATGTTGCGTGGGTTGAGACCACGCCGTTTTTTGAGAGCCTTGAGGACAGTAGCTTGTAAAACTCGGTTGTGTATAGCATGTATGAGGTGCCTCCTTCGAGAGGGTCGGTAACATCAACTATGAAGACGTCAACTTCTCCCGCCAGTTCTTCTTCAACCCACCTTCTTCCATCCCCGAAGAATAGCTTAGCTCGGGGGTCATCGAACGCGCCAGCGGAGAGCTCAGGAAGATACGTCCGACAAAGCTCCACAACCTCCCTGTCAAGGTCCACCAAAAAAGCCTCCTCAACAGTCCGCCACCTCAAAACCTCCCTGAGCGCGGCTCCCTCTCCACCACCAATTATAACGACCCGCCTCGGAGCACCATGAAGACACATAGCGGGGTGAGTTAGAAGCTCGTGGTAAATGTGCTCATCGAGAAGCGAGGACTGCATCTTGCCGTCGAGGAGGAGGCAGCGGCCATAAGGCTTCGTTTCGAGAATCTCGACCCTCTGATATCTTGTTCTTCCAGAATATATCGTTCTTTCAACCTTGAAGGCCTCGACGACATCATCCGATATCCATTCTGAATACCAGCGAGGCAGTCCCTAACCACCTCTGGATCCACCAGCCTCCAGCCTCAAATCCACGCCCCTGGAAACATCAAGCCCACGGACTATCTCCAACGTGCTCACGCTGGCAGGCCTCATCTTCTCTATGACAAACTCGTACGACTTCCAAGGGTCTGTATTTTCGCCACAGGTGAAAATGTCTAGAGAGGCATATCTCAGCTCAGGCCAGGTATGCAGAGAGATATGGCTCTCTTTAATAACAACGATTGCAGAGACACCTCCACCGCCATCAAACCTCTCCACGTATTTACCAATAATTGTGGCGCCACTGCATACGGCTGCTTCAGTCAAAATCTCTAAAAGCGTGTCAGCGTCGCTTAATATTTCTGGATTACACCCATATAACTCTACGATAATGTGTCGACCGAGGCCTTTTGAATTGTATGCGGGGTGACCAGCCCGGCTTCCACCCCTCATTTGGCCGCTAAATCTAGCTATCTATCATTAATATTAAGTTTTAGTGGATTGGAACAAGTTATTGAGATAAGAATTTATGTTAAGGGAGGCAGAATAATCGGCAGGACTCGATATGGCCGAGAAAAAGAGTGTTCAGCTCCGAGTGGCGGAGGCTAAGCAGAGAGACGTGGGTAGAAGGATTGCGAGGGTGGATAGCCTCGCATACAGGGAGTTGAATCTCACCACCGGAGATGCGGTCGAGATTATTGGTAAGAAGACGACTGTGGCTCTGGTCTGGCCTCCATACAGGGAGGATGACGGCAAGATGCTTGTGAGGGTCGACAGCGAGGTCAGGAGAAACGCGGGCGTCGGTGTGGGGGACTTCGTCACGATAGTAAAGGTCGAGCTTGCGTCGGCTAGTAAGGTTGTTATGGCTCCGTTCGAGAATTTGCCGTTCGTAGGGGACTTCGCGAGGATAGTAAAGGTTCAGCTCCTCAACGCTCCCGTAGCGCGAGGCGACATAGTCATCGTGCCTATACTTGGTATGGGTGTCGAGCTCAAGGTTATTCAGACGTTCCCGGGACACATTGTGAAGATTACAGAAAACACAATAATCGAGATCAGCACAACGCCTGTGAAGAGGGGTGAAGAGATAACCGGTGTTACCTACGAGGATATTGGCGGCCTCTCAGAGGAGCTTCAGCGAATCAGGGAGATCGTTGAGCTTCCCCTCAAACATCCTGAGCTCTTCCGGCACCTCGGGATAGAGCCGCCTAAGGGAATTATTCTCCACGGCCCACCCGGGACGGGTAAGACGCTCATTGCTAAGGCACTTGCGAATGAGACGGGTGCCTCGTTCCTAACAATAAACGGGCCTGAGATCATGAGCAAATTTTATGGTGAGAGCGAGGCAAGGCTTAGGGAGGTGTTTCAGGAGGCTGAGCAAAGGTCACCCAGCATAATCTTCATAGACGAGCTGGACGCGATTGCTCCGAAGAGGAGTGAGGTGACTGGAGAGGTTGAGAGGAGGGTCGTCGCACAGCTGCTCACTTTGCTTGACGGTCTCAAGTCGCGGGGGCAGGTCGTGGTTATAGGAGCCACAAACAGGCTTGAGGCGGTTGACCCGGCACTCCGCAGGCCAGGAAGATTTGACAGGGAAATTAGGATAGGAGTGCCTGACAGAAATGGGAGGAAGGAGATACTGCAGATACACACCAGGAGGATGCCGCTCGGACCCGACGTTAACCTTGACGAGCTGGCGGATATAACTCATGGCTTCACCGGAGCCGATATAGCCGCCTTGTGCAGGGAGGCTGCGATGAACGCCCTACGCCGATTCCTCCCTAAAATCGATATAGAGAAAGAAGTAATTCCTGCGGAGGTCCTCGAGCAGCTTAAGGTGATGAGGGAGGATTTTGCCGAGGCTCTCACCTACGTGCAGCCATCTGCGCTGAGGGAGGTTATTATGGAGATACCTAACGTGACCTGGAATATGGTTGGCGGGCTTGAGGATGTTAAGCAGCAGTTGAAGGAGGCTGTTGAGTGGCCTATAAAGTATCCGCAAGTCTTCAGGAGGCTTGGGATAAGGCCTCCGAGAGGTATACTGTTATATGGTCCACCCGGCGTGGGTAAGACTCTGCTCGCCAAGGCAGTAGCCACGGAGAGCCAGGCCAATTTCATAAGCGTGAAAGGGCCCGAGGTATTAAGCAAATGGGTTGGAGAGTCTGAGAAGGCGGTTAGAGAGATTTTTAGGAGGGCAAGGGAGGCGGCGCCGTGCATCATATTCTTCGACGAGCTTGACTCGATTGCTCCTCGGAGAGGTATTCACACGGACTCAGGAGTGACGGATAGGCTCGTGAACCAGTTGTTGACGGAGATGGACGGTATGATGACTTTGAAGGAGGTTGTCGTGGTAGGTGCGACGAATAGGCCCGACATACTTGACCCAGCCCTACTCAGACCTGGACGCTTCGACAGGATAATCTATGTCCCACCACCAGACAGGGCGGCTAGGCTCGAGATTCTGAAGATACACACTCGCGACATGCCGCTGGCGCCTGACGTGGACCTTAACCAGCTTGCAGCGATAACCGAGGGATACACAGGCGCCGACTTGGAGGCAGTTTGCAGAGAGGCCGCTCTCTCAGCAGCCAGGGAGAACATCGAGGCAGAGAAGGTTGAGTGGAGACATTTCTCTCAAGCCCTTCAGAAAATCGGGCCAAGCATAACAGACGAGATTAAGGGCGAGTATGAGAGGACTTTAAAGGAGTTCAGAAAGATGCTAGCGTACATCTCTTAACGCAGGTTTTTAGCTTAAATAGCGGCGCACAAGTACGCGGTTAGAATGGACTCCACCTCGACCTGGATCGGCGTAGTCATGATTGTCTTAGGCGTGGCGGGAATATTCCTCACATACTCCGGAATCTCTCACACATTTGAGCTAGGCATGCAAGCCGTCTCCTCGCTCCTGCTCTTCCTGGGAGTCCTGGTCTTTGCCGGGGGCATTGCGAGGGGAGGGTTTCCAAGCGTTAAGCCACTACATGTTGCAAGCATAGGTTTGATAGTTTTCCTCAGCGTAACCAGCCTGACGGTCTCAGCCCTAACCTTCTATGGCCCATTTAAGTTGCTAAAAGTGGAAGAGGTGGTGAGGGAGTCCCCTATCAAGGTAGTAGTGGACATCATACCCGGTTCATGGGACCCGAATCAGCCAGATAACTATGTGCCAAAAAACATAAGGGTCGTGCTGGGCGTTAACCACACTGTTGTCTGGATTAACCGAGAGACCATAGATGTATCCCACACAGTGACACATATCAACAGGGCCTTCGACTCAGGCTTATTCGGCCCCGGCCTTAACTTCACACTATCGTTCCAAGACCCCGGCATGTATCAGTACTTTTGTATTCCGCATCCGTGGATGCGGGGCTCGGTGGCTGTTGAGGAGGTGTCTCAGGAAGAGGTCCAGCAGATTCTCGCCTCGCTCGGAGTGTCTTCTAGCGAATGAGTAGTCGTTCAGATATAGGGGTATTGGGAGGCACTGCCGGTCTCGGGAAGGCATTGGCTCTGAGACTTGTTAAGAGTGGGTGCAGGGTCTCAATAGGCTCTAGGTCGCTGGATAGAGCTCTGGCGGCAGCCAAGGAGGTCAATGATAGGGTTGGTGGGGAGCTGGCCATCGGTGATGTTAATGAAAATGTGGCGGCCTCTTCCGACATAGTTTTCTTCGCCATACCTTTTATCGGCGTATACGAGCTTGCGAGAAAAATTAAAACAAAGATAAGAGACGGGGGAGTCGCTGTCTCCTGCATGGTTCCACTCGAGTCGGACATGGGTGGCTCACTCGAATACTTCGAGCCCTCTGGCGGATCGGCTGCTGAGACTCTTCAAAACCTCTTAGGACAGCACGTTAAAGTTGTCTCAGCCTTAACATACATGCCTACATATGCTCTTGAGGATATTGAGAGGCCCGTTGAATGTGACGTCGCTGTATGCGGCGAGAGGGAGCCTTCTAAGAAGGTGATGGAGGTTCTGTCCCTCATCGAGGGAGTTAGACCCCTTTATGCTGGAGCCCTCAAATACTCGAGAATAACTGAGAGGCTCACGGTACTTCTCATCAGATTGAACAAGGAGTATTGCTCTGACCGCGCGGGGTTAAGATTCACATATATTTGACAGTCGTGGGTAGAGTTATGCAGTGGGTGGGATTTGGGGGAAGAGATCTTTCGAGCGTATGACGTGAGGGGAAGATATCCTGCAGACATAGAGGAGTCCGTGGCCTATCGGGTTGGGCTATCATTTGCGGAGATGCTCGACGGGTCGGGCAAGGTGTTAATCGGAAGAGACAGTAGATTGAGCGGGCCCACTCTCTCAAGGGCCTTGGCAGCAGGACTGCTTGACGGTGGACTCGAGATCAGGGACGCGGGCGTGGTTCCAACACCCGCACTCTACCTCGGCGTAGTTGAGATGGGCTTTAAAGGTGGAGTTCAAGTCACAGCCAGCCATAACCCCCCTGAATGGAACGGGTTCAAGCTCGTGATGGGTGACGGCGAGACTGTCTCAGAGGTTAGGGGTATGAATACGCTTAAGAAGATTTTCAAAACTAAGCCAGTCTCTCAGCCCAAGAGTTTTCAGCCAGAGCAGATAGACATTCTCACTCACTACGTCAAGAGGGTTAAAGGGCTTGTCAAGCTCAAGCGAAGAGTCAGACTCATTGCCGACTTCTCAAACGGCGCCGCCTGCGTAGTGGGCCCGAGGCTCCTGAGAGAGATTGGATGCGACCTGACTGCATTAAACGACATCCCCGACGGCCGGTTTCCCGCACACCCACCTGAACCCACCCCGGAGACGCTCAGAGAGCTCCCAGAGAGGATGAGGAGCGGAGGCTTCGACCTAGGTGCAGGCTTAGACGGTGATGCAGACCGCTCAGTCTTCTTAGACGATAGGGGCAGATTTTTGGAGGGCGACCTCACCCTTACCGTTTTTCTACACGGCCTAGAGGGGCGGGGTAAAGTCGTTTATGATGTCAGCTGCAGCTCGGTCGTCGAGGATGTGGCGAAGCGCCTCGGATTTGAGGGCGTCTTATGCCGCACCGGGCGAGCCTTCGTGCTCAGTAAGGTCAGAGAGGTTGGCGCCGTTATCGGCGGCGAGAAGAGTAACCACATATACTTCTCCGAGCTCCACGGCTTCGATGACGGATTATTCGCAGTTGCCAAGATGGCAGAGCTAGTCTCCAAGCTAGATGAGCCTCTCTCCTCTCTCCTCGACAGCCTCCCGAAATACTATGCCGCAAGCATTAAGGCCGTGGAGGTTCCTGACGAGCATAAGCACAGAATCGTCCAGCTGGTTGGAGAAAGGCTGAAGAAGGGCGCGGTCAAGACGATAAATATTGACGGAGTCAAAGTATTCTTTGAGGATGGCTGGATATTGGTGAGGCCGTCAAACACTATGCCCCAAGTGAAGTATACGGCAGAGTCGAGGTCAAGGGAGGGTCTCAACAGGCTCACCTCCCTCGCAGAGTCTACCATCTATGAGGTGCTTCAAAAGAGTGTCTGATCTCCTCGCGATACAGTCCCTATTTAGGGAGATGGAAGTATTTGCGCTTAGATATGGTTATCCCGGCGTCTTTGCCCTCTCTCTTATTGGGAGCATAATCCCTTTTCTCCCACTCCCATACCTGTTCGTCGTGGTTGTGCTCTCTGCCAAGCTTGACCCGCTTATCCTCGGCTTAACGGCGGGGATAGGTGGAGCTATCGGGAAGGTAACATCATATGCCATAGGTAGGATGGGCTATAAGTTTCTTGGTCAAAAGAGGAAACGGAGCATGGACGCACTCAACAGGCTAATCAGCAGGTTTGGCGGTTTCGGAGTTTTTCTTTTCGCCCTCACACCTCTCCCCGATGACGTCTACTATATCCCCCTAGGAATGACGCGGTATTCCTTCGGCCGCTTCATGCTATACAGCACAGCGGGGAAGGTACTGTTAGCGGTTCTCATAGCTTATCTCGGCAAGACATATCTCGAGGTCTTAGACATGTTGGTAAACGGCGGCCCGATGGCCACGATATCCTCGATAATAATATTGGCCGTCGTGACAGTCGTGATATTGAGGGTGGACTGGGAGCTCTTCGCCACTCACTTGGAGAGGGGAGGCATAAAGGCGGTGGTCTCAAACCTCTCGGAGATTCTCTCGCTGAAGAAAAATAAGTCTGGGCCACCAGCCGCATCCTCGGGCAACTAATCCGGCGATACATGATCTGCGCCCATAAGGCTTTAGACCAAGCAACAGTCATGTGCTACATGTGGCAGCGTATGGAAGTGTCGGCGCAAAGAGATACAGGAGCCACGAGATAGCGATTATAGACGAGAACTCCAGCTATCTGGGAGTAGAGAGACGCCTATTAATGGAGAATGCCGGAGCCTCAGTCGCCAGGGTTGTCATGAATGAAATACCCGACATATCTAGCTCTACGGTTTTAGTTGTCGCGGGGCCGGGCAACAACGGCGGAGACGCATTCGTGGCTGCACGTCACCTTTCTGGGCGCGCCGCCAAGGTGCACGTGGTGCTCCTTGCGCATCCCACACAGATTAGGACCGAGGAGGCCGCCGCGAACTGGAGAGCGCTAGAAAAAATGAAGGTAGGGGTAGAGACACACACAGCGCTTGACCCAGCATCTCTAGCGGCGTTACAGAGCCTCTTCCAAGAAGCCGACATAATCATCGACGGCATATTCGGAACAGGGATAAGAGGCGAGATAAGGGAGCCATTCAGATCCGCCATAGAGTTCATAAACTCTTCAAATGCCCGTATCTTCTCGATAGACGTCCCTTCAGGTGTAGACCCCAATAACGGCGAGTATAGCCTCGCGGTCAAGCCTCATGTCACGGTTACACTTCACGGGCCGAAGCCCTTCATGTATGTTCTGGGCGGCGAGGCTGGCCGGGTGTATGTTGAGGGGATTGGGGCGCCTCCCGAGGCTGAGGTCATAGCTGGCCCGGGTGACCTCGCTTATGTAAAATCCCTGACGAGGCGTGTTCGAGGAGCGGTTGTGCGGGGCGTTGGAGAGTTAGCCGAGGGGGCGGCTGATGCCCTAAGCATCTTCGGAGTGGAGCCTGAAACTGAGGGTGCAGGTGGAGAATTCGTTGTCCGAGTGGAAGATGTCTCTGCCGGCGGTGTAGCTGAGGCGTCGGCTGGCAGACGAATACTGGTTAGGCCCGTAGAGAGGCCCTCGATCGAGGAAGCCGTCAAACTTTCTAGAAGCGCCGGGATCCCCGTTTACCTTGTAGGCTGCGACGACGCAATCTCAGACGGCGTCTGCGCGAAGTCTAACTGGCTTGAGCCACCAACAGATTCCGGATACGTGGCGGGAGTAATGACAGCTCTCTCAGCCACCTTCGCATCGTGGGAGGCTGAACCGATCTATGCTCTTGGGGCAGCCTGCTACTCGGCCCGACACGCGCTCAAGAACGGGGGCTCATCAAACAGGGCTGCATATTTAGAGAGGCTTAGAATGCTTATCTCGGAGAAATAGCCTCTTAAGCCAGCCCCAGCTCTCTAAGTATCTTTAAGAGGCCGTTAAAGGACTCGATTGTCCCATCTTCTCTGGTTCCTCCGGGTGGAGCATAGTGCGTCTCAAGAGATAGAACTCCATCATAAGTCTCTGCCAACGCCTTGATCTGTCCAACATAGTCTATCATGCCTGAGCCTATAGGCTTGAACTTGAAGGAGCCCTTCTCAACCGATGCATCCTTTAGATGGACATGGACCACATCGTTTTTAACAAAGCTATAGCCCTCGGGATAGGGGTTCTCCCTCGCGAAGAAGGCGTTGCCAGGGTCCCAGAGGACCATCAACCATCTACTTTTTACAGCGTCGAGGAAGGTGCTGGTCTCATGCCCTGTCCCCACCATGCAGCTATACTCATTCTCCAAGGCGAGAACGACACCCTCGTCAGATGCTATGTCAATTGCAGGAGAGACCAGCTCAACTATCCGCTCAAGATGCTTTGAGAGCCCGCCCTGCCACCAGAAAGTGAATATTCTCGTGAAGCTCAGATCAAGCAGCTTTGTGAGCTCCACAGCTCTTTTCAGGGCCTTCAGGCTCCGGTCTATTCCTTCTCCCTCGTCTATGTAGACTTTGAAGGCATATGAGTCTATGTTCGAGATCTGGAGGCCATTCCTTATTGCGGTCTGTTTAAGCTCGAGGACTTGGTTGTCCCTTAGCTCGCAGACATTTCTCCCCCACACATCCCTTATCTCGACGTGTGTCGCTCCGAGTCGCTTAGCAGTCTTGAAGGCGTGCTCTGGGTCCTGCGATATCTCGTCCGATATTATTCCCAGCTTCATATCAAACTCCTCAGATAATCACGGTAGATCGGGAGTATTTTATCTCCGCTAAGCAGGTCCCTGTGCCAGAACCTCTCCCACTCTACGGAGAGAAATCCTTCATACCCAGCTCCCCTCAGATCTGAGACTATCTCCCGCAGTGGCACAACGCCCTCACCCGGCCGCGTAAAAACCCTCATACCACCGCTAACGACGAAGTCCTTCAAGTGAACGTGCATTATCTTATTCCTCAGGACCTTGAATGCCTCGGCGTGGGGCGAGCCCGCGTAAATAATGTTCGCGGGGTCGTAGAGAAATTTCACGTTCTCCGACAGTCTAAGCAGCCTCTCGATGTTCGGGAGTATGGCGAGATGGTCGTGTGTCTCAACGAGAATCTCTACTCCATACTTCTCAGCCAGGGTTTTGAGAAACTTGTATCCCTCAGCTATTTTCTCAAACCCAGGGGCGGTCTCTCCGCCGTAAACTCTTATGAACCTGGCTTGGAGCTCGGATGCCAGTTTAAGGAGGTTAGCTGCAAGCGATGTTGCGGGCTCCCCGCCACTGCCATAAAGGTCTGTGAGCCTGAGGTAGCTTGAGAGGACTGGAATGGGGAGCCCGTAGGACTTGATTAGCTGGAGTTGGGAGGGTTGAAGAGGGGCCTCGGGCTTTAAATGAACTCCGTCCTCAGCCACTCTAAGCTCCACACCATCAAAGCCCATGCGAACAGCTCTCTCCAAAACCTCTCCCAGCGATAGCTCAGGATATGCTAGGGTCGTGAAGCAGAGCTTCATAGAGCATACACATCCTCAGTAGGCGGGAGGGTAATAAACTCACCACGCCGAGAGCTCAGATAGATGGCCTTGATCAACTCAAGGCTCCTAACACCCTCTGCACCCCCCACTAAAAACTCGCTCCCACTCTTTATACACGAGGCAAACTCAGCCACCAGCCTCTTGTGGAGCTCCCCAAACCCGATCATGCTACCATCCACATAGACCTCTCCGCCATCCATCCACATGCTAAGGGAGAGGTCGTGTATCTCCGCCTGTCCCTTTTCGCCGTAAAGACGTATCTTCCTATACTGTCTCGTTGTGGGTTGTGTGTTCACTGTGGCGGAGATTGTCCCGAGGGATCCATTCTTGAACTTTATCACAGCGGTGGCCACATCCTCTACCTCGATTGAAGGATGAAGGGCGTTGGCTGTCATTCCTGAGACCTCCTCGGCGTCTCCTCCAAACCAGAGCATGAGATCGATAGTGTGTATTGCTTGGTTCATCAAAACTCCGCCACCCTCAGTCTCCCAATACCCCCT
The DNA here is from genome assembly GCA_030550155.1 of Thermoproteota archaeon. Taxonomy (GTDB): domain Archaea; phylum Thermoproteota; class Nitrososphaeria_A; order Caldarchaeales; family Calditenuaceae; genus HRBIN02. The sequence continues at coordinate 18,064 of JAUQPZ010000024.1, forward strand.
CCAGCTGCAGGCGACCGGGTCGCTCCTGTAATACTCGCCCTCGCCTCTCCACCACTTCAGCTCGGCCTCGATCAGGTAGACTCTACCAAGCATGCCGTTTGAGATCGCCTCCTTGAGCCTCTTAGCAGCCTCGAGGAACCTTTCCTGAAAAACAACGCCGAGCCTCAGCCCCATCCTCTCGGCTGTCCTAGTAATTAGTTGCGCTCCTTTTAGCGTAGTAGCCATAGGTTTCTCCACCAGCACATGCCTCCCGTTCTGGAGAGCGTAGAGTGCCTGAGGCGCGTGCAGGTATGAGGGAGTAGCAATAACCACGGCCTCCACCTCCGGATTTCTTAAGGCCTCGTCGATGCTGCAGTAGGGTATGGCCCCGAATCTTTTACCGGCCTCCTCAGCCCTCGCCCTCAACTGGTCAACCACGGCCACAAGCCTACACCCCTCGAGCGATGAGATGTTACTCGCATGAACCTGCCCAATAACCCCAAGACCCACAACAGCGAAACCAACCTTATCCAAGTCAGATACAAGAGAACAACGGAAGATGATAAAGCCTATCCAACAATCAGGCGATTGAGCCAGAGCATGATATTATGTTTATTTTTCTCCTCATCGATCGGTTTTACATGGACTATATACGTCTAGGATGGTCGGGTCTAAAGGTCTCTAGGATAGTCGTCGGCTGCATGTCGTTTGGCGACCCTAGAAGACAGATGTTTGGAGGCGGCGGATGGATAGTGGGGAGGGAGGAGGCCTTCAAGGTCCTGAACAGGGCCTGGGACCTTGGGATAAACTTCTTCGACACAGCGAACGTCTACTCAGCCGGTCTCTCAGAGGAGATTCTAGGCGACTTCCTCCAAGGTAGGAGGGAGGAGGCTGTAGTCGCTACTAAGGTCTTCTTTCCAGTAAGCGACAAACCGAACGACAGAGGCCTCTCCCGCAAACATATAATGAAGCAGGTGAGAGACTCTCTCCGCAGGCTCAAGACCGACTATATCGACCTTTACCAAATACATAGGTGGGATTATGAGACACCCATAGAGGAGACCCTTAGCACCCTAACCAACTTGGTGCGTCAGGGTCTTATAAGGTATATTGGAGCCTCAAGCATGTGGGTCTGGCAACTTGCTAAGGCCTTCTTCATCGCAGAATTTAAAGGATATGAGAAGTTTACAAGCACGCAGACTCCCTACAACCTACTCTACAGAGAGGAGGAGAGGGAGATGATACCCTTCTGCAAGGCCCACGAGATCGGTTACATGGTCTATTCCCCCACCGCTGTCGGCGTCCTCACTGGAAGATTCTACAAGGACGGCAAGCTAGTTATTGGGCCAGATGCCCCAGATCGCCTTAAACCAGAAACAGGATTCTACGCCTACAAAGCATACGTCGAGCCGCCGGAGAACGCGGAGATCGTGAGAAGGGTTATAGAGACAGCCAAGAATAAGGGAGTCACGCCAGTCCAAGTCTCCCTCGCATGGCTCTTCCACAAGGGAGTGACAACGGCCATCATAGGAACGAGCAAAGCTGAGCACCTTGAAGAGGCAGTAGGCTCCCTAGAAGTCAAACTTACAGACGATGAAATCAAATACATGGAGGAGCCCTACAGACCTAAACCCGTCCTACACATACCCCCCGTCCCAACAACGCGTTCATAAAAGAATCCATCCGGGCCCGGCGGGACTCGAACCCGCGACTTCCGGCTCCGGAGGCCGGCGCCCTATCCATGCTAGGCCACGGGCCCTCCTTTCTCTAGACAACTACTCTTCTCAAATAGTTAAGCATAGTGTCTGGGTAGTCGGTGACTATTGCATCAGCTCCCATGTCCGTGAATGCCTTGGCCTCGGATATCTCGTTCACAGTCCAGACGGCTGTGGATAATAGTCGCTTGTGTGCGTATGAGATTATTTCGTGTGTTGCGCGTCCCTTGTATAGTGCGAGGGCGTTGGCTCCGCAGTTGAGTGCTCGGTGCACTGGCTCGCCTCTCCTCGACTTTTCAGCGTCGCTGAGCCAGCCGATTATGAGGCTGCACGGTATGCTTGGCTCAATCTTCTTCGCTCTGCTGATTACTTCTGGGTAGAAGCTTGTGATAAGCACCCACTCTCTTCCACCCGCCTGCTTGACCGACTCTATAACTTGCTGCTCTATCCCGAGCTCCTTTATTTCGATATGAAGCACAACCCTCCCCACGGTCTCAGCAAGAACCTCATCGATGGTGGGCACGGGCTCACCGCTGAACTTAAGGCTCTTCCATGAGCCTGCATCAAGAGTCTTTATCTCGCTCCATCCGAGATCCCTTACCTTACCCTTCCCATTAGTGGTCCTGTCTACAGATTCGTCATGCATAAGGACGAGAACCCCGTCTCCTGTGACCCGGACATCTATCTCAACGCCGTCGACTCCCAGCTTAACGGCCTCCTTGACTGCAATCAAGGTGTTCTCAGGATAGAGGCCCGAATAGCCCCTGTGGGCGACGATCAACGGTCTTTTACACAAGAAGGCTTCTCCTCGGGGGTGCTCTATACTTATCCTTTCACAACACCTATGGGCACTAAGCGTGCAACCTTGCCGCTGATTCCGACGTTATGCGCAACCTCCACGACATCGTCAGGGTTCTTATAGGCCTCCGGCACCTCCTCGACGATTGTGTCTATCGTATCGCCCTTCACGAATATGCCCTTGCTCTCAAGCACACGAATAACTTGGTCCCCCCTATACTGCCTCTTCGCACCCGCCCTGCTCATCTGCCTGCCAGCGCCGTGAACCGTGCTCCCGAAGGTGAGTTCCAGCGAGCCGGGAAGACCCTTCAATACCCAGCTTGATGTCCCCATGCTTCCGGGGACGAAGACCGGCTGCCCAACACTCCTATACGTTGCCGGGATCATGTCGGAGTAGTAAGGTGTGTCACCTGGATAGCTTCTTGTCGCACCCTTTCTGTGAATAAACAGATCCACCGTCTCTCCGTCTACCTTGTGTCTCTCTAACTTCACGATGTTGTGGCAGACGTCGTACACGATTCTCAGATCCATCTCCTCTTCAGGCCTCTTGAAGACCTGTTCGAAGCTCTGCCTCACCCAGTGGCTTATTGCCTGCCTGTTTGCGAAGGCGAAGTTGACTGCGCAGCCAAAAGCTTTCAAATATTGTGTTGCCTCTGGGCTGGTGGCGGGTGTGCATGCCAGCTCCCTATCTGGCAGTCTTAGCCCATATTTCGTGACAGCTCTCTCCATAACCTTAAGATAATCGCTGCATATCTGGTGGCCGTAGCCGCGGCTTCCACAGTGGATTAGAACCGTGATCTGACCCTCCCTGTAGATTCCCATAGTGGCAGCAGCTTTCTCATCGAATATCTTGTCGACTCTCTGAATTTCGAGGAAGTGGTTGCCGCTCCCGAGTGTTCCTATTTGTGACTCTCCTCGGCTTTTAGCCTCTCTTGAGACAACTGATGGGTCCGGGTCAGGGATGTTCCCTGTCTTGTATCTGGGATATCTCCCCTCCTCTTCAATGTGTTCATAGTCCTCTTCGCGGCCCAAGCCATATTTCTCCACAATGTATCGGGCACCCTCCACAGCTATTCTGTCTAAGTCTGAGTGAGTAACGACAAAATCCCTTCTACGTGAGCCTAAGCCTGCGGGAACATTTCTAAAGATGACGTTTACAAGCTCAACGATCTTCGGCCTCACCTCTTTCTCCGTCAGGTTCGTAACCATAAGCCTCACGCCGCAGTTGATGTCATATCCCACTCCTCCCGGCGATATCACCCCCTCGGTTGCGTCCATTCCAGCAACTCCCCCAATAGGGAACCCATACCCCTCATGGGCGTCTGGGAGCACGGCGACATGTTTAACGACTCCGGGGAGCGTGGCGACATTTACAGCCTGAAGAAGCGTCCTATCGGTCTGCATCTTCTGTAAAAGCTTCTCCGAGGCGAACACGTAGACAGGGACCCTCATATCGGCTCTAGAGGACGGCGGTATTAGCCAAACACCCTCACTGAC
>JAUQPZ010000025.1 GCA_030550155.1 Thermoproteota archaeon
GTCTTCGCCCTTCTTGTAGGCCTCGGATATTAGGCGGTCTATCTCTCGGGGAGGGAGTCGGGTGGTATCGTATCTTGGATAAACCACCACCGGCTTTTCCCGGGCCTCGGGAGGAAAGTCGCATGCGTAGGTGACGCCCACAACCTCGTCGCCCGCACCTAGGCGGAAAAGTATCTCCGTTGCGCTGGGCACCAGGCTTACAATTCTCACAATAGATGACCGAGTCTGTTCCATTACTTATCCATTTATTATCTAATCATGGGGGAGGTATATGCTGAACCGGCTGGCCTGTTTACAGAGAATCGTCTTTATATAAAACAAGTAAACCCTATATTCCTTGTGGACTCGGACGACTTCGAGCTTGAGCGCATAAAGGCGCGAAAGATGAGGGAGATTCTAAACCGTGGCGAAGCAAGGGAATCACCTCCCGTAGACTATCCCAACCAGCCAGTCGACCTCAGCGACGCAGAGTTCGACGAATTCGTAAATAGGCATCCCCTCGTGGTCGTAGACTTCTGGGCAGAGTGGTGCGCGCCCTGCAGGTTCATGTCACCTGTTGTCAAGGAGCTTGCGGCCGAGTTAGCTGGAAAAGTCGTGTTTGGTAAGCTCAACGTTGATCTGAACCCGGAGACGGCCGCGAGGTTCGGCATCATGAGCATCCCCACCTTCATAGTGTTCAAAGATGGTAGGCCGGTGGACTCTATCATAGGGGCTATGCCGAAGCATCGGTTTAAGTCTCTCATCACTCAATACCTCTCCTAAATTCATGTGTCAGGGCTATACTTATTATGGGCGAGGAAATCTAATAATGGATTAGTTGCAATGGTGTTGCTCTCCTACAGCCGAGGAATCGAGGAGTATCTAGGGGCCCAGAGAAGAGAGCTTGAGTCATGGATCGATAAGAGGCTCCGCGGCAGCCCCGATAAACACGTTGTCGAGAGGGCGATTTTGGGAGGGAAACGAATTAGGCCGCTTTTCTTACTGCTCGTCTTCGAGGCTCTAAAGGGGGCGAATAGGGAGGCGGCGCTCGACGTGGCGTTCGCGCTTGAGTTGGCTCATGCCGCGAGCCTGATGCATGATGACATAATTGACTGGGACGAGCTAAGGAGGGGTAAGCCGGCGCTCTGGAAACAGGTGGGCATCAGCAGGGCAATCATAGAGGGGCATAGAATCATCAACCTAGCGTTCAGGACCGTCCTTGAGAAAGGTCTTGAAATTTCGCGAATCTTTCTAGAAGCGTGGGATGAAGCATCGCTCGGCGTCCTCGAGGAAATACTCTCGACCACGCCACCATCCAAGCTCCTATACCTCAAAATAATTGAGAACAAGACCGCCTCCCTCTTCGCAGCGGCCGCTGAGTCAGCTGCCATCTTGGCTGAGGCGCCGAAAGATGTCCGCGAGGTGGTGAAGAGATATGGCAGGTGTGTGGGGATAATATATCAAATAGGAGACGACTATGGTGAGATGCTCTCCGGAAGAGGTTTAGTGGGCTTTGTGCGGGGGCTGGGGAGGATTGAGGAGCTGGTCAGACAGGGATACTTCGCGCTTAAGAGCGGCCGCCTGAGAGAACTGATAAGAGTGTGGAAGGCTCTCCGAGGCTTTCAAGGATACGTTCCCGAGCTTCTGTACGAGACATTCAAAGAGATAGACGAACTGGTGGAAAAGATTCCAGTTGAACAGCACTACAAGAGTCTCCTCAAAGAGTTTCCAAGATACTGTCTCCTCCAAATAGTGAAGACAGACCGATAAACTGTTCAGCCAGCATTCGAGGAGAAGGGAGAGCACAAACCCTATATATTCGCAGCACGTATTGACGACAGGTAACAGGCCTTTTGAAGTCTAGAGTTCTGTGCTCACGCTGTGGCACAACTCTGAAACGGCTAAACATCTACCATGGAGAGATACTATGCGATGAATGCTACGCAAAAATTGCGGGTGATCACAGTCCTCTCTGCAGTCATTAGCACCGATCTTTACCAGCGTAGCTTGAATAGGCACGCAATTCCTTGATTCTGCCCCCAATAATCCACTGAATTCATCAACGACCTCCTAGGGCTATTTGCGGAGAACGCGTCAACAAGTTGGCAAGTAAGCCTGACGTTTGAGCTCTCCGTGGAAGATCTAAAGAATGTGTTGACACGTTCCACAACTCTTTCTTTACAGAACCTCTCACAAAGAATTAGCGGAGGAATAGTAGAGATGCGTGATGACTGGTTTAGAATAGTCTGGAAGATCTATCTAAGAACATTCTGGATATATAGAAATTGGGCTACATCCGCTGGATACTAATTTTTTCAATCCTCATGAGGGGATAGCTCAGCTCCTTCACCCAGCCCATTTTAGCCCAGACCCTTGTCTTACCGTATCTTACGACTACCTCGACCTCGAGATTCTTGGGGTCTATCCTCCTGTATCCGTAGACTGGGCCCCTGTAGCCTCCCCCCTTCACTCTAATCTCCACCTTTTCTCTAAACGGCTGGGACTCCAAGCCTCTGCTTAGCGAGTTCAATAATCCGCGGAGTGGCTTTCTGCGACGAGGTAGTGGAAGGCCGAGTAGATAGTGGTATGCTGTGGCTAAGGCTATCCCAGCCTCAAAAGCAGCTCTTTCCGAGTCTTTTAGATCGGCATAGAAATACTTCTTTCCAGGGTCGACGACTCTTCTCAACTCTTATGCAACTATATAGCCGCCTGCTTGTTAAAAAGGCCTTAACGAGAAGGTACGGGGTAGGATATGAATAGAGGATGCCTCAACTAATCAATACGTGGCCAGGAGGGCGGTAGCAAAGGCATACACTATGCAGGCGCTCGTGAAGTATCACGGGCTTAGGGACTGGAATTTAAGGCTCCCTTTCCACGACAGCATCTCTGTCAACACTGATGTCGCATACACCGTGGCCAGAGTATCTTTCGGCCCTTTTGAGAGGGACACGGTGTATTATAGTGGTATGGAGCTTGAGGGCCGCGCTCGAGAAAGGGTGTTAGCGGTTATTGACAGGGTTAGGATGCTTGGGGGGCTGGGTGAGCGCTGCTTCGTCGAGACCGAAAATCATCCAAAAATTAAGGCGAAGGGGATGGGTTTCTCCGCGTCGGCGGGAGCCGCGTTGGCGGCCGCAGCCTATAAGGCAGCCTCGCTCGAGAAGAAGTATGGGTGGGACCAGAGGCTACTCTCGAGGATAGCGCGGCTTCTTGCCGGGTCTGCATGTAGGTCGGTTGTGGGCGCCTATGCCAAGTGGTTATCCGGAACAGGCGACGAGGACAGCTATGCCGTAAGAATTGGCGATAAGTCAGACCTCGACATAAGTTTTGTGATAGTTCCTCTCTGGCTCGACGTCTCCACCGAGACCGCGCACATGGAGGCCACTTCCTCACCATTCCTCCAAGCAAGAATAGAGTCCGCGAACAATAGGTGTGTTGAGCTGGAAAAGGCGATACGCGACGGCGACTTTAAGAAGTTTGGTGAACTGGTGGAGCGAGACACACTAGAGCTTCACGCAGTAACCATGACAGGGGCCTACGGCACAATTCTCATGACGCCTGACTGCTTAAGAGTTATCGAAACGGTGAAGAAGACTCGGGAGAAAGGCATCCCCGCTTATTACTCGATGCAGACGGGCCCCACCGTCTATGTAAACACCCTCCCGGAATACCTAGACCAGGTGGCGGAATCTCTGCAGGGCCTTGGCTACAGCCTGCTGGTCTCAGGTATAGGTGGAGGAGTGGAGCTCTTGGACTGAACGCTAGGATTAAAAAGTGATGGATGTGTTGTGTTGATGCAATGGGTGAGGTCACTGTCAAAGAGGAGGATGTTCCCTTCTTCGCGGAAGTAACGGCAGGAGGACGGATAACTATTCCTGAAGAGATCAGGAAAATCTTTGACATAAAGGATGGAGACTATCTACTCTGCAGAATAAAAATCGTGAAGAGGAGAAGCAGAGATTAGCGAGGGGGACATATGCAGGGGAGTTTGCCGCATCTTGGGCAGCCTGAACTATACCTTGAGAGGAACTCCTCTTGAATGTCTATTTTGAGGACATTACAGGCGCTTAGCAACCAGGCCAAGAGGTCAGCCATCTCAGACCCTAGGTTCTTGGAGTTCTTGATGTAGGAGTCTGCAACTTCTCCTGCCTCCGATAACATCCAGAGAATAGTCCTCTCAGCTCCCCGCGCGCGGTCACGCTCGCCGTATATCATCTCCATCAGCTCTTGACACTTCCTCAGCTCCACGCTTCAGCAAATGCATCTGCGACGTAAAAAACCCTCAAAACTCCCCTCCTGTGAATCTTGTCTAACGGTGAGACAAGATTTTTCAACGCCACCCACAACATATATTCAGAATGTCTGCGGGAAGCGTCCTGAGAAACATGCTAAAAAGCGAGAAGCTAATCTTTACGGCCGGGGTTTACTCGCCTGTTCAGGCGCGGATAGCCGAGATGGCCGGGCTCAAATGCATCTATGTAAGCGGCTACTCGACCTCCATAGGCTACCTGCTAAAACCCGACATAGGATTCCTAAACCTCACAGACATGGTCTTCTTCGCCGGACTTGTGGCTAAGGCCGTCAAATCACCCGTGATCTCCGACGCAGACGACGCCTATGGAAACGCAGTAACCGCCACGAGAACCGTCGAGGAGTTTAGCAGGGCTGGAGTCGCCGCTATCCACGTTGAAGATCAGCGGTTCCCGAAGAGATGCGGCCACCTAGCCGGAAAACTTGTCCTCACCTTCGACGAGGCTTTGCTGAAGCTGAAGTCGATATTGAGGGCGCGTGACGAGGTCGATAGGGATTTATTGATTATTGCGCGGACGGACGTGCTGGGCTCTGTGGGTGGTGGTGTCGAGGAGGCTGTGAGGAGGGGTGTGGCCTTCGCAGAGGCCGGGGCCGACATGGTTTGGGCCGAGTTCAGGTCTCCAGACGACCCAGCTGCGGCCATCTTCGCAGAAAAAGTGCTGAAAGAGTATCCAAAAACTCCTCTCGTGTTCAACTATTCATCGTCCTTTAAATGGTCGAGGAGTGCCAGCAGGCTTCGGTTCAAGGACCTCGCCAACATGGGCTACAAGCTAGTATTAGTGAGTATGGGTGCTCTGCAAGCCGAGCTACTCTATGTGTGGAGATATCTGAGGAGCTTGGCCGAGGAGGGTGAGGTGGCGCATTGGAGGCTTGAGGAGGAGCTTGAGGGCACCCCCTTCGAGAACCTTCACGAATTTGTGGGGCTGAGTCGATACGCCGAGCTAGAGCGGCTCTATCTGCCCGGAGAAGAGTTGAAGGAGAGGTATGGAGAGGGTAAAAATTATAGGACTCTGAGATAAATGGTTACTCGGAATGTCGACATATGTTGGGGAGATAGTTGTGAGGACACGTGGAGAGAATGATGTAGTGGACATCACAGACAGGGTCGAGGATCTAATAGCTAAATCCGATGTTAAAAATGGCGTCGCGCATCTATACGTGATCGGCTCAACAGCAGCTCTCACGACAATTGAGTATGAGCCAGGACTGGTAGAGGACCTCCGCGCGGCCATGGAGAGAATAGCTCCGAAGAACGCCTATTACAAGCACCATGAAAGGTGGGGTGACGACAACGGGCACTCACATGTCAGGGCCTCCGTAATTGGCCCATCGCTCTGCCTCCCAATTAGGAGTAAACAACTTGTGACTGGGACTTGGCAGCAAGTTGTCCTCATAGAACTCGACACACGTGCGAGGGAACGGAAAATACTCGTCACGGTAACTGGAGACTGAAGTTCATAGAGAGTAGAACATTATCCTTAAAACAGGTCTGTGGAAGAAAACTCGAGTTATTGTATATGCGGTTTCAAGGGGCGGCTTAGGGCGGTGTTATCTTGATTGCCTGAACAGGGCAGGCGGACTCACATGCCATGCAGAAGATGCAGTCAGACTCTCTGATAGGGTCGGACTTATCGGTCCTATACTTCTCCCAAAGCTCCTTATCTTTTTCTGGGTCTATAATCCTATCTTTGCCCGTCCCGGAATAGCCCGGGTTCAGGAGCCACTCGAAGACATTTACGGGGCAGACATCCATGCAGGCGCCGTCAGCGATACAGCTATCAAAGTCCACCGCGACGGCGGTTCCATGGACCCCTAGCTTGGTTGGGTACGGCTTCCCTTCCGCATCCAGCCTCTCAACTCCCTCCCCCCAAACCGTATGGTTGTGATGGTCGCCTGTCTTCTGAAGTTTCTTTGAAAAGTCAGGGTCTATGGGTGCTGACTTAAAATCGACTTGGCGAACCATATTATCGACAATTAATTAAGCTGTGCCCTCTATATCTACTTAACCTATTTAGCCGGTGGGAGGAGCTAGGACCCTGCTAAAGCATGATCTATTTCCTAAGTGACAGGCCGGTCCCGCTGGTATTACGCGGTATATGACTGCGTCCCCGTCACAGTCAACCAATACTTGGACGACCCTCATGTAGTTGCCTGAGGTCTCGCCTTTAAGCCAGAGCCGCTGCCTCGACCTGCTATAGAAATATGCCAACCCCTCTTTCAGGGTCCTTTCAAGAGCCTCCCGGTTAGCGAACGCAAGCATCAACACCTCTCCAGTCTCAGAGTCCTGCACTACAACACTGACCAGTCCCCCAAGCTTCGAGAAGTCTAGGCTGTCCATGGTTGCCCACTCAGTCCCGCTCAAATTCTGACCTCAATACCCTGAGACCTGAGATACTCTTTAACCTGTCTAACTGTATAGACTCGGTATTGGAAGACAGAAGCCGCCAGCACGGCGTCGCTCCCCCCAATCTTTATCGCGTCTAGGAAATGGCGCAGGTCTCCAGCACCTCCACTCGCGATAACGGGTATTGATACGGACTCCGTAACCCTCCGGATGAGCTCGACGTCATAGCCTGTTTTACGGCCATCTTGGTCTATTGATGTAAGGAGTATCTCTCCTGCTCCTAGCTCCTCGCCTCTAACAGCCCACTCGACCGCATCCATACCTGTCGGCCTAGTCGCACTATGGCTGAAGACCTGAAACCAAGTCTTCTCACCAGATACTTCGCGCTTAGCATCAATAGCAAGCACTGTGCACTGTGCGCCAAACCTCCCGGATATCGCGGATATTATTGAGGGATCCTGTATAGCCGCTGTGTTAACCGCCACCTTATCAGCGCCGTTTACAAGCATCTTATAGGCGTCTTCAGCGCCTCTAACACCGCCTCCCACGAGGAAGGGAATGTTGATCTCCGACGCCACCCTCCCTATCACCTCTATAAAGGTCTCACGCCCCTCTATCGATGCTGAGATATCGAGAAGCGCTATCTCGTCCGCCCCCTCCTCTACATATCGGGAGGCCAGTTCAACCGGGTCTCCGGCGTATTGCAGCTGTCTAAAAGATACGCCCTTCACAACAGTCCCGTGATGGACGTCGAGGCAGGGTATGACCCTCCTAGCCAGCACTTAGGCCACCTTTAGCGGCCTTAACATACTCCCTTATCGGTGCAAGCTTCTCATAGTAGGCCCTGCCGAGAATCACGCCCCTATAATTAATTCTTGAGAGGGCTCTGACCTCTCTCGGAGTAGTTACTCCGCCGCTGACGTATATCACTCTCCTCTTCTCCAAAGGTATCTTCTCGTAGAATCCCATATCGGGGCCTTGAAGCGTGCCATCCCTCTCGACAGACGTCATCAGGATGTATTTGAGGGAGAGGTCCTCGACCAGCTTAAAGCCCTCATCCAGCTTCATGTAGCTAGTCATGCTCCAGCCCTCGTAAACTATTCCCTCCCTATTGAAGTCGAGGGCGGCGACGAACTTCTCCGCACCAAAGTCTCGCACCAGCTCACTCACTAACTCGCGACCTTTAAACAGAATTGTTCCAACAATTATGCGGTCCGCACCTATGTCAAAGACCTTCTGGATCTTCTCTCGCGTCCTTAGTCCACCACCCACCTGTATCTGCTTATCGCCCGCATTCTTCACGATTTCCTTTATCACTTCTAAGTTGCTTCCACGGTTGAGGGCCGCGTCGATGTCAACTACATGTATGCCGTCTATCTCCGTAGCAGATAACTGCCTCGCTACATATGCAGGGTTGTTTGAATACACCATCATATTTTCCAGCTCCCCTTTAACCAACCTGACTACGCGGCCCTCAAGCAGGTCTATTGAAACCCATACCTCCATGTATCCGTGATTCCACCTACTAAGCCACCATAAATACACATTCTCAGCTGTCCTATAATCCGGGCCACTCCCTCATAGGCACGGTTGACCTTACTATGTGAGCCCCCTCCTCTGCAAAGCTCTTAAAGGCGAGATTAGCTTGTGTAGAATAATCCACAACCCCCGGCACAACAACAGGAGATGTGCAGTCCTCAAGCAGATAAATCTTCGAGACCAGACTGGGCTCCTTCTCCTTGAGAGACCTAATAAGGTCTGCAACTGTCCAAGCCACACAGTGGCTCTTAGCCTCTCCTGCGACTACTATGGCGTCATAGGATAAAAGCTGGTTAATAAGCGCCTCATCAGCCTCTCCTATTATCTCGCCCCCCGGCCCTCGGACCACCTCGGGTCTCAGCGCTGAATAGTGCTCTGTGAGCGGTGAGGAGCCCTTAACCTTGAGCAGGGGCTGCGAAGCCCTCGCAATGGAGTGGAAAAATATCGCCTCCTCCACAAGGGGGACCAGTGCATGGCCAATGCCGCCAAGCATTGCGTGGAAAGGCCAGACAGTGAGCTCATACTTTCCACCCGACTCTAGGCTCTCGACATAGTGCCTTAGATGTAGTTGAAGGTAGTCCCAGCTTATCCCCAGCGTCTTTGCTGCCTCCTGTGAGACCCTCCACCGGCCTCGTCTCACATCCTCAACAGATATCCTAGTGTAGGGTTCTGGGTTTTTACCCGTCTCGTCCTCGAGAAAGACTTGATGAAAGATCTGGAAGGCCTGGTGGGTGTCTAGTGTCGCGACTATCTTAGTTATCGAGCCGAGATTTCTGTAGATGAACGAGGATATCCTCTCACAGTCCTCAACCGCTCCCCTTCCAGACGCACCCGCAACGAACAACTCAAACCCAGGCAGACAGAAAGTGTTCTGGACATCAATTAAGAGGAGGCACACCCTAAATTCATCGTGGCTGGCAGTGCTGATGGAGTGCTTCCTCCTCCACTCCAAGGCCTCAGCAGCCCTATCTTGGTATGGGACTCTCCAAATTTTGTCGCTCTTGGAGGGGTCGAAGTGTGGAGGCACAGGCAGCTCTCTAAACATCGAGGTAACATCTTATTACGCGGATATTGGTTTTTCGCACAAACAAGCAGCCTACAGGAGCTGGCCTCCCGCGCCGGCCTTTTGCTCAGGCAGCTCTTCAGGAATAGTGAAGAACGCAATAACTTGTAGAATCAGAGCTACCAGAATAATTATGAATCCTATAAGTATTATGATGAGCGCTGCGCCGACAAGATAGAGGAGACCCGCTGTCTTGAAGAGATCCACGTTAAGCCTCTTGGTTATCAAGTTGTAGCTTCTTCTCAGAAATATGCTGGAGACTATCGCCGACACCCAAACTATGGCTATCGAGACCAGAATTATCGTGAGGAACTGGAGGGCCCAGTTAAGCACCTCTTGACTCGTCGGGCTAAAATTTTCCAAGACTTCTTCAGCGAGGAATGCGAAAAAGTTGAGCAGGCTCACCACCCCCAGAGCTACCGCGGCGACGACAGCCGCCGCCCCTCCTAACACCGAGATTAGGATCGCCAGTAAAAAGTTGTTCAAGATCGGTCTCTCACCAGTTTCGTCTGAGATCTTCTTAATCGCTACGCCCACCAGAATTAGACCCGCTATGAGGAAGACCACTCCGAAATCGGGAATAAGAGTTAGCAGAAGGAGGACAGAGCCTATTCCTCCGAGATATTTTGCATCTCTTAAGCTGGGCAACCGCTGCCTCACGCTCACCCGTGTTAATAAGTATTGTGGGGCCTCTAATATCTGACACGCGGGTCGAGGACGATGTAGAGTGTCTCTAAGAGGAGTCTGGCGCCAACATATATTAGTCCGTACATGTAAGTGAGGGCCACTATTATCGCCTCATCCCCACGGACTACGGAGTCGTAATAGAGCCTACCCATGCCTGGCCAATTGAAAATCGTCTCCGTGAGTATGGCGCCTCCGAGGGAGCCTGCGAGGCTGAATACTGCGATCGTTATGATTGGAGGGGCGGCGGGCCTAAGGATGTGCCTCCGCATAACTATGCCCTCTGGTAAGCCTCTAGCCCTGGCTACGTCGACGAAGTCTTCTTGGGCCGTGTTAAGGACTACTGTCCGGACAGCGTAGATTGCTGGCCCTATGCTTACGGTTACGAGCGTCGCGATTGGGAGAATTGAGTGGAGTAGGACATCAATCACAAGCATGAGCGGCTCTGTTGGAGGAGGCGAGCTCATAATTCCCCCGGGTGGGAGTAGCCTCGCATAGTAGACTAGGACGAGCATGAGTATTATCCCAGTCCACCAGCTGGGGAGACCGTTTGAAATCGCGGCGAAGTATGTGATCAGTCTGTCTTTCTTGCTTCCGGGGTTTAGGGCCAGCCTTAGCCCGACGTATATGCCTGCGAGTGTGGAGATTAGGGTTGCCGAGGTTACCAGCATGACTGTGAAGGGTATTCGCTCAGCTATGATGTCCGCGACCCGTCTGCTGCCGCTGAAACTCTCTATTAGCCGAGACTCTCCTAGGTCAAGTAATATCACACGCCTAATCAGGTCTGGGAGCCTGTAATACCAAGGCTTGTCTAAGCCATAGGCAGAGACCAGCTCTTGTCTCCTCGTCTCGATGGCGGCCTCAAGCTCAGCGGGGTCTGTTATTCTCTGAGCAAGTGACTGACGCAGATTTCTCAACTCCTCGTTAATTGTCGCGGTCAACACTTTTTCAGAGAAGCCGCTTGCCCCCAATATCGCCACGAGGACGGTTATAACTACTAGAAGAACGAGGCCAAGCGATGCGGCTCTCGAGGCGAGGGCTCTCAGTACTCCCACTATCTTCCCCTGCGCCTAGCCAGCGCTATGAGGACAACTATGATTGCGACGGCTGCTATACCTGCTCCGAGGTAGGGGAGGAGGTTCTGCGGCTCGGTAGGGGTTGGCGGCGCGGTGATGGTTGTTACCCTTGTTGTGGGCGTCGTTACTGTGGCCGTCGCTGTCTCAGCTACAGCTCTCACATCGCTCTCCACCTCCAGCACGATGCCTATCATGTCTGGGTTGAAAGCAATCAAGGCCACCCTGTATATCCCTGGCCTGAGCCTCGAGGCCATGCCTGGATCAACTTTAATCTCATAGGTGTCTTGAGCGGTTTGTGCTGCCTCTCCTCTCGCCACAACCTCGCCACCAGAGGGGTCCTGTATGATATATCGCACCCTTGTTCCTGGTAATGCGCTGATTCTGAGACTTATCGCGCTGCCTTCTCTAAGTGAGATCTCTCCGGTGAGAGGTGATAAGATGGAGAGCTTCGGTGCCTGTGTATACTCAATCCATTGGCCGGGGCTAAGCGGGTATGTATTATCCCTGAATGCCTCCAGCTCAGCTGTCTGGCTCGGCCCGTCGTATCTCTTTAACATGAATGGTCCTTGCCCGATTACTAAGTGTCTATTCTCTCTGAACCATTCTATGGCCGCGCGGTATCTAGCCTCTGCCTCACTCCAGGAAAGCTGGTATGCGCCTCGAATACTCAGTATTCTGTCGGGCATGTACCTCTGTGTGATGAACCCGTTGAGGATAACCTCTGCTAGCTGTCTTGCGGGCCTCTCCTTAACTAAGTTCAGCCAGCCGAACTCAGGGTTGAATCTGGCGGCAGCTGTGTCGGAATATGCCGCCTGCCTCTTCTCAAATACTAGAGTGTCCATCGCGAGCAAAACCTCCCAAGGCATCGAGACGGAGGTTGGGAGCGCGTATTCCGCGACAACCTCTGGCTCGAAGTGCCAATAGTCTACATAGACCTCCAATTTTGTCCCGTCAACTATCCTTAAACCTTTGAGGGTTTCTAGGTATGGCCTTGAGGTCACAGCCACGGCTGTCTCAATTCTGCTCTTTCTCTCGTTATATGCGATGTCGAAGGATTGGTAGATAGGGTAGAGCACGTCTGCCCAGGTTATCGGCTGACCGTGATGCCACTTTGCCCCGAGATACCTTGAAAAATCGTATACCACCTTGCTCTTCGCAGCGACGCCCAATCCTACATTCCTCCACGAGCCTGATGCTGCATCCCAGATGAAAGCATCGCCCGGAACCTGAATCGTTTGCTGAGGAGATGAAGCTTCAACCCTGAACTCGGCCCTGAATGGGATGGGTTTGCCTGAGAATGGATGCCTCACCAAGGGTGGGTCGACTATGTTTCTGTATATGTCGACGCTGTAGACGTCCCCGAATCCTCCGACCGGGTTCCAGACGCTCCGCCCACCGGGCGGCTCGACCCAGAGGTGGCCCACGTATAAGGTCCTATCCCCGCGCTCCGGGTTTATAGCTTCTCTCAGCGTGAAGAGTGAGCGTGGGCCGCCAACTATGTCTAGAATTAGAGGCTCAATCGATGGTTTTGCTGGGAAGACGCTTGTAGCTGTCGCAACCCAAATCCGCACAGACTCTTGTATGCAGAGGCGCGTCATCTGTCTGAAGACTTCGTCTCTCTCCTCCCTGCTCCGGTAGTCGCCTTTGAAGAGCTTCTGGCCCAGCCCGTCAATGGTGGAGTTCTCGTACTGCCAGAACCCCATCTCTCTCCAGCCAGGCATGTTGCCAAGCCACGGTGCGCAGAACTGGTTTATGCTCCCGGCCTCGTAACGCGCCGCACCACCTTTCCCCCAGCCCTCGGTGTAGATGTGCCAGTCGAAGGCTGCAGGGTCTCTGGTATACACCCTCTCTACTGCCGGCCCAAACTCGAGAAGTATCGGCTCAACCCTGAAGCCAAGCCTCTCCAGCTCATTCCTCAACATCTCCCCAATCTCTCGACGCTCATCCTCCGACCTGTACACTAGCTTGATAGACACCTCCTTTCCACCATGCCGCCAGACGCCCTCCACAAGCTCAGCTCCCGAGCGCCTCATGGCCTCGCTAACAATGATACGCGCATAGTCCGGGTCATATCTAATCCCAAGGGACTTAACATCTTCGAAGACAGTCACGTAGTCGAGGTCGTATGGGCTCACGAACGTATACATTGGGCGTGCCAGCCCTCTGAAAATTACCGAGACTATCTCGTCCCTGTTGACGATGTATTGGATAGCCTGTCTGATTTCTCGGATTGAGAAGGGGTTAATCTGTCCACTGGGGGCTGGTGCCGGGTTGAGCAGTATGGAGTACATTGTCGCGGGGGCCTCGATAAGCCTGACAGCCGGGTCGTCCCTCAGCCTTCGAGCGATCTCTGTCTTGAGGTTGAAGAGAAATATGTCAAGTCTGCCGGCCTTTATCTCTCTGTCAGCTATGTCTTGAGAGCCTAAACCACGGAAAACAAGCCTCTCAGCAGCCGGTCCACGCGTCTCAGCTTGGCCGGGGGCTGTGGAAATAAGAGCGAGTTCCACCGCTATGAGCAGAAAGGCGATAACGATTGAAGTTAGCCTACGCATCCCCTTCTCCAAAGTAGGATATGTAGCTGGAGATGGATAAATCCTTGAGCCCTAGGGCTATTTCTGCTTAGGCCGCCGTGCCCTAGAGATGGCTATCCCGGCTGCCAGACCCACAGCCACACCAATCAGGGCAACCACGAGGATTAGCAGAATATCAGCGGAGCCGGGGGACTGTCTATCTCCTCCCTGTCCATCGGAACCGTTCCTCGCAGCTATCAGACTCCTCAGCTCCTGAATCTGGGCCGAGAGACTATCAAATCTGCCCTCCTGCTGTTGAATCGCGCTAAGGGTCTCCGCCAAGTTGTTGAATCCGAACTCAATGTAGAAGCTGGCCACGGCATAGTTTCCGGTCTGGTCATAGGCTACAATGGTGTGGGACCCCTGAGAGGTTAGCGGTGTGAAAATCCTTGCCGTGAAAGCCCCCTCTTCATCCGTCTTCGTGTAGGCTATCACTGACCCCGAGAGCTCTATGTAGATATTTGTGTCAGGCTGGAAGTTTGAGCCAACAACCGTTACATCGCGCCCCGCAACGCCGCTCGGTGGCGAGACGAAGATTGAGGGCGCGGTTATGGCTCTCCTCCTCACAAAGGCTATTTTCTGGTTTAGCCCCGCGAACTCCCCCAATCTACAGTCGGCCCAAACCATGTAGACGTCGCTTGAGGTAGCCTTGATGGCGAAATAGTCGCCGATGAATGCCCCCCTGGGAAACCCGAAGTTGGGGTTGCTATAGGAGTCTGAGACCCTGGTGCTTCCAAATCTCTGAGCCAGTTCCGGTATCTCAAATCCCCATGTCTCTCCCCTGTCATCAGACTTCGTGTAATAGATATGATACTTCGTCTCCACAGGGTCGTCTCTCATATCTCCCCACATTACATGGATAATACCGTTCGGGTCCACCGCAATGGCTGGGAAGAACTGGAGCCTAGAGGTCTCATCGTCGTTAAGCCTCTTCGGCTGAGACCATGTTACCCCTCCATCTAGGCTTCTGACGAAAAATACGTCGCCGTCGTCGAGTTGCTTATCTGCAGGCCGGCCTACTGCTACTATGTAGACCTCTCCCTGCGGGCCGATGGCTATCTGTGGGAAGGAGGAGCCCCAGTTCCTGAAGGCAGCGTTCCTTGGCAGGAAGCTCACCTCGTTGAAGACCATGGCCCTTAAGGGTCTGCTCCAAGTTCTACCCCCATCGGTGCTTTTTGCTACATGGATTTCTCCAAGTCCTTTTGCGCTATCGTCGTCTAGTGTGTCGAGCCATGCGACATATACCGTGCCGTCCGGCGCTACGGCTGGCTGAGATCCTTGAACGACTCGCTTCTGCCCCGTCTCTCCGCCGTATCCCCTCACGACGACTGGACTGACCTGAATAGGCACCGTCATTACGCTGAAGTCGGTCGAGGATTTAACGAGCTTTATGACCGACTCAATCCGCGGGTTACCGAGGAACACCAAGTCCTCTATGTATAGGATGTCCCAGACCACCGCGAACTCCGTGAACGACACATACACGGCGTCCTTCTGAGGATTGTTCCTGTCGGGGCCCACATCAAGCCATGGCTTATCAAGGAACGTGAATACGATGGAGCCCCTAATCCTGCCCCTCTCATCGAATCTTACGTCCCTGAAGGTGATTCCGCTTCTGGCAACAGAGATAGGCTCAGACCACGTAAAACCTCCATCACTGCTTCGAGAGACTATGATGCTTGAGACGACTTCTTCAGAGACTATGGCTCCGATTCTGAACTCCTCCACGCCAATCGAGATGGAAGTAAAGTAGACATTTCCTTCTCTGTCAAAGTCTACGACGGGGTCTCCGCCTGAGCCCGCATCATCTCTCAGGTATCTTAACTGTCTCGGACCGGTCCATGTCTGTCCGCCGTCTAAACTGACATAAGCGCTGACGCCTGCGAAGTTGTAATCTATTACGCCGACGACTATGTGGTCGGGATTATTTGGGTTCACCGCGATGTGAGGCTCGGTCTGTATTGGCGCGTTGCTAAAGTCCCTGGTTATGATGATGTTTCTGCTGAAGGCGGGAGCCGGGCTCCTGAATGGCACAAGTATCCCAGCTGCACCCGGCGCCTGAAGTTTCGATGGGGGCGCGCCTTCGCCCCTGCCAATGTCTTCAATCCGCCTCTCGCCAGGCTTCTCCCCCTCTTCTCCGAGCCTTAGCAACGGGTCTTCACCCCGCGCAACCAGCCCAAGCCTGCCTGTCAACATACCAGAGACCAGCCTAGTTGACGGGAACTCGAGCTTCAAGCCCTTACCTAAGACCGCCTCCTCTAAGTTGAAGCCAGCCCCCAGATTCGCCTCTTCAAGCGAGATTGAAAGCGGAAGCACAGATACCATTAATAGGGTGGCGAGCAGAGTAGTCGCGAGGGCCTTCATCTTGAGTAACAAGCCTCAAAACACTTTTATTAACCTTCACAAATGTATCACCATTTAGCGCCTCCTGGAAGGCTGAATAGGTTCTGGACTACTGTGTCAAGCTGTCTGATTTGGGCGCATGAGTAGGAGTTGCAGGTTACCTACGTACACGTTTTTCAGATGCCGCTTGGCGCTTCTATAGCACCTCCACACCTGTCTCTCTGGCGTTACAGGTATGTCTCGCATCTTGAAATCGGGGTGGAAGACGAGGAGGCTGTATGGAATCTCATCGTCGAGGCTTGCTATGAATTTTGCAATCTCCGAAACTTCCTCTTCGTCAACATAGTGTGGAACGAGAAGCGTGGTTGCGCCGAGCACTGGCATGCCCCTCCTCCTCTCATAGAATTCTTGGTAAACCAGTTCGAAATTCTTCAAGGTGCGCTCGTTGCTCATGGCGGTTAGTGCAAAGTGAATATTCGGGTCGAAGGCTTTGAGGTCGAACTTTACGTTTCCGCCAGAGATATATGAAAGTTCGCCAGCCCGCTTGACGAGGGTCGGATGCCCGTCGCCGTTCCACTCCCAACACACCCTGCATACTCTCTCTCCCTTCTCCTCAATTATCGTCCTCGAGGCATTTATTGCAAAGGGTAGCTGAGGCTCGGCTGAGCCCCCGAACCAGCACCAGCAAGTCACCCTTCCATTTTTTAGCGTCAGGTTAACCAGCTCTTTAACAGTAACCTTTTTTCCGCAGCTGAGGACCTTGTGGGTCCAGTTCTGGCAGAACAAGCAGTTAAAAGAACAGCCATAGAAGAAGAGTGCTAGGTTGTAGTATCCGACCTCCGCCCCCTCTGTAACAGCGTACCGGGGGTAGCCGCAGCCGGTCCCTGCTGGGCAGAACCAAGCGTTGCAGCAATTGGTGACATGCGGGTCAAGATAGTATGTGAGAAGACCTGCATCGGTGGTAGAGAGGCTCCAGAGCCTCCCACCCCCGACGCCTCTGACTCCGCAGAATCCGGCCTCTCCCTCACCCATCACGCACTGAGCGGCGCAGAGGTTGCATGGCACGCCCCCACTTGTCCTGGGGGGCCTTGGAGGAAGTCTGAACTCCATTCTGGTCTCTGCGTGATTCTTGAGGGCGATGTCAAGCGCCTCTTCTGGCTTCTCCTTTAGACATGTCCTACATACGCCTATGGCTCTCGATATGAGGGGAGAGATGGAGCCACACACCAGGCACCCGGGCATACCCCGACACGTAAAATTCTCCACCTGCTTATACGTGTTCTTGAGAATCTAAGAAGACTCTCTGAGAGCTGCTGCAATCATCAGGGATCAGAGCATTCTTATATGTAGGCGTGTATCCTCTCAGGTCCGAGTTTGAGAATAGTTAGGGTCAACGTAGGCCGTCTAGGCGCAAGGCTCGGTGTCCTAACTGGCGACTCTGTGACTCTGCTTCCCGAGAAAAAGTATGGGCTAGGCAGGGGGTTCCTAAGCCTGCTAAGAGAGGCTTCGCGGAGAGGCCAGACCCTGCATCAGTATCTTGAGAGGCTGCTAAGCAGGGAGGGTAGAGTGAGGAGGCTTAAGCTAGAGGAGGTAGGCGATCAGCCTTCAGCTCGCAACCGCCTCCTACTGCCAATTGTCCCACCCGAGGTCTGGGGTGCCGGCGTGACTTATCTCAGGAGCCGTGAGGCGAGGGAGTACGAGACGAAGGCGAAGGGGATATATGACTTAGTCTACGAGGCTGAGAGGCCTGAGATCTTCTTTAAGGCGACGCCGTCTCGATGTGTGGGGCCAGGTGATACCGCCTACATTAGGAGCGATACTCGTTGGGCGGTCCCTGAGCCTGAGCTGGCGATAGTGCTCGGCCCCAAACACGAGATCGTCGGATACACGATAGGCAACGACCTCTCGGCCAGAGATATCGAGGGCGAGAACCCGCTCTATCTCCCCCAAGCAAAGATATACCGCGGCTGCTGCTCCCTTGGCCCCGCAATAGCGCTCCCAGAAGCGATCGAGGACCCGAAAAACCTCAAGATTGAGATGAGAATTCTCCGAGGCGGCTCTGAAGCCTTTAGAGGCTCGGTCAACACATCTAGCCTAAAGAGAAGCCTCCAAGAACTCGTCGATTACCTGACGAGGGACAATATTATCCCACAAGGCACCGTGTTGCTTACTGGAACAGGCATCGTCCCCCCAGACGACTTCACTCTTGAGAGCGGTGACATAGTCGAGATAGAGGTGGAAAAAATAGGTGTGCTCCGTAACAAGATTGAGAGGCTCAGTAGCCGAGGTAGACTGTCTTAATCTTCGTGTAGAAGTCTAAAGCAGCTTCACCCTGCTCCCTAATCATTCCGTAGCTCGACTTCTTGTATCCGCCGAAAGGCACATGAGGCTCTAGCCCCGTCGTAGGCTTATTGATCTTCACGACACCCGCCTGTACGCGGTTAATGAACTCAAAGGCCCTCGGAAGACTCCTCGTAAATAACGAGGCTGAAAGGCCGTACTCTATCTTGTTAGCTAGTTCTATGGCCTCGTCAAAGCTTGTCGCCCGCATAATCGCTAGAACAGGCCCGAAGATCTCCTCCTGGGCGATTCGCATATCAGGCGTCACGTCTGTGAATATTGTAGGCTCCACGAAGTATCCCGTAGAGTGTTCAGGGCCGCTCAGCCTGCCGCCTCCTAAAATAAGCTTTGCCCCCTCTTCGACCCCAACCCTGATATAGTCTAGGATCTTATTCATCTCCTTTTCACCCACCACTGGCCCCATCTCAACGCCCTCAGCTAAGCCGTTGCCAACCTTTATTCTCTTAACCCTCTCGACGAGCTTTCCAGTAAATTCATCCGCGACGCTATCAAGAACTATCGCCCGGCTGGTGGCGGTGCATGCCTGCCCAGTCAGGCCGAAGGCGCCCCTAACAACCATCTCCACAGCCCTCCCCAGGTCGGCGTCGTCCAGCACCACCGCAGGGTTTTTGCCGCCGAGCTCCAGCTGAATCCTTAAGTTTCGCGTCCCGGCCATCCGTTTTATCTCTTCGCCGACTTCGAGGGAGCCGGTGAACGATATTGCGTCAACTTCTCTGCTGCCTATCATCTCGGCGCCCAGGCTCGCGCCCGAGCCTGTTACGAAGTTTACCACTCCTGGCGGCAGTCCGGCCGCATGCAGCGCCTCTACAATCTTATAGCCGATCAAGGGTGTATAGCTTGCGGGCTTGAAGACTACGGTGTTGCCACAGATAAGGGCAGGGGCCATCTTCCATGAGGGTATGGCTATGGGGAAGTTCCAGGGGGTTATTATCGAGATCACGCCTAGCGGCTCTCTCATAGTGAATAGGTGGGTGTTCGGCTCAGCAGAGACGGTGAATTCGCCTCTAAGCCTGTAACCCATAACGCCGTAAAAGCGGAAGATGCTCACTGCTCTAGAGACCTCCGTTCTACTCTCGGTAAGAGTCTTCCCCTCCTCTCGTGTGAGGATCCGGGTAAGCTCTTCGAGCTCATTCTCCATTATCTGAGCGGCTCTAACAAGGATTCTACCCCTTTCTGGAACAGGAGTTGAAGCCCACTTAGCCTGCGCCTCCCTCGCCGCCGTGATAGCTCTCGCCACATCCTCTCTCGCCAGCATCGGAAACTCCGCTAACACATCGCCAGTGTTAGCGGGGTTGATGTCCTTGAAGCTGCGGCCATCAGAAGAGAAGACTTTTTCGCCGCCGATTATACAGGGATAGAGATCTTTAACCATCTCATAACTACGTTTTCTAGAGCCTAATAAAGAGTCAACTTTTCGCGTCCGTTTTAGCAGCCACGTAGGTGTCGAGGCTAATATAGGCCGCCGGCTGGCGGGAGCCCCCGCCCCTCATCCGTAGCGGGCTTCAAGACCGCCATAAAAGCTGTGAGGCGTGCCCGGGTGATTGAGCAAGGGGCTACTGGCTGCCTGTCCTCCAAAGCCAGTAACGATGTGGATAAGGCCGATCCGCGGCTAATGCTGATAGTTTTCTCGAAGACTTTAATATAAGGTGAGCATCTGGATTCTGCGAAATGCAGAAAGGTGGTAAGGGGGCAACCTATAGCTCGGAGAGGTTCGCTGGGACGCTGAACGCTCCTCACAGGGCATTCCTATGGTCAGTTGGTCTTGACCCAAGTGATATTGGGAAGCCGCTGGCGGGCGTGGTTGTGGCCTGGAGCGAGTCTGGGCCTTGTAATTTTCACACACTCAACCTAATAGGATATGTGAAGCAGGGCCTGCGGGAGACGGGTTGTGTCGGCCTAGCTATGCCCACAATCGTGGTAAACGATAACATCTCTATGGGGACTGACGGGATGAGGTATAGCCTTGTGAGCCGCGAGGTCATTGCAGACAGCGTCGAGGCCCAGATAGTAGCCCACGCTTATGATGGATTCGTCGGCATCGGTGGATGCGATAAGACACAGCCGGGCCTCATGATCGCTATGGCCCGCCTGAACAGGCCGTCGATATACATGTATGGTGGGTCTGCGGAGCCTGGCTTTATAGGTGACAAGAAGGTCACGATAGAGGATGTTCACGAGTATGTTGGGGCCCACTTAAGGGGGAAGGCCACGGAGCAGGAGCTCCTACAAGTTGAGATGGTGGCCCACCCGACATACGGCGCATGCGCCGGCCTCTTCACGGCGAATACGATGGCCCTGCTGAGCGAGGCTCTGGGCTTGGCTCTGCTCGGGAGCTCAAGCCCGACCGCGACCTCCTCGAGGAGGGCAATCTACGCTTATGAGACCGGAAAGGCTCTGGGCAGGCTCTTCGAGAACGGGATAAAGCCGAGAGACATACTGGTCTACGAGGCTTTCAGGAACGCCGCAACCGTGCTCATGGCCTCCGGCGGGTCCACCAACGGTATTCTCCACCTCCTCGCCCTTGCATACGAGGCCGGAGTAAAGTTCACTCTAGACGATTTTGACGAAATCTCGCGCAGGACTCCCTACATAATGAGCATGAGGCCGGCCGGCGAATACGTGATGATGGACCTTGACAGAGTTGGCGGCGCGCCTCTTCTCCTCAAGAAGCTTTTAGACGCAGGCCTCATTGACGGAGATGTCTTAACAGTCTCCGGTAAGAGCTTGGGGCAGGGCCTTAAGGAGTACAGACTGCCCAACGTGCCTCATGATCACATAGTGCGGGATGTCCACAACCCCATCAAGAAGACGGGAGGAATCAAGATTCTGAGGGGCACTCTGGCCCCGGAAGGCGCTGTCGTGAAGACCGCTGCAACAGGTGTGACAAGGTTTGAGGGGACTGCTAGGGTGTTCGACGACGAGGACCCTGCATTCGAGGCTGTTAGGCGCGGAGAAGTCAAGGAGGGCGAGGTGCTTGTGATAAGGTATGTAGGTCCGAAGGGGGCGCCAGGGATGCCGGAGATGCTTCGAGTAACCGCGGCTCTCTCTGGAGCGGGTCTTGGAGAGTCCGTCGCAATGGTGACTGATGGGAGGTTTAGCGGCGCGACCCGGGGAATCATGGTGGGGCATACCTCGCCCGAGGCCGCGGCAGGTGGGCCGATAGCTTTTTTGAGGGATGGGGATAGAATACTGATAGACACGGAGGCCGGGAGGCTTGACGTGCTGGTTCCTTTAGAGGAGCTTGAGAAGAGGAAGGCGAGCATAAAGATCAAGCCGCCCAAAGCCACCTCTGGACTCTTAGCCAAATACGCCTCCCTAGTCACCTCAGCATCGATGGGCGCGGTCACTCTTCCGCGACTCTAAGGATGTTCCGGGTTTCAGTCATTCCGGGGGACGGCATAGGCCCGGTAGTTACGCGCCATGCTCTGCGCCTAGTTGAAGCGCTCGCAGACACTCTCGGCGTGGGCTTTGAGTTCATCGAGGCG
>JAUQPZ010000026.1 GCA_030550155.1 Thermoproteota archaeon
GCCTCCACATGTAGGGGAAGTGGTCACACTCTGTGAGCCAAAGCTTGCCGCTAAGTTTCACCATATCCACTAGAGCTTGGAGGCCGTCAACTCCTCCAGGTCCCCTGTCATGATACTGGTATGGAGAGCAAAGAAAATCTATGTAAGGAGATTTTAACACTTTCATGAGGGAGTTGTGTCCCCAGTGTTGGGCGTAGTAGGGGAAGCCGGTAGCGTTCAGGAGGTAGCCGTAGAAGGCTCCCACAATTTTGTCTCGCGTCTCTTCCTTAGCGATTTTACAGAAGTATAAGAGTGCGTCAGCTGTTGTATCAGAGAGGAATTGATAATAGTCTGCGACCGCGGCGTTGCATCCTGGATTCCTGAATAGCCCTAAGTCGCTTGACATTCTTTCCTCCCTTGCAGGTATAGTGAGCGTGTCAAAGTCGATGTCTTTTCTCCCCCATCTTTTACGTAACATGGAGACATCCTCTTGATATTTGTCCCTCAGCCATCTCCTAAACGCGTTGAGAGCAGGCAGGCTGAAGTCCGGCAGCTTTTTAGTCCAGTAGAACCATTCATTGACTCCACCGGTTATATGAAATCCTATAAAGTGGTCAGCGTAGGGGGCGTTTAAGACGTGTCGTATTAGATTTCTGAGTGCTTCTCCCGCCTCTTTCCTCCAGACCGCGGACGCCAGGGATACACCCTCCCTCTCACCATCGTCGTAAACGTTCATCTCATCAGGGTGGAGATCATACCACCATCCGGGTGGGGAGACCGCCAGTCTCGGAAATAAATAGCACTCTCTGTCAGCTGTGACAAACGTTTCAACCTCCCTGTCGAAACTTGTATAATCATACGTGTCAGGCCCTTCCCATCCCAAATCTCTTGAGTGGCTAATTATGTCGCTCCAACCCCAAGTGAACAAGTGAACGCCGGCATCTCTAAACTGCTCAATGTATGTCTTAATAGGAACAGGGTGGAAGTAGGCATAGGGCGGGTATGGCTGCCCATTAATGAAGAGCGTCGGCGCACCTCCATAAACCCTTACTTCAGCCCGAGTCACAACCACCACCGCGACCAATTTCACGTTCTTAACCCCAATAAATCTTTTCATAAAAAATCTAGTATTGGGGGAGGTAGACTATTAAAATCATGTCATCTGAACGCGAGAAGGGATAAACTAACTGTGAATCATAGACTGGGATGAGTAAAAAAATGATTGGTTTTGAAACGCTACCTGGCCCTTCTCCTAACCAGCATTCCAGCCACTATGCCTCCTATCCCTATAACTATACCTACGGCAACCGCAGGTAGGACCCACGCAGGCACTACCTCGACAGGAACCTCCCTCGTGATTACCTGCTCAATGGTTCTCGCCACGGTCTGCACTACCGTCTCACCCCTCACCACAGTCGTTACAACCTCCTCAGTAACTATGCGCGTTACCGTCTGGGGCCCAGGCGGGGCAGGCGGGGGCGGAGCTGGCTTCAGCTCAAACAGTATGAAGATCAGCTGAGGCCACCAGTTATAGGGTATTATATACATGTTATCAGTAGTGGGCCATCCCACCCAGTATTTGGTGCTGAAGACAGGGTGGAATATTTTCTCAACCACCGGCAAATATGGCAGCTCCCTCAGAAACATCTCAACTATTTCCCGATATAGAGGCTCATTGGCAGGATCCTCAGGATCTCTCACTCTCAATGTATCAACGATCTCGTCGAGCCTCGGGTTACAGAATTGTTTACCACATTCGTCTCCACGTATCTTACTATGATGCCTCAGAGCGCCTTCGTATATGTCACCTGATATCCACATTCCGTGCGGAAGATGAGAGACTTCAACGTCTATCCAGAAGTTGCCAGTACGCCTCATCTCCTCTCTCGTGGCAAACGAGGGCGTCAGAACAGCGGCCTCGATTCCAAACCTGTTAAGTTCGTCAGCGAGCACATTAGCTATTAGGTTTTCAACGCTTGGTGGACCCCATGTTGTAATAGTGAATGACAGTCTAGTGCCATTTGGTGTTACCCATATTCCGTCAGGCCCCTTAGTAAATCCTAGACCTTTAAGTAGCTCATCAGCTTTGGCTGGATTATATTCAATCTTGTATTTACCATATAGGTCAGCATATTCGTACTTCTTTAAGGCTCCCCAGTCTGCGTGCATGTATAAGGCAGGCTTACCCTCTAACGCTACTGGATAAAGACTTGCTACCTTCTCCTTATTTGTAAGATATGCTATTGCCCATCTAACCTCTCTAAGGCTTAACGGGTATCGCGCCAAGTTGAATTGTATTCCGAAAGGCACAGGGTCTGGGAACGGGGCTTCAACCATAGGAACGCCGGAGCCCTTGGCAGTTCTTATCATATCTACAGTGAATAGGAATGGTATAGGCGAGTCTACATCTCCTCTAAGGAAATCGGCAAGGTCTACATCTGCAGGAGGAGCACGCCTCCAAACAACATATTTAGGACCTGGAAACTTCCCATGAACTGTTTTACCCCAGTAATCCTCATTACGCTCCCAGACATACATCTTTAGGTCCGGAAAGACACGCCAGAGCTTGTAGGGCCCTGTCTCTACTGGAGGCCAGTTAGCGAAGGTTAACGGATCCTTTCCCTCCCAAACGTGTTTTGGCCTGACCCATTCTCCGTTGGGCCCCCACATCCTGAAAACGTGGTGGAAGCGCGGATTGGGCTCCTTAAGCCTTATCTCTACGGTCAGTTTGTCCACTGCGCGCGCCGACTCAACATTCAGCGCGACAAAGCTGCCTGTAAAGTATTGTTTTTGCAGGTTTACGCTAAATACAACATCATCGGCGGTATACTGTACTCCGTCGTTCCATTTAACGCCGTCTCTAATCTTAAGGATGAATGTCCTGAAGTTGTCTCTGTACTCCCATCCGGTTATCCGCCATAAGATATACTCGCCTGTGATGTAGTTGATGTACCAGTCCCACTCCGCGACGTTTTGATGCCACCCTGATCCCCACTGGGTGCCGCCTGGTATGAAGGGATTGGCCTTATCGAAGACCGCGGGGTCCACGTCAGTCTCGACTATGACCGTCTGCTCCCTGGGAACTGGAAGCCAAGCTGGCTGCTGGGCTTCGACTACTCCGATGGAAGATAGCAGAGAGAGGAGAAGAAAAGCCACAAGCAGAGTAGATGTTATTATTTTTTTCATCGGAACAATTAGTGTCTTACTTATATTTAATCTTTGTCTTCTTACTTTATATGTACCATCTTCAGCATACAGGTGCACTCGTGTGAAGGGGCTTACGTCTCTCTCCGCCTTAGTTTAACTTTGTGAGGTAGAGGTTTTCGTCGGGGCCTGGTGTGAGGAATATTTTGTCTGGGTATAGGATTGAGAGTTCGTTGATGGTGTCTCGGACCATTGATGGTGTTGCTGTGTGGTTGTTTTCGAGTAGTCTTATACATACTGCCGTTTCGAGTAGGCTGAGTTTTACTGGTCCTCTGACCCATCTTGAGATTATGTTGAATGTTTGGATTAGTTCTCTGTTGATGGCTTCTTTTGAGGGTCTTCCTGTGTAGGGTATGAAGAGTGGCGCGAACATTGTGAAGATGTTTTCACGTAGCTTTGATGGTGGTTGTGAGAGTGCTTTGAGGATTGTTTCCTTGTGGCTTAATATCTGGTCAGAGACGGTGTAGCGCCCCCTCCTGACGCGGTTTATGAATCCGAGGTCGGCAAGCCACTCTAGCCTCGGGGGAACCACGTGCCTATACTTTGCGTATAAGCTGCTTCTGATCCAAAGGGCTTTGGTGGCGTATTTCAGCCTCTCTTCCCTGTATTTTTTCGCCAGCTCCATTTTTGAGATTATCTCGCTTCTCGCTTTTTTTCCCGCGGCTGTTAACATTATGGAGAGGGCTTGGGGGTAGAGCTCCTCCATGACATAATTCATGGCTTCTAATCTTGTGAAGTTGTCGCGCTGAAGTAGCCACTTGATTATTCCAGGAAATATGAGGTAGTCTTGGGTTAAAAGTATCCAGGTGAAGAAGATTTTCTCGACTGGCTTGAGGGTTATGATGTCGAGGAGTGAGAGTTTAGTCTCTCCTCGCAGGTATGCCTCGATGGGGGAGATACTCCTTGAGAAGGCGTACACGATTCCATTTTCTCCGAGCCCCCGGGAATGCTTGTTTACGAGATTCAGGTCTGCTGCAAGTGATACATAGTTGCGGGCTGCTACGGGGGTACGTATCAGGCCGACCACATCTAATCCAGAGTATTGAGATTCGTCAAGGGTCTTAAGGGACTCCTCTAGTATGGTGGAGATATAGGACTGCGTGATCTGTTCTTCGGCGCTTCCTGTCTTTGCGGCTGCAATTATTAGGCGCAGATACCCGAGCCTGCAAACCTCGCCATGCGTCTCTAAGATCATGTCGCCAGCATACCCCTCTCCGCCGAATCAACATACCAATCGATATGTACTTTATTTTCCGTTGCTCTCCCTTTCTCAAGCTCCAAGATAACCTCCCCGCTAACACCCTGCATCTCGTCCAGATACATTAGATACTTGTTTTCTTTAGGTATATTGTCATAGATTACTCTCCTAACGTCGAGCCCGGCCTTGACCGCTAGAGGCTCAACCATCTCCGCCAAGTCAATCACTTTACCCTTCTTCTTGACAACTCCAAGCACGACCGCGCAGGCGCCACCCCACTTCAATACTCTGAAGACCTCTCTGAATGCCTCAGAAATAAAGTCCGAGAATCTCTGTAGCGAGTTCGAGTGGAAAAGCTGTGCGGCGACCTCCTTATAGTCGTAGCCGAGGAACCATAGTCTCAGCCAATTGTCCCAAGCGTAGGTCTGCATGTTGAGATAGGGTGGCGACGTAATTACAAAGTCAACGGACTCGTCAGGCACAGGCAAATTCCTGGCATCACCGTTATACGCCTCACCGTCGACCACGTGTTCGTGCCCATCGAGAACCCTCTCCGCCCTCTTCAATAAGCATTCTACGAGGTTTCTGAGGGGCTTTTTCAGGCCTAAACTCTTTCTCGACCGGGCTACATATCCAGGCGACATGGAGAATGAGTGTGAGCATTTTATCGAGAGGCTCAAAGAGCTTGAGCCATGCAAAATACCGAGGATCAGAGCCTTGACAAATATTCCTGTCCTTGAGTCGTCGTTCATCAGGAGTTCCCTCGCCGCTAGGATTTGCTTTAGAGTTTGCTTGTGGTAGAAAACCTCGACCTCTTCGGGGACATCCATTTCCAGCCCCTTCTCAATTAGTGCCTTGTTTTTCATAACCCATGTCTCAACCTCCTTGTATGTGACGGGCTTGACTTTTGCATGCGTCAGGACATAGGCCTCGGGTGCAAGGTCGTTGCCTATACCTACTCTCCCCGTCCTGCAGGCCTCTAAGGGCGCTGTTCCCTTCCCAGAGAAGGGGTCTAACACGATGTCGCCGGGCCGCGAGTACTTTGCGATGTAGTAGTGTGCTAGTGCTGGAGGAAATGAGCCTGTTCGCGAGCAGAGGCGGTGTAAGGGTGATCCCCAGCCATGTGGCGCGTATTTCCAGCTGTTATACAGCTCCCAACTCGTCGCGTGTCTGAGTTCCAGCATTTTGAGCGCGAGGCAATTTCTGTGACACCATCTTTAACTATTCACCGCATCGCAGAGGGATAGATTATTCTATTATATCTGTGGACAATATATTGAGAATATCCGTTGCCTTTGACTAAATGTTACGCGGTTATTACACTGAGCCTACTGCTTGAATATTGGGAGAACTCCGAGATATACTACGTCATCATAAACCCCACCCTCGAGTAAGATGGCGGCCTTCTTGTGGACCCTGCCTCCGGCGAGCCTTACAAGCCTCTCCAATGCGTCGAGCGTTTCGCGGGTGCTTACTATGTCGTCGACTATTCCCACGTTTCTGCCGTTGAGGTACTGGACGTAGCGGCCGTCAATGCTGAGCTTTATTGGCGCTTTGCTTGTTACAGGTTTGCACTCCGCTACGATCGGGTTTACCATGAATGGTTTGACCTCTTTTCGCGCAACTATGTATCTTGGGTGTTTCAGTATGGAGGCTATTTCATGGACAAGTGGGATTCCTTTGCTCTCCGAGGTTACGAGTATTTCGCTCCCCTGCAGCTTCTCTGCGAGTATCTCCGCGCACTTTGATAGGAATTCTCTGTCCCCTAAGCTGTCGAAGTAGGCGATCCATGTGTCATCTGAGACTTTGAGTAGTGGGAGAGCTCTTCTTAGCCCCGCCACCTCTATTTCGTAATATTCCCTCCCTTGGTATGGGAGTATTACCTCCTTCACATCCGTAGAGCTAATCATTCAGGAATTAAAAGTTTAGCGCGTCACTGTCGCGGTCTTGGATGCCTAAGTATTCCGCAATGTATCTTATTGTGTGCCGCACTTTTAGGCCGGTGAATTGGCGGAGCTGCTGAGCACACACACTGCTTTCAGTGGCTATCTCCTTTGCTCCTGTCGCTAGAATAAGGTCTGCGACTCGGCGCCCTATTTCGGAGCTTATGAGATACCCCTCCACGCCCACTCTCATTCCCCAGGTCCCCGCGATTCCGCAGCAGCCATAGTCGATTGTCGATACACTGTATCCGAGTCTCTTGAGGAGCTCCTCTGATGGACGGCCCTTGGCTAGGAGCCTAGAATGGCATGGATGGTGGTAAAATATTGCCGAGTTTGCGGAGTGGCTCATCGGTCTCTGAGCTGGCTTGCCCTCGGTCGCTAAAAGAGCGACCAGCTCCGTGGTTGCCTCCGCGACTTTTTTAGAGTCTTCGCTGCCCAGTATCTTCGGGTAGGCCTCTGAGAGGCAGTAGGCCGCAGTTGGCTCAGTGCAGACGATCTTCGAGCCCTTCTCCACGAAGCTTTTGAGCATCCTCACGTTCTTCTCGGCGATCTGTCTTGCCTTCGAGTGAAAGCCGTATTGAATTGAGGGCATTCCTGAGCCCGCGGTCTTAGGGACAGCAACGCTGTAGCCGTTCGCCTCTAAGACTCTAACCGCCAGTAGACCGATTCCCCAGTCCATGAATGTGGCATAGGTGTCTGGGAAGTAGACTACGTCAGCCTCCTGTGCCTCCAAATATCTCTCTCCCAAGGCCTTGTAAAGATTACCGCCCTTGAACCTATGCATCATTCTGCGCCGGTCGATACCTAAGATGCTCTCCAAAAGTCGCCTCGTTATTCTGCTCCCCTGCAGCCAGTTGAAGAGCCTTGGAAAAGAGGAGCCTAGCGCCGCGTAGCGCTCGTACATTGTCAGCATTCTTTCCCTCGTCGTCTGGTTTCCGGATGCATCTTTTATCCGGGATATTGCGAGCGGTATGTCGATTTGGACAGGGCATGCGCTGAGGCAGAGGCTACAGGAGACGCAGTATTTTGCGATCTCTGACGCTGCTTTTACGTCTCTCGTTATGGCTGTCCAGAGCACTCCCATCGGCCCCGTGTATATGTCTCCGAAGATGTGGCCTCCGAGCACGCGGAAGGTTGGACAGATGTCGAGGCAGGCGGCGCACCTAATACATCTGAGGGCTTCTTTGAGCCATACTTCTGAGCCCGCGCGGAGGCGACCATTATTGACCAGCACTAGGTGGTATTCAGGGACTTGGCCGTGCCTAGACATGGCGCGTGGGCCAATGACAGTGATGTAGCTCGTAGCGTCGCGCCCGACGGCGCTGGCCGGCAGAACGCGTAGGACGTGGAATGCCTCTTCCCAGCTCTCAACTATCTTCTCTATTCCGGCCACCGAGACGAGTATCCGGGGCATAGTCGTGACTAGCCTGCCGTTCCCCTCATTTGTCACGATAACGACATGCCCATCCTCGGCGACAACTATGTTTGCGCCGGTGATTCCCATGTCTGCTTCTTGGAAGCTCTGCCAGAGGTCTTTTCTGAAGAATCTAGTTATTGCCTCCGGGCTTGGGTCTACTGCTATGTTTCTTCGCTCCTTTACAAGCCTCGCAACATCCTCACGGCTTAGGTGGACTGCGGGTGCGATTATGTGGGAGGGCCTTTGACCTGCGAGCTGAACGATTCTTTCACCAAGGTCAGTCTCCACAACCTCTATTCCTGCCGAGGATAGTGCATGGTTTAGGTCCAGCTCCTCGGTAGTCATGGACTTGGATTTTATTACACGTTTTACCCCTCTTCTCTTTGCGAGCTCGACGATGTATCGTAGCGCTTCCTCGGCAGTCTCGGCGACGAATACTTGGCAGCCCCTCCTTCTTGCTGAGTCAACGGTCTTCTCTAATAGTGTTGCTAGGTTTTCCTGAGTTTTCTGTCGGGCAGCTAAGAGACCTTGTAGATATTGGGGCGGGAGGCTGAGGATGGCGCCTCTACTCTTCTCTGTCATGCTTAGCATGCTTCTCCACCGTGTATCTATCTCTCGGGCGTTACTTAGAACTTGGAGAATCTTGCCCCTATTCATCAAGCTCAAACCCCGTCACGATAACTCCGGCCTCAACAGGACCATGGACGCCTATTACGTGCGTCAACTCTATATCAGATGTGCTGCTCGGCCCCGAGATTATCACCATGCCCCCGATATCCCTCTGCCTCAAAACACTCGTTAAAGCCCAGTAATCACTAACGACTTCCCCGGCTTCAAGAAGACCCACAGTGTATTCGGGGATAAGCGAGGCCAGATTCGAGCCCCAGTCATCTAAAACTATCAAGCCGCCAGTCTCAGCAACACCTGCATATACCCTGAAAACTCCGAGTGAAGAGGCTCTAAAAAGTGTGAGATCTGAGGGGAGATCCGGCAACTCGAGACAGGTTATCTCTTTTTTTACAGATATGAGAGCGTTGAATATAGTTTCTTTCAGAAAACCAGATAATCCGGCAATCATGAGGCTCTTAATGGACCAATGCGCGGCCCACTCGCTAAAGACGGAGGCGAGAGCCTCAGGCCTCTCCACGTATGCTGTTTTGAAGCCATTCTTTCTGCACTTCTCTAAGAATTCGTAGCCGAGGTTTTTCGCTGCACTGTCGATGCCTCGAGTTGCGGAGGCTCGCGGTGCCTCTCCCTTCAACCATGCTGCCATGACTATGTAAAGAATATATACCCTCTGCATGAACATTATGTTTGCAATGAAAATAGGGATTTTTACTGTTCTTTTTAACGAGGAGCCGCTAGAAAAGGTTTTGAGATATGTTTCAGGCCTAGGTTATGAGGCGGTGGAGCTAGCGGCTTGGCGGGGCAGTAACCATCTAAACATCGACAGAGTTCTGAACGGCGGCGCACAGGAGGTTAAGAGGCTTGTCCAGCAGTATAACCTGACAATCTCGGGACTCTCGAACCATCTTGAGGGGCAGCTCGTCCTCGGCCCTCACGACTCCTCGACAGATTCTTTCTATAAGGGGACGCCAGAGGAGAAGATAAAATACGGCATAGAGAGGATGAAGAAGACCGCCGAGGCCGCTAAGCTGCTCGATGTCACCGTCGTGAACGGGTTTATGGGATGCCCGAACTGGGGGGCTTGGTATATCTTCCCCGGCGAGTATGAGAGGATATACGAGAGCTATTTCACGCTCTTCGCCGAGCGATGGGGCGAGGTCCTCGACCACTTCGCCGCCAACGGTGTCAAATTCGCCCACGAGGTTCACCCCCAAGAGGTCGTCTACAACATAGAGACGGCGGAGCAGGCCATTAAGGCGGTCAACGGCAAGAAGGAGTTCGGATTCAACTTCGACCCGAGCCACCTCGTGTGGCAGCTGATAGACCCTGTCGTCTTCATTAAAAGGCTCGGCGATAGAATCTACCACAGCCACGCAAAGGATGGTGAGCTTGTGAAGGAGAATCTGCCGGTCTCGGGCTCGATTCCCACTGGGTCATGGACCAGGCTAACTAGGGGGTTCAGGTTCAGGATTCCGGGGTGGGGTGATGTCCCGTGGAAGAGGGTGATAACGGCTATGGCCGAGGTTGGCTATGACCATGTTCTCAGCTATGAGCATGAGGACCCTGTGATGAGTCGGGAGGATGGAGTCGAAAAGACCATAGCGTTCCTTAAGCCACTCGTCATCAAGAAGCGCTTGGAGCGGGTCTGGTGGTAGCGGGGAGGAGTGAGCGGTGGTAAGAGAGATAGGCGTGGGGATGCTTGGCTACGCCTTCATGGGCAAGGCCCACAGCAACGCCTTCATCAAGATGCCGCGGATAATGCGCGAAGTCCCCGCCATCCCCAAGCTAGTCGCCATCTACGGCAGAACCGAGGCACAGCTAAAAACCGCGGCCGAGAGATTCGGCTACAAGCGCTACTACACAGACTGGACTAGGCTGACCCAGGACCCCGAGGTTGAGCTGGTGGATAACGGGCTGCCAAACAACCTCCACAAGGAACCATGCATAGTGGCCGCGGAGCGGGGCAAGCATGTGTTGTGCGAGAAGCCTCTCGCCCTAAACGCCAAGGAGGCTGAGGAGATGTATAGGGCCGTGGAGAAGGCCGGTGTCAAGCACATGGTAGCCTTCAACTACAGGTTCGTCCCGGCCGTGATACTTGTCAGGCAGATGATCGAGCAGGGAGTGATAGGCAAGGTGCTCCAGTTCAGGGGCGCATATCTTCAGGACTGGATCATTGACCCGACCTTCCCCCTCGTCTGGAGGCTTAGACGCGAGATAGCAGGGAGCGGCGTGCTGGGCGACTTGGGCGCACATGTCTTCGACCTCGCCCGGTATCTCGTAGGGGAGGTAGAGGCCGTCATGGGCTTAACCAAAACATTCATCGAGGAGAGACCCTTACCGGAGAATCCGTCGCAGAAGGGCAAAGTCACCGTCGACGACGCCTTCATATCTCTGGTTAGGTTCAAGAATGGCGCGATAGGCTCCGTCGAGGCCACGAGGTTCGGGGCCGGCTGCAAAAACCTGCTCAGGTTCGAGATACATGGGTCCGAAGGGACGGTTGTCTTTAACCTTGAGAGGCTGAACGAGGTTGAGCTATATGAGAGGCGAGGCGAAGCCACCCTCCAAGGGTACAGACGAATACTTGTCACCGAGCCGGGGCATCCATACATTGAGAACTGGTGGCCACCGGGGCACATCATAGGCTGGGAGCACACCTTCGTACACGAGGTCCACCACTTCATCGACTGCATAGTGAATGATAAGCCCGTGGCACCCAAAGGTGCAACCTTCCTCGACGGCCTCAAGAATAACCAGATACTCGACGCCGTCCTGCGGTCTGCCGAGACTGGTAAGTGGGAGTATCTCGCATAGGCATCCCCATTTTTTCTTTGACCTATAATTTGTTTTAGAAGTTTATTCCTAGCGCCGCTCTCAGCATCTGCTTGCTCTCTTCAAGGTTCTCGACGCTCACCGCCCATTTTATCTCGCCGTTCTCCATCAACGCGATACTATCCGCCAGCTCCTGGACAAGCGCTGGGTTCTGCTCCACGATTATGGCTGAGGCGCCGGCCTCGCAGAGCTTTTTTACGGCGGATGATATGCGCCGTATAATGGGAGGCATTAGCCCGGTTGTAGGCTCATCCATAACCAGTAGCTTGGGGTTGGATGAGAGGGCCCGCGCCACCGCTAGGATCTGCTGCTCCCCTCCGCTGATCTCTCCCGCTTGCCTTGACATCAGAGGCTTTAGCTCGGGGAAGAGGTTGAGGCTCTCCTCGACAACCTTTGGGCTCAAGGCCTTTGCGAGGCTTATGTTCTTCTCCACGGTTAGTCTTCCAAAGACGCCTCTGTCTTGGGGGACATATCTCACACCCCTTCTGGCTATCTCGTGGGGGAGCATGCCCGTGATGTCCTGCCCGTCGAGCAGTATCCTCCCCCCCATGGGCTTGAGATGACCCACTATCGTCTTGAGGAGCGTCGTCTTACCTGCACCGTTTCTGCCTAAGACCAGCAGAGCCTCTCCGCGCCTTAGCCTCAGCGATACGCCTTTCAAGACCTCTGAGCCGTCGTAGCCCGCCCTGAGCCCCTCAATCACCAGCATCAAGTCCCCTTAGATACACCTCCTCAATCACGTCGGCGACACCCTTATCGCCGGCGGGGCCAAGAGCAACCATCCTCCCCTTGCTCATCACTCCGACCCTGCCGGATAAACTCTTCACGAAGTCCACCCTGTGGTCGATGAGTATGACCGAGAGTCTTTTAGAGCTTAATCCGGTGAGAATAGAGGCCAGCCTCTCAACCTCGCCTCCAGTCAGACCTTGGCTGGGCTCGTCAAGGACCAGGAGCCTCGACCCAGAGACCAGCGCCATGCCGATCTCCAGCAGCCTTCTCTGGCCGTGCGAGAGGCTGGAGGCCTGAGCCTCGAGAAGACCAGACAGGCCCAGCAGCTCCGCCACCTCCGCGACGCTCTCGAATAGGTGCTTTCCACCCCCACTCTTCAGAGAGATCTCTAAGTTTTCTCTAAGGGTGAGTGAGGAGAATACTCGCGGGAACTGGTTTGTGCCGGCTATTCCGAGGCCCGCCCTCTCCCTCCTCGAGAGCCCAGTTATGTCTCTGCCACCGAAGAATACCTTTCCGGTGGAAGGCTTGAGCGAGCCCAAGATGAGTTTGGCGAGCGTAGACTTTCCTGCACCGTTTGGCCCAATTAGCCCCAGCATCTCGCCCTCCAAGACGTCTAAATATACGTCAAGCACAGCCTGGACTCCGCCGAAGAACTTTGAGACGCCGCGTAGAGAAAGAATCTGGCTAGGAGACAAGGCCCGTCGACCTCCTTAGAAGTCTGTAAGCCCATGAAAGCCTCCCTGCTGCAAAAGCTATCAAGACGAGCCCCAGACCCACGATGAGGACATGTCCTCTCAGCATCCCCCGCGCTAGGTCGGCGATGATGTTGACAAGCATGCATCCGAGGAGTGGCCCGACCTGAATGAGAGGGCCGCCGACGAGGACCCACAGAACTGGCTCCACGGAGTTTAGTATTCCTGCGTAGCCGGCTCCGACATAGCTGTAGAGTAGGGCTTGAAGAGCTCCAGCCGTTCCGGAGTAGACTCCTGAGAGAGCGAATCCTAGGAGCTTGAGCGTCGCGGTGTTGTAGCCGAGCGACTCCAGCTTCTCCTCATCATCCCTCACGGCTATGAAGAGCTTCCCCAGCCGAGACCGAGAGAGCGCCCAGACCCCTGTTACGGCGATGACCAGCGTGACGAGTGAGAAGAGATACCTTGAGTCGCTCTCACCCAGCCAAGGGCTGAGGGGCCAGACGAGCGTCGCCTCCCTCCCGAGCACTATTCCCTGCTCTCCACCCGTGATCTCGTTGAAGTGAAGTGCGACCAAGTATAGAGCCTGCGCGGCGAGAAGAGTCGTTATCGTGAGGAATGGGCCTCCCACCCTCGTTGAGAGCAAACCCATCGCTAGGGAGAAGGCTAAGGCTGCCGCCACACCCATCAGGAGGGCTGAGAGTGGGCTGGGTGAGGCATAGATCGTGTAGAGCCCGGCCCCATACATCCCCGCAGCAAAAAGAGCCGCATGCCCCAAGCTGAGCATCCCCAACATCTGGAAACAGATGGCATACCCATACGCGTAGACCGAAAGTATCATGACCCGAGCTAGGAAAAACTTCGCATATTCCGGGAGTATAGGGTAAATGCACGCCAAGACGGCCGGTATCGAGAATGTAACAATGGTGCGGGCCAGGCCATTCAACTCCTCGAGCCACCCCCAGCTTGTCCGAGCCTGCGCACCGCAACGTATGAGAGAGCGATCAACATCGAGACCACCCTCGAGGCGGTTGGCGCGAGAAAGAGAGCCGTCAAGCTCTCAAGCAGGCCTAGAGCTACAGCAGCGGTTAAGGTTCCTCTCAAACTCCCCATGCCGCCGAGGACCACGACCACGAAAGAGGCGACGAGGGCGTCGAAGCCCATCAAGAAGTGTATCTGCCTAACAGGCGAGTTGAGGGCCCCTGCAAGCCCCGCCAGACCACCAGCTAATGCAAAACCTATCATGATTACGCGCCCTGCGTCGATCCCCAGAGACCCAACCATCAATCTATTCTCTTGCACAGCTCTCAGGAGAGTGCCGAGCCTGCTCTTGTCAAAGATGACAGAGACAAGAAGGCAGGTTGCCAGTGATGCTAGGCCGATAAAGAGTTTGAATCCAGAGTAGCTGAACCCACCCACCTCGACTGGTGGGTTAAACGGCGGGGATATGGCCCGGGGAGCTGGGCCCAGTATGGCGAGACCGGCCTGCTGAATTATTAAGAGGATGCCGAATGTCGCCAGCATTGTGGGGCCAGGCTCATGCCCGAATCTCTGAAGGATGAGCATGTTCAACAGGACCGCCATTCCGCTGACAACCAGCGGCGCCACGATGAGCGCTGAACCATAACCAAGGCCCGCCGAAACTAGCACCCAGCTCACAAGCGCCCCCAGCATGTAGAGCTCCCCGTGAGCCAAGTTGACGATGTTTATAATGCCGAACACTATAGTTAGTCCCGACGCGATAAGAGCGATAGAGAAGCCATTCACTAAGCCATCGAGTATCGCTAATCCGAGATACTCCAGCTGTATCAAGGTCCTAGTATAGTGGCTGAGCCGTGTAGTCGTTGGGGTGCTCGTAGAGAGAGTCCTCTATCTCCGTCCTCTTGACCACGACTAGCCTGCCGTTCCTTACCTTGGAGACAAACTGGTGCCCGAAGGACTGATGCAGCTTACCGTTAAACATCTTGTCGCCCTGCGGATGCCAGATGCCCTCGTTAAACCAGTCCATCGACTCGAGCACCTTGACGAAGAGCTCATAGTCCCTCCTGTTAGGCTCACTGTAGCCGCTCTGCTCAACAACCTCCTTTATCACGAAGAGTGTTTCCCATACGCTGAACATATGGCTGAAGGCCGAGACTCTGGAGGGGTCGGACCTGTCTGCACCGTTCTCATCGACTCCAACCACGTCCCTGTAAAACCTGTTATACGGAGTGTCATACCCGTCAAGATAGCGTGGAAATCCTTCCCAGAAGTAGGTCCCCTCTAAGAACTCGAGCCCAGGGGCCGTGAGCGGAATAGCCTCGATAGAGTCAATGAACCCGAACATCTCCGGCCTATTTCTACCAAGAAACACGCCCAATTCCCTCACAAAAGTAAGCACATCACCAACCATCACGTGGTATAAGACGTCTATTTCGCGAGGAATCTTTGGGAAATACTTTGTAAAGCTTGTCTCTCCCGGCGGTATCGGTATCTGCTCGACTATTCTCGCCCCATACCTCTCAGCGGCCTTGGTGAGCGCATCCCTGTGGTCATGTCCAAAAGCGTAATCTGGGAAGATAATAGCCACTCTCTTCCCGAGGTTCTCGAAGATCCATTTAGCTATGGCTGTCACCTGCCCCGGGACATCAGTTATCCCCGGCTGGAAACACCACCTGTTCAATAGGCCGAAAGGCACATGAGTCCCCTCGCTTACCGCAAAGTATGGCCTCTTCAATTCACCCGCCCTGGGCCCCGAGGATAACACCACATCTGAGAAAAGGGCGCCAATTATGAAGTCCACGTTGTGGACAAGGACCAGCCTCTCAACGACCTGCGCCCCCCTTGCTGGGCTTGTCTCGTCATCCTCTGCGATCAGCTGAACAGGCCTACCAGCAATCCCCCCAATCCTGTTGATGTACTCGACAGCGGCGTTTGCGACGCGCTCATACCAGAACCCGTAGGGCGCACCTATCCCGGTCCTATGAACCTGGAACCCGATCTTGATTGGCTTACTCTCACCAGTTAATCCGACTTCCGTCGGCCTGCTAAGCACGCTACCGGTGAGATAACCGGCCACAGCGCCTGCACCCGCGGCACCGGCCACCAATACGCCTGTCTTCAGCAGTCCAGACAGCGCCTTCCTCCGATTCATTCCGGAGCCTAACTTAACATGCCCGTTTTATTATAGATAGCGAAACTGGCAAAAAATGATCTACTATCGAGGTTTACTGTAATATTGACCAGTTTTCTCAAAAATTGATATTCTAGACCGCCACATTCTACATAGAGGGTGAGCATGTCGATTATCGTCAAGATCCCTGGTAAAAGCTCCCTGGTGAGAAGAGAAATTGAGGAGACTCTGAGAGAAAGATTTCGTGAGATAGATGTTCGGGAGTCTTTGGCAGGGGTGGAGTTTAGGCGCGAGGACGCCCTAATCGTTGTTGGAGACGACAAAGACATTTTACAGACGCTTCACACCATCCATGATAGAGAAGTCAATGTCTTGGCAGTGAGTAGGGAGGCTACCCGCGGATTCCTTTCTCAGTGCATGCTCGCAGACCTGCCAGAGGCCTTAGAGAAGATTTCGAGAGGCCAGTTCATCGTCGAGACACTCACAGCGCTTGAAGTCGGGATAGACGAGCATTCGCCCCTCATGGCTGTCAACGAGGCCGCCCTCTTCTCCCAGATCAGCGCAACACTAATCGAGTATAGTCTCCGGGTGGATGGAGAGCTTCTCTGGCGAGACCTAGCAGACGGGGTAATAGTCTCCACCCCATTAGGCTCAAGCGGCTACTCGCTCTCCGCAGGCGGCCCTCTGATACATCAGGGAGCCAAGGCTCTTGCGATAGTGCCTGTCAACTCCATCGACATGACACGGAGGCCGCTAATCGTAGGTGAGAACTCGACTATATCTATAGAGAGCGTCTCCTCTCGTGGCGGTGCAGAGGTCATCATCGACGGGCTGCTGCGGATACAGGTCGAGGAGGGGATAATCATCAGGGGATATGAGCCACCGGTTAAATTCATCAGACTCAACGGCCCGTCGCAAATTCTGAGCAAGATAGAGAAGAAGATACACTTGGCCGAGGAGCTGCTCGACGCTCCACCATCAGCTAAGCTTATTCTGAAAACCATTGAATACGAGGGGCCCCTGACCTACTCACAGCTCCTCAAGAGGACGATGCTGCCTGAGAGGACTCTGCGACACGCATTGAACATATTGGTTTCGAAGGGGTTGCTGGCGCGTCGTCCACTCACAAGAGATGCAAGGCAGAAGATATATTATATTCCTGAGATAAGTCAGGCTGGAGACTCTAATACGCAGGAGTGAGAGGCTTCTAGATGGAGTTCAAAGGCTCACAGGCGGTTCAAGAAGGACTAAAAGAGTTCATGAGACTCTATCCCCAAGGCGTAACCATAGTCACGACCAAGGTAGGTGACAAAATCTACGGCATGACAGTAAGCTCATTCACCTCGGTCTCACTCAACCCTCCTCTAGTAACTATTGCGATAGACAGGGCCTCAAACTCTTACTCGGTCTTCAGAGATGCTCAGACATACATCATTCACATACTTTCATCAGAACAAGTAGAGCTTAGCGAGAGATTCGCGGGGCGCTTAGGCGTAACTGACAGGTTTGCTGGAATATCTTGGCGTGAAGGGTTGGGGGGAGTTCCCATACTGGACGACGCGCCAGCATATATTGTATGCCGGAAGTACGGCACGGTGGAGGCGGGAGACCACACTCTGATACTCTGCGAGGTCCTGGAGACCGTGATTAATAACCCGAACTTCAAGCCACTTGTTTACAGGGCGAGGGCCTACACCACTCTCGCCTCCTAGGGGGTAAAGGCTAAAATCAACGCCGCAGGCATGTATATTGTGTGATGAGACCGACCTGCGCTGAGGGCTTCAAACCTGATGAAGAGCATGTCTCCTCTCTGAATTTTTCGGGGTGTATGGGGGCATGATTATACAGCTCTACGGACACTTACGAACAGAAGCCTCCAAGAATGTCCACGAAGTAAAAATTGGCGGGAGAAGGAGGCTGAAGGAGGTGCTTGAACTTCTCCCTGAACCTGTCAGAAGACAAGTGCTAGACGACTCAGGCTCCATCCGCCCTGGATATCTAATACTCGTCAACGATGTCGACGCACGCACCGTCTACAACTACGAGGTGGAGGTCTCGGACAGCGATAGAATAGTTATCGTGCCGATGATTCATGGAGGCAATTATTAAGTCAAGCTATAAGGGATACAGGTTTGCCGCCGCCCTGATCTGCGGCGTTAAGCACAATCCATTGGAGCTACTTTCGAGGGACTCGACAGAAGGAGGAGCTGCAATCCAGATCCTCAGGCCGGACATAGTTGTCTCGGAGAGGCACTTGGTCGCGGCATTCGCTGCGGCGGTCGCGTCCATTTCAGCAGGATACGCGAGGTCAAAAAGGGTGGAGATGGAGTTCCTGCTGAAGCTCTCAGCTAAAAGGCAGATTCAAGACGCACTGAGGATAGCGGGCCTCACAGGAGGCGAAGACACAGTGATTGTGGCGGCTATATCGCCTACCAGAGAGGACCCTGAGCCGCTGGTCAAGAAGGCCGCGGAGATCTTGGGGGGGAGCATCGAGCCTTTCAGAAGAGTAGCTAGTCGGGAAAGGTTGATGCAGATATTCGAGATATCTGAGAGGAAGTTAGGCGCGGTGGCCAAGGGGGAGAACGTTGACCCGCTCGAACTCCTGATAATTGAGAAAGTCGTATCCAGCTATGTTGAGTGAGGGGTGGGCTACTCGTACTTGTAGAGTGTTTGGACCTGAAAGTTCTCCGGAATCTTCCCCACCATTCTATAGTATTTGACCAGCCTGTGTATTTTGGCCTCGACCAGCTGAAGCCTCTTCCTGTTGT
This sequence comes from Thermoproteota archaeon, assembly GCA_030550155.1. Lineage (GTDB taxonomy): Archaea > Thermoproteota > Nitrososphaeria_A > Caldarchaeales > Calditenuaceae > HRBIN02. Next base: position 18,496 of record JAUQPZ010000026.1, read on the forward strand.
ATCTGTCGGACTTGTGAGTCTGTAGATGTATATGCATCCTCCTAGCCCTTTCGATGAGGTTTCTCAGGTCCTCGGGAATTTCAGGGGCCAGCTTGTTCTCCTCAAGAATCTGGAGCATCCTCTTACCTGTTACCTGTCTAACAAGAGGGATTCCGTGCTGGTCTCGCAGAATCACGCCTATCTGGCTCGGCGCGACGCCACTCTTCGCGTATTTCATGACTAGAGCTTCAGCCTCGTCAGGCGCGACCGTGAGCCAAGATGGAGGAGCTTTGCTTAGCGGCCGCTTAGACCCTGAGCCCCCACGCTTTCTCGCATGCATCCTCGCCAAGCTAAGCCACTGTCATCTACCTGCCCTTGTGCGTGATTTAAATCTAACTTGAGAATATTAGACCCCGCTATTCTCAATATACTTATATGAGGCAAAGCCCTTTCAGGCTCCTAAATGGATGAGAGAAGAGCCGAGATAATCGTTTACGTCATAGCTGTTTTCTCCTGGATTTTGAGCGGCCTCATCCATCACCCTGAGCTGGGTTGGAGCATCTACAGCGACATAAACAGTTTTTGGTGGA
>JAUQPZ010000043.1 GCA_030550155.1 Thermoproteota archaeon
CTGCGTAGTACGACATTGTTTTCTCGGTTCTCATGTGAATGTTGCCGAAGGGCTGGGAGAAAATTTTATGACATGGATGGGCTGATAGTCCAGTGAAGGAATCCTAAAACGAATACGTCAGACCGGTCTGTACATCTAGATGTAAGCTCTAGTCTTGTTACTGTTTTGGTTTTTCAAATTGGTCGAGAAGTAGCGGAGAAGCGAATAAGGACGTTGAAGGCCTTTCTTAACTTGACAGTCTCCCTCGACTGGTGCTGTCAAGTTGAGCCTAGTCCTCCTCCTCCCTTGTCTAGGGGCTCCAATGGGAGTGGGCTTGGCCAGTCTGATTTAGATATTCAGTGACAGAAATGTCTTTCTTAAGCTATGGTTTCATGGGGCTGGAGGAATACTGTCATGTATCAAGAGGCGTGAGAGAGGTTTCATAGTTGGCTAGGAGATTCCACGACAACATAAACTCAAATAGAGTGGTCGCGCAGCCACAGCAATTTTAATAAACTTCTTTATCGTTTTCTTGTTATGTCTAAACGATTTAGCTCGAGAGTGGGTCCTATCTTTCTGACTGCGATTCTTGCACTTAGCGTTTTTATACACGCGGGATCTTCATCACGAAACCAGCAACCCCAGCTAGATTTGGATGAGTTGGCGGTCGTGGGTATTCATCCTCTCAACTGGGTCAGTGGTAACCTAGACACCTTTTTCAAGGACATTGCGAGAAGGCTGCACATCCAGTTTCTAGATCGCGCTACCGGGTTCATGGAAGGAGATGATTGGAGATACCCTTACGTAAATGATTACATGGTGAAGCTTGCAAAGGAGGCCGGCATACCGCTGGGCTCTTACATGATACTTACTCCAATACCTCCGCCTCAAGATAAGAGCTCCACTTGGCCTGACCCTTCCGGCAGGCTTAGGGAGGCGGTGGAGGTTTGCGGGGGGCGCGATCTGGATGGCAAGCTGATTTACCATGACGATATTCACATCACGATGTCCGTCAGCTGTCCTCACTGGCTCGACCACTTTGTCTCTTCGGCCAAGAAGATACTTGAAGCAGGAGTTTACGCTATAGACGTTGATAACATACCTATCGCTCCATTCACCTGGGGAGGCGACTTCTCAGATTGGGCTATTTATAGATTCAAGAAGCATCTTATCCAGAAGTATGGCTAGGAAGCAGCCCAGCTGGGAATCGGCAACTTAACAGGATTCGACATTAGAGAGTATATTATCCCTCGCCTAAATGTGGAGGGCGACATATTGGTCATAGCGGCACCCACGGTGAACTTTTCACGTGAAGAAATAGAGCGGATATTTGAGTTCGTCTCCAACGGCGGAGGGTTGATGGTCCAAACGGAGTCGATGTCAGCAATTTATCTCAACGCCTTACTGCGAAGGTTTGGGCTGAGTGTTAACAGCGCAAACGTTCTATCCCAGAATCCTTTGTGGGATCCCGGCTCCTTCGAGGCGAGCCGTATAAATCGGTCTCATCCAATCACTAGGGGTCTGGACACACTTGTGCTTAATTGGGCTGTTGCAATAGAAACCGATAGGCCCGATGCAATAGCTTTGGTGGAGACGGATGAACATACTTGGCTTGACTTAGATATGGACAGTCGCAGGAGCTCGGCTGAGCCCACAGGCCCCTTTAAGGTTGTCGTAGCCTTAGAGCAGGGTAAAGGGAGGGTTGTGGTCATAGGTGATAGATCTCAGGACAGCATGTTCTGGTCCTTCGGTCCACTAATTAGAGAGACCCTGTTGTGGTTGGCAAGAGGTCAAACAGGCGGCAAGCTCATAGTATTCGACGAGACAAAAAACGAATACGCAACGCTTTCTGCAGAGAGAGCCATGAGGTTAGATCCACACCACTCAGAGTGGGTTTTGTTCAGCGAGTTCAAGAAGCTCGCCGAGTCCATGGGCTTCAGGGTAAAGGAGACCGGCCGCCCGCCATCATTCCCTGAAGATGCTGTTCTCCGCGAATTCGTAAAGTTCCAACACATGGAGCTTATGAGATTCGTGAAGAACTTCGTGGAAAGGGTGAAATCGTACGGCAACCAGGTGCTCGGCAGGGACGTTCCAATTTATGGGAACCAGTTTCTTGGCGGCGGCCCTGTTGTGCAGGCTGTAAACGAGATCACCCTAGCCTCGATCATCATCTCACCGTATATGGATCTCATCCAAGTGGAGGGTGCATGGCCAACGCTGCCGCCGAATAATAGATACACGCTTAATTACAGAATCGCCCACGCCATGGCTGAGCACAGGAAGCCCGTCTGGCAGCATATAGCCTTCTATGGAAGCAAGTGGCTCTATGCCAGCGTAGACTACACTAAGGAAAGGCTCATAGCACTCGAGATAGCCGCAGCCTACGCCAACGGGGCTATCAAGGAGCTGGACCTAGCCGGATGGCCTGGCGCATGCCTATTAAAGTATGATCCATGGTGTAGAAGCCCAGTAGGGCTGGCCGGCGGAGTAGTAGTGCTTCCCAACATGAAAGTGCTAGAGGAAGTAAGGAAGGTCGTCGACTTCGTCTGGGATAACAGGGGTCTCCTCGTGGGCTTTAAGCCATACTCAAGGGTTGCCCTAGTGTATTCGATACCGTCCATCCTCTGGAGCTGGTTTCCCGTCCTAAAGATACGCCCCACCAAACTGCTCCAAGAGCTGGTGGGAGTAGCCGACATACTCCAGAACTTGCACATCCCCTTCGACGTAGTGATCTTCGGGCATCCGGAACTCTACGACGACTCATTCCACCTTGAAAAGATGAAGGCTTACGACGTCGTGATACTTCCCCTAATTACCCATATTTCAAGCCGTCAGGTAGAGGCTATAAGATCCTATTTGAAGTCTGGGGGGCGTGTAGTCTTCACGCACGGGCTGCCAACCTACGATGAGGAACATAACCCTTTAAGCCCTGAATTGAAGCAGGTCTTAGACTCGCTTTTCCAAACTTACTCTGACAAGCTTATCTTCCTGAAAGAACCTGTCGGCAACATCTGGTACGAGAATCTCGTATCTGGCTATGCGGAATATGATAGATATAGGAGTCATTTGAAGCTGGTAGAGGATGCCTTAGCAAAGTTAGGAGTTCGGCCTCTCGTAAAGCTCGAGGGCGCTCAGGGCTTGGTGGAGGTGAGCGTCCTCAGGAAGGGTATGACGTTTGAGGCCCACATCGTCAATTACAACTATGAAATCTCACGCGACGAATTTCGGGAACAAAGGGGGTTAAGGCTGTACGTAGATCTCTCAGCGGTCGGGCTTCCATCAGACGCAACGTGGCTGAGCCCTGAAGGCCTCGCCGTTTCCCTCTCACCCTCATTTGTAGACAGGCACTTGGTCTTCGACCTACCCCCTGTTAACTACTGGGGTCTCCTCATACTTAACAAGCCCACCGCGGTGACTGTAACGACCACCCAAACAACGAAAACAACGGAGACGGTCACGCTGACCCGATTAGTAACGGAAACTTCAGTCGTTGAGATCGAGAAGACCCGTACTCTTGTTGTTACCGAAGCTTCGGAAGGTATGAAGACTGATTGGATGCTTGTTGGCTTAGCTGTAGCGGTTGTTGCAATTGCTGTGACCGCACTCCTTACCTATGTTAAAAGGAAAAGAAAAGGATAACGCTGAGGAGCACTGAAGAAAGAGATAGAAAATGAACGTGTCAATCTTCTGTTTAGTTATCCCATAGACGTCTTACCTCAAGGGCTTAAGCATATAATCTTTCCTTGTTTATTGGGAACATTGTCCGGATAACGCTTTAAATAGTGATGGTCCTTGGCCTACAGTTATTTCGAGAAGAAAACATCCACCCTTCAAATAACTCCCTAATTGGACGCTACCCTAATTGAATAATCAAAGCCGTTCAACGAAAATAGTTGGCTCTGTATGGTTGTTGCTTTGTCTGCTAGCACAGACTTTGTGTTCACAGACGTTGCTGAAACCTCTGAGCCGCTGTTTTTGCTAGTAGAGTGTCCCATATTCATGTAGGCCATCCATACCAAAAAGCGTCTTCTTATGCGCCGCCTTTACTACCAACT
>JAUQPZ010000027.1 GCA_030550155.1 Thermoproteota archaeon
CTGAGGATGAGGTGAAATACAAGGGGGAGGCGATATGCCTCGTAGTTGCTAGGGATGAGGAGACCGCGCTTAAGGCGGCCCAGTTGGTTGAGGTGGAGATAGAGGAGCTGCCGCCAGTTCTAGACATGGAGGAGGCCCTGAAACCCGACGCACCCGTGATAACGAAATGGGGTATTAATGCCTTCATCTACGGCTCGGGCATGGATGGTGCCACAAAGCCCGGTAGGCCCGGTAGGCCCTTCTTCCTGGTGAGGAGGGGGGATGTTGAAACTGCCTTTAAACAGGCAGATAAGGTTGTTAAGGGCAGCTACATTATTCCACCTATAGAGCACGCGCCTATAGAGCCACATGTATGCGTGGCTAAGCCGGAGCATGGAGGCAAGCTTACAATTTACACGACAACGCAGGCACCCTACTTCGTGAGAGACAACGTAGCCACAATCCTCAATATACCGGCCTCTAACATAAGGGTCATAGCACCAGCGGTGGGCGGAGGCTTCGGAGGTAAAGTCGACCCGGAGTTTGAGATGCAGGTGGCGGTAGCGGCTATGCGCGTTGGCAGGCCTGTGAAGTGGAGGTGGACGAGGGAAGAGGAGTTCACGATATCTACAACTCGTCCAGCCATAAAGATTGAGATAGAAGACGCGCTATCGAAGGATGGCTTAATACTGGGAAGGCGGGCGAGACTCTTACACGACTCAGGAGCCTACACTAGAACTTCGCCATATGGAGTCATAAAAGCAACCGTGAATCTCTCGGGACCATACCATATACCCAACGTATACTATGAGGGATACTGCGTTTATACTAATAGACAGCCCTCAAGCGCTATGAGAGGGTATGGTGTCTTCGAGGTCTCCTACGCGGTTGAGCTTCAGATGGAGAGAGACGCCCGAACACTTGGACTCGACTCTTGGGAGTTTAGATTTAAGAATGCTTACAGGAATGGCCAAGTCACAGCAACGGGTCGACCGATTGATGACGCCTACCTTGTCGAAGTCATGAAGGAGGCGGCATCGCTTGCTGGTGTGAAGCTGCCTTCACACCTGCTTCAAATGAGTTCGTGGGGGTGAAGGGTGTGGCAAGGCTCAGGGGCAGGGGAATAGCTGCCATATGCTATCCAACGGGAATGAACCTTGGAGGAGACCCGAGCCAGACGGTTATAGTGGCTCAGCCTGATGGAAAATTCATCGTCAATGTCGCGAGCGTTGAGCTAGGGCAGGGTTTGAGAACGGCCCTCGCCCAGATTGCGGCGGAAGCTATTGGAGCATCGGTTGAGGACGTCGAGGTTAGGTTTGGCGATACACAGACAGCCCCACACGACACGGGCACATTCGCCAGTAGAACTACCCATAGAATGGGAAACGCAATAGTCAAAGCGGGGCAGGAGATTAGGCAGATACTTTTAGATGTAGCGTCTAAGATCCTCGAGGTTTCGCCCCAGGACCTAGAGATTGGAAATGGAAAGATATGGGTTAGAGGTGTGCCTGATAAGTTTCTGACTGTGAAGCATGTTGTAAATCAGGCGCAGTTTGTCTATAATACGCCGGTTGTGGGTAAGGGCCATTACGTCAAACCTAAGAGCGATGTGGATCCTGATACGGGCGAGTCTGATCCACACTCGACTATGGCTCATGGCTGTATTGTGGCAGACGTCGAGGTTGATGCGGAGACGGGTGTTGTGACCGTTCTCCAGATATATACCGTCTATGAGGTGGGTAGAGCTATAAACCCAAAGCTAGTTGAGGGCCAGATAATCGGTGGCATGCTCATGGGTCTAGGTGCGGCATTGACAGAAACAGTATATCCGAGGTATCCTGAACTTACCCACCAAGCTACAAGCTTCCGCGAATATGTTCTACCTACCGCAGGCGACGCACCAAAGATAGTCTATAAGATAGTAGAGTCTCCCACAGAGACAGGGCCTTATGGAGCCAAGGGAGTTGGCGAGATGGTAGCTAACGGCATCGCTCCTGCGATAGTTAACGCAGTTTATGATGCCATAGGTGTACAAATAACCGAGTTACCAATAACGCCTGAGAAAGTACTCAAGGCGCTCAGGGAGAAGCAATAGGGTTCCCAGTGCAAACATAGAAGGCTTATATATTGTCTCGATATTTTCACACCGATATGCCTGAGGTTAAGATACGATATATTGGTCATGCATCCTTCTACATTGAGTGGAAGAATGAAAAGATCTATCTCGACCCGTGGCTTAAGTCTCCAGGTATTGCAGGCGGCTGGACCAGCCCTGTAAGCCCTGTTGGCCTCGACGATATAAATGAGGCAACGGTTGTTCTCGTAACTCACGGCCACATAGATCATATCGGGCATGCGATAGAGATTGTGAAGAAGACTGGGGCATGCTTGATATGCAGCCCCGAGGTGGGGATGTATGCAGACATTCACGGGATCCCATACGACTCAGACCCAGACCCTCAAGCAGGGCGGAAATACTGGATGTATCCGCTGAACGTTGGGGGAAGCTGCACTATAAGAGGAGTAACATATACGATGGTGCCCGCATTCCACTCAAGCAGTATCATGCACTACGACTATGTGAAAAACAAGGTTAGGTATCCGGATGGAGCCGTTGGGTATGTAATATCGTTTGAGGGGGGCCCTGTCATTTACGCCTCAGGGGATACAGGCGTATCCATGGAGATGCATATGATTCAAGAGCTCTACAGCCCCGAGATAGCCCTGATGACTGCGGGTGGCCAGTATAATATGGGTGTTAGAGAGTTCGCCTATGCGTGTAAAATATTGAAGCCCAAGATCGCCATACCATGCCACTACGATACCTTCCCGCGGCAAAGGCTTGATAAAGAGAAACTTAGACAGGCTGTCTCCGTCATGTCCCCCTCAACAAATCTTGTATTGCTCAATCCTGGAGAGAGCCTGAGGTATGTTGAGGAGGCGTCTTGGCTTGTGGAGCGGTGAGTTTCATGAACCTTGAGCTCCTCTATGAATTGGAGGCCAAGATCGTAAGAACAGTCGATGTTGGCGGTGGAGCTATGGGGGGTAGAACAGACTACCACATGCAGGGGAAGGTCTCGGGAAAAATAAACGGCTCATACGAAGGAGTGGACTATGGGTCAACAGTCAAGACCGACCTTGGAGATGCGGTCTATGTCCACGTACATGAGACCATAAAGACGGATAAAGGAGTAATCTCAGCTCTGAGGCGCGGATATGCCGTGCCTGGCGAACAAGGATACACTGTAAGGGCCTTCGTGCTCTTCCAGACAGGAATCCAAGAGCTCAGGTATCTGAACTGGACACTAGGACTTGCTGAGGGAGTGGCGGGCCCCGATGGATTAAAGCTCAAGATATACGCGGTCCGATAGGCTCCCTTTTCCGGCTTCTAAACCCCGTAAACATTATTTGCTTCATACCCCTACCCTCCAAAGTCGCTGTCGAGGAACGTAGACTCAGTCCATGCAACCGAGCAACTTCGCGGGGCCCATCCCCACCGAGTTTATAACCATACTTCACCAACACTTCATAAGCCGCGCGTTTTGCTCCGCGTAGGTAAGGGCCTATAATCCTGAGCAATATCACCGCCCTCAACCCAAGCACATACAACACCACTCTCTGACCACTCCTTAAAACCCAAGCATCCCCCACCTGCCTAACAACGAACTCACCAGTATCGCCATCACACCTGAACATGATGAACGGGGTATAGATTACCGGGCTTTCTGAGATCTTGAGATAACCAAGCCCGCCTGAGGCTTGGAGTAGTCCGGCCAAGAAGCTCCCTATAATGGGGCTTAAGAGCTGTCTATTTGGCGGCCTCTTCTCCAGCTCAAAGAGCACTTTTCCAAAGTCATCGATAGCCCAATCCGGCCCAGCCTCACAGTATACCCGCCACCAAGGCGGCACAGGCCCTGCCAAAATACTTCAGATATCGAGCCTGTGTCGCCGGCTTAAATAATTACCTCCTCCGTCTCCGGGTCTATTATGTGGATGTGCTCCTTATCAAAGACCGCGTAGACCTGCATACCCTCCTTGATGTTTATCGTAGCGTCGCAAAGACATTTGAAGGCTGCCGACCCACTCTTTAACTCTACGAGCAAGGAAGTACCAAGCGACTCGATATAATTCACGTAGCAAGGTATGGAATCTGCTACTGGAGTAGTTGAGATGCTGATATCATGAGGCCTAATGCCGAGCTGTAAATTTTCTAGCTTATCCACCCGTGATTGTAGGGCGCGCTTAGACTCCTCACCAAGCTGAAGATACGAGTCCCCCACATACGCGTAGAGTTTATTCTCCACCATTTTCAGCTTCGTATCGACGAAGTTTATGGTTGGGGAGCCAATAAAATAGGCTACAAACTTGTTCACAGGGTGGTAATAGATCTCATCAGGAGTCCCCACCTGATAAAGCCTACCGTCTCTAAGCACGCCTATCTTATCAGCTATCGCCATAGCCTCTAGCTGGTCATGGGTGACATAGATGAATGTTCCCCCAACTTCTTTATGGATACGCTGGAACTCAGACCGAAGGGACTCCCTTAATTTAGTGTCTAGATTGCTTAAAGGCTCGTCGAAGATGTATACCTGCGCCTTCCTCACTATAGCTTTGGCGATGGATACACGCTGAAGTATGCCAAAATCTATCTCATGATATCTCTTATTCAGATGCTCCTCTATCCGGAGAAGCGAGGCCGCCCATCTAACTCTATCGCGCTCTTCTTGCTTACTATTAACCTCACGCCTTATGGCTAGAGCTATGTTATCATATATGTTTAGGCTGGGATATATGGAGGGGAACTGGAAGACCATAGCTATGTTTCTCTCTGAGGGTGATAACTCCGTGACATCTTCGTCATCGAAAAATACGGAGCCTCTTGTAGGCGTCTCCAGACCAGCTATTATCCTCATCAGGGTCGTCTTTCCCGAGCCGCTGGGCCCTAAAAGACAGAAGAATAAGCCATGGTCGATTGTGACGGAGACATCGTCAAGTGCCTTTAGAGTCTTAAAGACTTTTGTTATTCTATCAGCACGTACCTTCGCCATCTCCTTACACCACAAGGAAAGGCACAAGATAAATCGATAACAAGACGAAGAAAACTACAACACCTACTAGCGTCACAAACCATCTAACAAGTGTTTTGAAAGCTATGTTGCCTCCGGGCTTATTCGGCAGGTATGTCGAGTAAACGTATATGAACCCTCCGACCCCTATAAGGATAAAGCCATAGTAGAGTAGATCGCTGCTTAGTGGCTGGAATACGAGTCCAAGCCCCATGAATGATAATGCAAGACCAATTCTCTCAAGCCAGAATTTAGCCCTCATCTAATATATCGCCTCCCCACTCGACACGTCAAAGAGGATGACCCTATCGCCCGGTATGCTTATCGACACCTCCTCACCATACCTATATAATCTCATCCCCTTAGACACAGTCTTCAGCTCAACTTCCCCCACGCTCAGAGTGACAACCGTCTCGTAGCCAAGCCTTTCAGCAGCCAGAACCTTAGCCTTGAAGGTATTGGCATTCTGCTGCGCTTCCAAGACTATGTCATGCGGCCTAATGGCCATCTCAACCTCTAGACCGTCATAGATCTTAGAGGATGCGCCTCCAACCTCAACCAGCTCAAGTCTCAAACCCGGCGCGGAGAACTCCCAGCCGCGAACGCCCCTCCTAACCACTCCTTTAAGGAGGTTTATGGTAGGACTACCTATAAACGTCGCTACAAACCTGTTCTTAGGCCTCTTTAACAAGTTTATGGGCGTGTCATACTGCAATATCATCCCGTCTTTTATCACAGCGACTTTCTCGGCGATTGCAAAGGCCTCGAGATAGTCCGGTGTAGCGTAGATGATTGTCTGTTTCAGCTCCTTGTGCAGCCTCTTGAACTCTGTCCTCATCTCCTCCCTCAGCTTTGCATCTAGGTTAGAGATCGGTTCGTCGAGGAGGAAGACCAACGGTTTTCTGACGAGAGTCCGTGCAAGCGCCACTCGCTGCATCTCGCCTCCACTAAGGGTCGATGGTTCTTTTCTGTCGAGAAGGAGTGATATTCTTAGCTTTTCAGCGACACTCTTCACCATTTTGTCTATTTCGTCTTTGCTCATTTTTTGCTCCCTCAAGGGATAAGCTATATTGTCGTACACGCTCAAGTGTGGATAGAGCGCGTATGATTGGAAAAACATCGCCACGTTACGCCTCCAAGCCGGAATTCCGAGTACGCTCTCGCCATCAAAAAGTATGTCTCCATCGTCAGGTTCTTCTACACCAGCTATGCATTTGAGTGTAGTGGTTTTACCCGCTCCTGTTGGTCCCAAAAGAGCCACCAGCGCGCCAGACTCAACCACCAAATCAAGCCCCCTGAGCGCCTCAACCGTCCCATAAGACTTCCTTAAACCACGTATCTCAACCCTCGTCAACTATTTAGCACCCCGCACAGTACCAAAGGTCATGCCTCTAAGTAGGAACCTCTGCAGAACGAAAATAAGAACTAGTGCCGGGAGAATGTAAAGGGTCTCTATAGCAGCAATCAACCCCCAGTTAATTCCAACCTCTCCCCTAGTTCCCGCTATCATCACAGGGACAGTTCTGGTCGCCCTCTCAGTCAATAGCAGCGCAAACAAGAACTCGTTCCATACATTAATTATCAGGAAACCTATCGTGGCGCCGAGACCCACTAACACCTGTGGGAGGGCGATCTTATAGAAGACTTTTATCGGGTTTGAACCATCGACTAGCGCTGCCTGCTCTATATCACGTGGCACCTCGTCGAAGAAGCTCTTCATCATCCAGACGGCGAATGGAAGGTTGAACATTGTGTACAGCAATATTAGGCCGATGTGTGTGTTGTAGAGACCAAGACTTCTATAGAAGAAGTATATTGGGATAGCAACTACGATGGCGGGGAGCATCCGCGTGGAGAGGATGAAGAACATTAGGGTATTGGTTCCATGAGGTTGATATCTGGAGAAGCTATAAGCGGCTAGAACTCCTATCACTGTCGCTATGGCGATGCTTGAGAAAGTCACTATGAAGCTGTTGTAGAAGAATGTCTCAGCACCTGTAGCTAGCTCCAGCTCTTGCCCGGTTATTGCCTCGATCTCAGTCTGCCTTTTTATGAAAATGTCGATGAAGTTGCGGAGTGTCGGCTCCCAGACAAACAAGGGGGGTGTGCTGAAGGCCTGTGCCCTCGTCTTCAGAGAGGTGGCTATCAGCCAGTATATAGGAAAAATGAAGAATATAACCGCAATGATGGTTGAGAAGTAAATTAGAACTGTTCTGAATATCTTGCGCCTACCACGCCTGTTGTTTCTCAGGTTAGACATTCTCATCACTCCCTCCTAGCGAGTCTGAGATAGACGTTCGTTAAAAGCAATATAATGACTAAGAATATAAACGCTAGTGCCGTGGACTCTCCCGTCCTGAAGAACTGGAAGGCCATCCGGTAAATCTGGATGGAGAGCACCTCTGTGGCTGTTCCCGGACCGCCGCCAGTTAGCGTGAAGATTGTGTCAAAGGTCCTGAAGGCGTCCATCGTTCTAAAAAGGAGCGCCAAGGCAACCAGTGGCCTAATGGTAGGCCATACAACATATCGGAATTTCGCCAAAGGCGATAGTCTATCAATTTCTGAAGACTCCAGCATGTGTTTAGGTATCGCCTCTAGACCTGCTAGTATAAAGAGCATCATGAAGGGAGACCACTGCCAGACATCCATAAAGACGATCGCGAACATTGGATGCTGTGAGAGTATCCTCACGGACTGGCCTGTAAAAAGTTGGGCTATGTAGCTGTAGATACCGAATGTTGCGTCGAAAAGATAGCGGTGAAAAATGCCTACAGCCACTGGAGCGACTAGCAGCGGCGTGGTTACAAGTGTTATAGCCAATCGCCTTCCTCTGAACTGGTTATAGAATAGGTGTGCGAGTCCGAAGCCTATTAGGAACTCGATACTTACTGAGTAAAAGACGAATTGCCCTGTTAGGACGAATCTACGCCAGACATCCAGACTGTTTAAAAGCCTGTAATAGTTCTCAATACCTACAAAGATAGGAGGTTCTCCACGTAGAACATTATATGAATAGAAGCTGAGTCCGAGCGCCCAAATGAGTGGGAAGATTACAAGGAAAACTACTAATGCTACCGCGGGGAATATGAGTACGATTGGGAAGATTTTCATTATACGGCTGCCTGTAGCTGGTTTAGACATCATGCGAAAACACTTTTAATTACAGTATTTTAGTTTATTTTTCAGTTATCAGCCGATTGGCAGTCCTTGCCTTATAAGTTGAGCAACATTCTTCAACGGTTTACCATAGCGCTCGAATGCCGCGGGGTAATTCTCCCTCTCAATTATCTCCTTGTGCCTTCTTGCCATGTTATTTAGTGCGGTCTGTGGACTAATTGTTCCAGCTAGTGCTGCGTGGATTTCCTCCTGTACAACTGTAAGCATCTCTGCGAAGAATGGGACGTTCCAGAAGTCGACCTGGAATGGTATCGAGTCGGCGTAAGCCCTGTTATATGGTGTGAGGTTTCTAAACCATTCCGTCTGGATGATATCCCGGATGCAGACTCCACCTCCGCCTTCTGCCCATTTTCGCTGATTCTGAGGCTGGAACCAGAACTTTATGAAAGTTAGAGCCTCCTCTGCATAATCACTATATGCGTTTATGCACATTGGCTGCCCTCCTATTCCGCTGTATCTTCTGAAGATTCCATCATCTCCTTTGTGACCTGGCGGCGGAACGACTTTAATCAGGTTGTAGACCTTTGATGCGGCTGGGTCGAAGAGGCTTGGGAGGAATCCAGCCCAGTTATATATCATCGCCACTTTACCAGCCTGCATGACCGCGTTGGCCTCGTCGAACCATATTTCAAGGGCGTTGGGCGGAGCATAGGGTACTAGGGAGGCGTAGAACTCGAGAGCTTGTCTAGCTTTGGCACTGTTGATGTAACCGTCTACTTGGCCAGTCTCAGGGTCCCACCAATACTCTCCGTGGCTGTAAAGAATCGAGCCGAAGGGGCATGCAATTGCGTCGTAGGCCCTCGACATGTGTAGGGCAATCCCATAGAAGTCCTCCTCTAGACGCTTGCCAGCCAGCTCGTCCCCAGCTTTCCGAGTGAAGTATTTGGCTATGTCTCTTATCTGATACCAGTCGAGCTGCGCGGGATACCAATCCTCATAATTTAGCGGCAGATCATATCCATACTCAGCCTTGAAGTTTTCTCTCTCTGTTGGGTGGGAGAATAGGTCGTATCTGAAGACGAATAATAGGACGTCGCCCTCATGCGCGAAGCCCACTATGTTGTTTGTATTTCCCTGGGGATAGGTCATATAGAAGTAGACAAGCGCGGGGTCAAACCTGTTGAGTAATTGCTGGAGCTCTGGATCTCTCGCTATGATGTCGTTGAGCCTCTTTATGTGGCCACCCACGTAGAACTGTCCGAGCCACTGGCTATCAGATATCAGCAGTGTAGGCTCCTTGGATTTAGCGGCCAGGACGGTGGAGAGCCTGTCGAATATAGCGTCCCAGGGGATCAGGTCCATCTTTACCTCGACCGCCTTACCGGTGGTAGCTTTAGACCATGCCGGGAAGTCCTGAGCTATGAGGCCTGTCAGCCTACCAGGCAACCACTCCGGAGAGGCGAAAGTTATTGACAACTCAGGCTTCACCTCTCCAACTGGTGCTGTTGCGGTGACGGTCGCAGTCCTAGTCACTGTCTGTGTGACTGTCTGGGCACCTGCGCCCGGTTGTGTGACTGTCTGTGTCAGGGTCCGCGTAACCTCCCTACCAGGCTGGGATGTCCCTGCAAGATATCCAGCAATTCCGCCTACAACACCAGTAATGACGGCGGCTGTGGCTACCTTAGCTCCTGTGCTTAGTGCAACCCTCCTTGAGATCTTTTTCTGCCTCAACATGCAACTATGTTTAGCACGGGCAGACCCTTATATTCTTTTCCTAACCCACTCACAAACTGATTAACAGGTCGGATGGGGTCGGCTCGGCTCTTCCTGCATCACGACTCAGTCTGGAGCGGCGGGCCTCATCCCCGTGTAAGATGTCGTCCTTAGGCTTTATACGTTTTTGGGCTTTCACGCACAGTCTATGTCCAAAAGCGCTCGCCCCTTTTTGTGTATTTGGGGGGAGGAGCGTATATAGGGGGATTAGAAGGTGGTTGAGGGTGAGAGGGGGAGGAGGCGTGAAGATTGTTCTGGTGAATTTTACCTCAGGGGGCGTGAGTGGGAGCGGAAGGCACGTCGCCCTATTGAGGAGGGGGTTGGATAGGCGTGGAGTGGAGGTTGATGTCCTCGATTCGAGGAATACGTTTCACCTCGACTTCCCCATGCTCAGAGCGGTGAGCTTCACCTTGGGCTCAACGGTTAAGCGGTTCGACTCGGATGTCATACATCTACATAACCCAAAGCTCTCGGGTATTGTGCTGAAAAACCCCTCGAAGAGCGTGGTCACGGTGCATGGCGGGATGATCGAGTTCAGCCTGAAGTATGGGGCGCTTGGCAGGTTATCTACCGCGCTCATGCTAAGAACTTTGAGGGCCGCACGTGCCGTCACTGCTGTTATGAAGTCTGAGGCTGAGAGGAATGGGTGGGTCTGGATCCCCAATATGACGGATGTAGAAGCCGTGGAGGAGATAGAGCCGGCGGGTGAGAGCTGCATCCTCTTCGTGGGGCGAAACGACCCGGTCAAGAATTTTCCCCTCTTCAGAGGCGTGGTGAAAAGGCTGGGCAGGAAGTATAGGGCCTTCGGCGTTGAGGAAGTGGTGAGCTGGGAGAAGGTAATCTCCTATATGAAGTCGGCCGAGTGCCTCATGATTACCTCGATCTGGGAGGGCATGCCGTCCGTGCTCTTGGAGGCCTGGGCCTCAGGCTGCCCTGTAATAGCTTCAAAGATACCCGCGTTTCAGCCGTTCAAGGACGCGCTTATTCTCTCAGACCTGACGATAGACTCATACATCAAAGCATATCAAAAGCTAGCCGATGTTAGAGAGGAAGTCGTCAGAAATGGGCGTGCGCTAGTCGAGAAGTTCGACTACAAGTTGGTGACGGAGAGGTATATCGAGTTGTATAGATGGGTGTTGTCTACTCAGTCCTGAGGGCTTTGACGGGGTCTATTAGGGCGGCCCTGCGAGCTGGGTAGACTCCTGAGAGCGAGCCGACTATGATTGAGAAGATGAGGGTGCCCATCAGGAGTGTTGGAGTGATGACTGGCTGTATGGGCAGGGCCTCGAACTGGGGGCCGAATCTGAGGAAGTTGCCCGCATAGTTGCTGAAGCCTAGGGAGAGTCCCACACCTATGACCACGCCCATCAACCCCCCGATAAACCCGGTTAAGACGGCTTCAAAGAGGAAAGTGAATAGGACTTCACGCCTCGTCATTCCGAGAGACCTTAAGACGCCTATCTCCCTAGTCCTCTCCATGACGGACATAATCATGGTGTTCATTATTCCGAGGCCTGCGACAAGTAGGCTGACAGAGGCTATGACTCCGAGGAAAACTGTGAAGGAGGCTATTATGCTGCGGACGGTCGACAATATGGTGCTGGGGCTTATCACGTTCACGTTTCTCCCGTACATGGTCTCGAGCTCCGATATTATGTATTCGACAAGCTCCACCCTCTCACTATTGACCAGGATCGCGTGGTAGCGCTGATTTTCGAGCAGTTTTCTGGCGCCGGGTAACGGCATTATGACCGCTGTGTCTGCGTCAAAGAAGAGGGATGCGCCGAATTTATCGTATATGGATGTCACGGTGTAGCTTGTTGTTTGAATGCCTGTCGGAGTTGGGATAACTATTGTTAGTGGCTGGCCGACATAGAGACGGGATGAGGCGGTGATCGCGGGTGGGAAGGCTATCTTATAGCCTACACCTATCTGTGTGGCGCTGCTGGGTGTGGGGGCTTCTCCTTCGAGTATCTTTATTCCTGGAAAGATGACTTGGAGCTGCAACGGGTCGATACCTAAGATGCGTCCATTCACCGAAGTCCCACCCACCTTGAACTCTGCCGCCACAGAGTAGAAAGGAGCAACTACGGTGACTCCCGGGATTCTACTTATCTTCTGAACCTCGGCGTCTGTAAACTGTATGTTGGACCCCTGCGCGGGGAGAATGATTATGTTATTAGCGCCGAGCATCATGAGACGATCCGTGACCAGAATGTTTATCCCTTCACCGAGAGAGACCAAGGCTATAATCAGCCCCGAGCCGATCGCTATCCCGAGAATGGTTAAGAAGCTTCTACCCCTTCTCTCCCTTAAAGCGCTTATCGCGTACCTATAGGTATCAAGAATGTTCACGCCTTCTACGCCTCCTCCTAAACGCATAGGCTACCACTGCGGCGACGGCTAGTAGGGACGCGACTGATGCCGGAAATATCCATCCCTGCTCACTCTCCTGCCTAGTTACGGTGGTTTGCTTAGGAGCCTCTATGTCAACATCGAACGCCTTAGTATAGTTTCGACGGAACACGTCCTTGTACTCGATGATTATCGAGCCTCGAACCCTGTCATCCTGAGAGTTGACCTTCAGGTTGAATGGGAGTGGAGCGTTGGGCTTGATCTCGCCTATGAAGATGCTTGTTTTGGATCCTGAGCCGCTGTTTAGTGTTATGGTAGAGAAGAGGGCGTCGGAGATCCCCTCATTGAGGATGTTGCCGGAGATGTATGGCTCGCCTCCAATGAATATTATTCTTACATCGTAGACGCGTAGCGTGATGTATCCCTCAATTATGAATCCGACTTCCCTTTGTTCAGAGGCTTGCTCTCCCTTATCACCTATGATATACGTGGCTGATACCAATATAGTGGCTGACGCGCCCGCCAGCTCCTCGGAGGCGTATAGTCTCACGGGAATAGAATACTCTTCTAATGGCCGCAGAGAATCGATAAGCCAGTTATTCGAGCCTATAATCGTGAGGCCAAGCTTGGCGGACTGAGACGTGATGGAGATTCTTCGAAGCTCGCTAGAGTGTATGTTCTTGATGCGTAGTGGCACCGTTTGACCCTGACCAGCGACAATCCGCGGCTCAGCCTCTATCAGGAGGTTAGGAGCCTTGGGTGGGACCTCGCTCACCGTGACCGTGATGGCCGCTACCTGTGAGAGCCTGTTTCCACTGAGGTCTCTGAAAGAAGCTTGGAGAGGGATCTGGTAGACGCCGTTAGCCGCGACTTGTGCAGTAGAGACGTACGCCTGGACCACGACTTTTTCTCCGGGGGCTAGGAGATCTATGCTCCAAGAATTTTGCCCTGAGAGCGAGACGGGCAACCCCGCAGGCTCGGCCACTATTCTCAGGTCAGCCACAGACACTCGGCCGATATTCTCAACTATGATTGAGATTTCCTGCGTGGCAGCCGGCTCCATCTTCACTGGCTCTGTGTAAACGCGTATGATGGCGTCGCTGACAACGGGCTTCTTGACGTAGAGGCTCAGGCCTGAAGATAGATCAACATAGGCCCCCACCGTGTTCCGGTACCGAGCTGTGACTGTAAATGGCAGGAGTGTATCACCCGCGGCCTGGGATGCAAAGACCCTCAGAGTTTTTCTCACAGACGCACCCGCAGGCAACTCACCGACAACCCAGGGCTGCTCGCCGAGCAGGAGCCCAGCAGTCGGCTGGGTTGGCGCCTGTATGAAGACTCTCAGGTCCGAGGCCCTAGCAGTTCCACTGTTCTTAGCCACGATATCCACCTGAGTCAGAACACCCGGCTCCACCTCGGAGGCAGATAGGCTAAACTCGAGCAGAGCTCTGCCAGGCACAGTGATTTTCACCGGAATTGTCTGGATGCGAAGACTGCCTCCCAGAACGCGGTAGCTTAGTGATAGCGAAGCAGCATAGTCAACACCCACGAGCGCAGACTCGTCAACGTTTACGATGAACGTCAACTCGAACAGCCCCCCAGGGGGGACTATTCCAAGGTAATGAGACTCGGTCTGGCTTGGGGTTGTTATGCTCTGAGAACGTAAAACTTGTGGTAGGTAGAGTGTGCCCACTATGTTGGTTATGCTGTCCTCCTTGAAGTCGCTTCCGAGAGCGATTGTTAGACGAGCCCCCGAATCTCCTGGAGCCACCTCCTCCCTGACGTCTCTCTGGCCCCAGTAGCTTCCGAGATATCTCACTTCGTCTGTGGCTGAGTATGATGTTGGAAGGTAGGCTGTGCAAGAGAACAGGAGGAGGATGGCTAGGATTATCGCCGAGCTACGCATGCAGGACGACCTCCGACTCGACGACACCATCACGCAGCCTGATAATTCTGTCACACTTCTCCGCCACCTCGGGATTGTGAGTAACTACGACGACCGTAGTTCCAAAACTCTCATTAATGTTTCTGAGAATCTCAACCACTACTTGAGAGTTCTTCGAGTCCAGATTACCTGTGGGCTCGTCGGCTAAGAGTATTTTCGGTTTACCCACAAGGCCTCTAGCTATCGCGACGCGCTGCTGCTCCCCACCACTCAGCTCAGTCGGCTTCTTCTTGGCCTTATTCTCGAGCCCTACAAGCCTCAAGGCCTCAAGCGAGGCGGCCTGTCGCTCCTGAAGCGGGACCCCCCTCACGGCGAGGGGGAGAGCCACGTTCTCCAACGCAGTAAGCCGGCTTATCAGGTTGAACGACTGAAAAACGAATCCTATCAGCTTGTTTCTAATCTCGCTTAGCTCCGAGTCGCTTAGGCCTGAGGTGTCGATTCCGTTTAGAATGACGCGGCCGCTTGTTGGCCTGTCGAGGGTGCCTGCTATATGTAGGAACGTGGATTTCCCGCTTCCGCTCGGACCCATGACTGAGAGCATCTCACCCTCCCTGACATTTAATGTGAGTCCTCTGAGGGCTGGATACTCGTTTTTACCGATCTTATAGACTTTCCATACTTTTTCCACTATTATCGCGTATCCGTCGTTTACCTGCAAGCTGATTGAACTAGGCTGCTCCAGCTATTAAATTGTAAACCTCATGTCAGAGCCTTTTATTAAGGTCTTTGAAGCTTGGTCTGAGTTAGAAGCTGTGGAATTAGCCGGCTCTTCCAGAGGTATCGGGAGACGCCTAGTCTAAGACTCCCTCTCAAGCCTTCCAAAACCTCTTGGATGCTTGCATATTTCTTGGGCCTCTGCTCTAAGGCGGCGCGGACTATTTCCCTGAACCTCCAGACCCCAAGTGGTATCCAACCTACATCGACCTCGAAAAAGACTATGGCCCCCGCCTGCTCCCGAGCTTGCTCCAAGTTCCTCAGAATAGGGATCCTCACGGCATAGTAGGCTCCGCCTGTGTTCTCCGCGTACTCCGTCCGGCCCCATGTCACCTCATAGTCAGAGTAGACCTCGCCGCTTTTAACCCAGCCCTCGAGCAGCTCATACATCCAGGTTGTGGGTGTGAGGACGATGTGCGCTGTGTTGAAGTGGGCGCTAAATGAGTGAAGCCTGTATCCGTCTATTATTCTATACTTTTTTACTCTTCTTATCAATGGTTTGGCGAGCATGTCGTCGGTGGCCGTTATGCTCCATTCTGTCGGAACCAGTCTCCTCTCAATTCTTCTACCCAAAAGCCCGGCCGAGAGAAGCCTTGAGATGTAGTATTCGTCTATGCCTGATGATGTGAGCCTCTCAGCCGCTTCCTGCGCCGAAATGTAGGGGTCGCTAATCAAGTGGTCTACTTGTCTCGGAATTACCGGGTTATCGACCACCCTGATATACTCCGCAGTCCCAGAGGGGCCGTAGGGCGCGCGCCTTACCCCGAATCCAGGAACGTATCTGATAGTGGTAGAGGACATCTTTACTTCCATGTCTACAGGCCTCTGGGAGGCTGAGGATTCCTGGACAGCCTCTAGGAGTCTCTCCGCCCTATCCGTGATACGGACATTAACCCTTACCCTCCCCAAGAGGAGGCTTAGACGCATTTGCAGGAGCTCGTCAAGAGGCATGGCTAGCCACTGTTTAGGCGACTCCTCTAACCGCGGGTCGATATTTGCGGAGAGAAGGAGGCCCGTGCCTGCGAATACTCTGGGGTATCCCCACTCACCCACGAGGATTGTTGGCGGAGATGGGCCGAAGGCCGTTCCAGCCTCTCTGACGCTTTTCAGGGCCTTCCTAACCGTCTCGCGATAATATGGGCATTTTAGGAGGCTACAGTCCTTGGCCACTCCGCGGCAGACAGGACAGATTATTGATTCTAACCGCCTCTCATCCCTACGAACCCGCGGCCACTCGCTCAACTCCATAAATTATCTCGCATCTCAGCTATTCAACAATTCTCCCTTGAAGCCTAAAAGCCCATTCAACAAGCCACGCATCATAGCTTTACGTATCGGTTTGGATAATTAGGAGACAGATAGGGTTGAAAGGGGGCGGAGAGAGCTTGACGAGAGAGGCCTTGATTGTTGCGGCGTCAGAGATTATGGTGAAGGGGAGGCTTAGGCCCAGGCTGTTACGCCTCCTAGCCAAGAACATAGCGGAGATTGCTGGTGACCGGCGGCCCAAGATTTACCTGCTGCAAGGCAGGGTTATAGTTGAGCCCGGCTCCGCCGGGGGGCTTGAGGAGCTTGCACGCATGATTAGCTTGACGCCGGGTGTGAGGTGGGTCCGGATAGGTTATGTACTTCCAAGAGATTACGAGATGCTGCAGAGTCTTTCTGAGACATTAGCTAGAGAGGCTGGGGTAAAGACGATCGCGGTTAAGGCTCTTCGCTCCGACAAAAGCTACCCGAAGAAATCGCAAGACATTATGGCTGAGCTGGGAGCGAGGATCTGTCGTGCCTGCGGAGCTAGAGTAGACTTAGAGAACCCTGAGATGACGTTCTGGGTTAGCGTCCAGAGGGACTCCTTCCTACTCTCTACGCGCAGATTTGAAGGGGTGGGTGGGCTCCCCGTGGGCTCCTCTGGCAAGGTCTTAGCGTTGCTGTCAGGGGGTATTGATTCGCCGGTCGCCGCCTGGCTGGCAATGAAGCGAGGTTGCATCGTTGACATGCTTCACATTTATGCGCTCCCCAGACCAGAGGACGTTTTGACGAGTAAGGTTCGAGAGATTTTCCTAAGGCTTAAAAATTTCAGCCAACCGTCGAAGCTCTACCTTGCCTCGTACCATCATTTCCTTCAAGCCTCGCTCACAGCCAATCCGAGATTAGAGCTCGCACTCTTCAGAAGGTTCATGCTTAAGCTAGCTGAGGTAGTCGCTGTCGAGACAAAGGCTAAGGCGATTGTCACGGGAGACTCCTTGGCCCAAGTAGCTTCTCAGACGCTGGAGTCCATGCACAGCGCGTCCTATGGGCTGAAACTACAGGTCCTCCGACCGCTAATTGGGTTAGACAAGGAAGAGATAACTAACCTCTCTAAAAGGCTCAATCTCTTCGAGCTATCCATCTCCGACTACAAGGACTGCTGCTCCATCATTTCCAAGCATCCTATCACGCACCCAAGGCTAGAGAATGTTCTAGCTGAGTGGGAGAGGACAAGGCTTGACGATGCTGTTGAGAGGACTCTCCAGGAAATCTACGTCTTCGACGGCTCGCGCCTATCTTTATGGAAAGATATATCAACACGGTCAAACAGTCTTCAGCTGGAATGATGAGATTTGTCTCGGCTGAGCCGTGAAGAGGCCAGCTCATCCTGACCCCTATATCGCGGGTGTTATGCTTTTGTCACGCATTTCCACACAAGGTCGATGGGGCGCCGAGGCTGCGCGCAAATATAACGAGGAGACTAAGCACAGCTACGTCAGCATCCGCACTGCGCCAGGATTCCTAGACTTTGCGAACAAACCCTACCCCTTCAAATACTATGTCGGCGGAGAGAAGAGTCAGCTCCCCGATGATTTCTGGAAGCCAAGTGAAGACGCTCTAAGAGCCCTCTCATGCCGAGGCTCTGAGTCTGCCGCTGCGAAAGCATTAAACACGAGCCTCCTATCCTCTCTCCTCTACTTCACCGCAGGCATTAGCCGAGTTGAAAGGTTAGGAGACCGTCGCGTCTATTTCCGAGTTGCCCCGGCGACAGGAGCACTCTACTCAACAGAGCTCTACACAGTTGTCGGCGAGGTTGAAGGTGTTTCGCCGGGGGTTTATCACTTCGACCCGGGAGAGTTTACGCTTCACAGATTGAGGCGAGGTGACTACAGAGGAGTTGTTGCGCGGGCGGCTCAGGATGGTGGTCTAAGCGTTTCCCCCGTCGTAATAGTCTTCTCCGCTTATGGTTGGAGGAATGCCTGGAAGTATCGTGAGCGGAGCTATAGGCACTGGTTCTGGGACGGTGGCGCGATGCTTGCTAACTCGGTAGCGGCGGTATGCTCTATGGGGCTTAACCACAGGCTCTTTACGGGGTTTGTGGATGAGAAGCTCAACGAGCTTATCGGTGTCGATGGCTTGGATGAGGCGGCCTACGCCGTTCTAGCAGTCGGCTATAAAGACGGGTTAGGGAGATTCGACAGCGCAGACTACGGGCTTGGAGAGCTCGAGGCATCGCCCGCACCTCAGCGCGGCAAACCCCACAGATACTGGCTCGTCACAGAGACGCACACTGCAACAGCCCTGCATTCTGAGGGAGACGTGGTCACCTGGAGGGAGGCAGTTAAACAGCTAGAAGACATTGGCAAAGACATTCGGAGACTCGGGATACAAACCCCGATGCCAGGGCCCGCAACTCAGAGCAAAACTCTCTGGGAGACGATCTTGCTCAGGGGGTCCACGCGGAGATTCTCGCGAAAAAGCATAGACGCTTCACAACTCTCAACGATATTGAGACATAGCTTCGGCCCACTTAACGCAGACTTTCTCCCATCTCCAAACCACACATTAATCAGGCCTCATCTGATAGTGAATAATGTGGATGGGGTTCCCAGCGGCGCCTACAGTTATGACCCGTCGACAGGAAACCTCATACTGTTGAAGAAAGGACAT
>JAUQPZ010000028.1 GCA_030550155.1 Thermoproteota archaeon
GTTGATCAGGACTCCGTCTCCTATCTCTGCTGACAGCCGAAGCATTCTCTGACCTTGAGCCGCGATGTATAAAGGAATGTGCCCATGCGGCTTGAAGTCTAGGCCAACCCCCTCTTCCTCCGCGCCTTTCTGAAAAATGTCTCTGACAGACTTAACAGCCTCGCGCACCTTCTCGACTGGCCGACTCCTCGCTATCCCTAAACTCTCAAGAGCCGTCTCGTCGCCCGCCCCTACACCGAGCGCAACACGGCCGGGTGCAACCTCGGTAAGCGTCGCAGCAAGCTGCGCCATCAGGGCCGGGTGATAAAGATAGGGGCTCATTATTCCCAAGCCTATCCGTATCCTGTTCGTGACGATGCTCATAGCGGTTGCCGCTACGGCTATGTTTCTGTTGTAGTAGTGGTCGCTAAGCCATATGGTGTGGAAGGAGAGAGAGTCTGCTAGGTGGGCGTATATCTGGAGGCGCCAGACAGGGTCCTTGGGTGGAATCTCCACTGAATACCTCATGGCGCGGGGAGGAGGCCGTGGCTCCTAAGCAGTCTCAACGTCTTATCGGGCTCAGCGCTCATGCTTAATGTGAGAAGCATCTGGAGGGTTTCAGGGGAGTCCAGCTCTCCGGAGACGAATCGCCTAACAATTTCGCCACCAGCCCCCGGAGTAATTGACGAGAAGTTATAGGTCGTCAAGAGTATGTCCAGCAGCTCCTCGGCTATGAGAGCTCTCGACTGGCTCGACCTCAGACGGACTACGACGTCGTCCACATCGACCCCGGTCAAGCCAACTTATATTTACACTCCTCTTCAAATATTAATGGGTTGCTCGGATACATCAGCACACGGGCTAAGTGCAGGGGCAGGGTCTCGCAGGGCGCGGTGATCTTAGGTGCAAGCGAGGTTGGCGAGAACACCTATATCGACGTGAACACGATCATAGGGTATCCGTCGAGGGATAAGCTGCTTCTGGGTAAGCCCTCTTCGCTTAACCAGCTTGACGAGCTCAGCGCGGGCTCTAGAGTTGGCTCGAATTGTATTGTGAGGTCAGGGTGCGTGATATACGAGGACGTGGAGCTCGATGATGGCGTGGAGCTTGGCCACGGAGTTCTAATGAGGAGAGGCTCTCGCGTGGCGAGAGGGGCGAGGGTTGGGAGCGGAAGCCAGCTGGACGGCGAGGTCTACATAGGTGAAGAGGCGAATGTCCAGTCCATGGTCTATCTACCACACCTCACAAGGGTTGGTAAGAGAGTCTTCATAGGCCCTTATACCTGCGTCACTAACGACCGATACCCGCCGAGCAGGAAACTCGTGAGCGTTGAGATAGGTGATGAGGCCGTAATTGGCGCAGGAGTTATAATTCTCGCGGGCGTGAGAATAGGCTCAGGAGCCGTAATAGCGGCAGGCTCAATAGTCGTCAGGGATGTCGCGCCTGAGCAGCTGGTTATGGGCGCTCCAGCTAGGACGGTCTCAGATAGAGAGAAATTCGAGGAGAAGAAGAGGGCCTACGAGTCTGGGTAGAGTCTCTCTAATAAAGAAGAGACAGGTGCTCACAGACATTGCGAAAGCCACAATAATCAGAAAAGAAACATCCCCCTATCCAAGAATAATGACCTAATTTTGCCCACCTCATAGTTGTCAAAGCGTCATCATCCACACACATAGGGGCGATGATGTCTTGCTGACTCTCTAGACCAAGGGGTCTTCGCAGTCCTTCTAGGAAAATTTATATGCAGCCCGTAGCTCTAACATCCACGGAGGGCTACGGAGAGAAATAATGGTGGAGATATGCCCCACATGCGGGCTCCCCGCAAATCTCTGCGTTTGCAAGACCATCGAATACGAACAACAGCGCGTTAAGATCAAGCTGGAGACGAAGAAGTGGAACAAGACAATGACAGTCATCGAGGGCCTAGACTCCAGCAGCATCGATATAGAGGAGGTGGCTTCAATTCTCAAGACCAAGTGTGCCTGTGGCGGAGCTGCGAAGAACGGAGTCATAATGCTGCAGGGTGACCAGCGAGACAAGGTGCAGAAGATATTGGTTGACTTAGGTGTGTCGCCCGAGAACCTTGAAGTGATTTAGCCGCCGGAGGCGCTCTCGAGTCTACGCTTTATCAAAGCTATTATCTCGTCCCTTCTGAGGCCGGCTGTAGCTATGTCAAGGCTGCGCGCCACCTCTATCAGCTGCCTATCAGCAATTTCAGCGGCCTCAACGCTAGGCTGGATAATTTCTTTGACATATTTGTCCGCCTCCATTCTGGTCTTTTGCACCTCCCGCATAAACTTCCCGAAAGCCCTAGCCATCTCGGGAATCTTCTCGGGGCTCCACAGAAGCATGGCCAGAACCACGCCAATAACAATAATCCACTCAATACCCTCGACTGGCAAGCCCAAAACAATGAATCAATGAAAGGTAAAAATGTATATCTGCTTAAACTTTCCCTTTAACCACCTAGACTGCTTGGGCGGCGCTCTCCAGAGCCTCCTTCAGCCCCTTAAACCTGTTCCTCACAGTTACCTCTGTGACTCCCGCAGCTCTCGCAATATCCTTCTGAGTTATGTTCTGCATAGTCTCCTGACAGGCCATGTAGAGCGCTGCTGCGGCTATTCCTACTGGGTCCTTGCCTACGGTTGCTCCGCGGGATGCGGCCTTGTTCAGAAGGTTCAAGGCCTCTTGGACTGTTCTCTCGTCGAGTCCAACCCTCGAGGCGATCTTCCTGATATAAAGGCTCGGATCGACTACGGGTATCCTGATGCTGAGGTTCTTGACTAGGAGCCTGTATCCCTGCGCTATTGTCTTTCTCTTCACAAGCGGATAAACGCGCTCAAACTCCCTCAGGTCTCTCGGCATCCCGCTCATTCTGCAGGCCGCATAAGTGGCAGCGGCTACTATGCTTCTGATGGATCTACCCCTGACCAGACCCGCCTTCAATGCTTTCCTGTAAATCGACATCGCCATCTCTGCGACAGACTGAGGTATGTGCAGCTTGTCGACATAGATCTCCAGTATGTTGGCAGCTTGCTGTAGGTTCCTGTTCTCGGAGGCGTTCACTTGAGAGGTCTGGTCGAGCTTTTTAAGCCTAAGCATCTTCTCCCTCATCTCCTTCGGCAGTCTCCTCCCGCCGGCGTCCTCTCCGATTCTGTTAATCACCGTTGAGAGGCCGTGGTCCCTATACATTATCGAGAGAGGCGCACCCGTGCGGGCCCTGCTCTGCTGATCATCATCTAGGCTCCGCCACTCCGGTCCTCGGTCAACATCCTTCGCAAGAATCACGTATCCACAATCGCCACAGCTGACCTCGCCTGTTGCAGAATCCGTAATTATGTTATCGCTCCCACACTCGGGGCAGAGATAGCCTTCCACACGCCTACTCGGTAGAACCATTTACACCACCCCCTAAACAGGTGCTAAGAGTGAAAAGTTTTAAATCCTTTCACCTCATCACATTTAACTTTTTACTATTATATATACCTTATGTATTGCCACCAAGGTGTAACATTTACAATATATACCGAGATAACATCCCAAGCCTAAATCAAGCCAGCCACCAAGCGCCACAGAATACGTTTTTAACGCAGCCTCCAGATTGCTGTCCCAGCAGGGGTTGGTCAAGACAATCTACATAGTCGCGGTTGCCGTTGCTTTATTAGTTGTGGCCTCTTTGGCCGCGCTGCTCTTTCTAGGGCCGCTCGCGACGCTTGTCGGCGCGCCGGTCTCAGGAAAGGTCTACACGATTAGGAGCGCGAAGCTGTCTTATCTTCCTCCTGAGGGTTGGAAGATGGGTGACCCACCCGTCATCGACGACCGCTACTATAATCCCTCGAGGCTCATGATTAAAGTGGGCGACACCGTGGAGTATGTGAATGAGGATGAGGTTCCTCACACCATGACAGCGTTGGAGGTTCCTCCAGGATCTAGCAAGTTTGACTCTGGGCCCGTGAACCCCGGCGCGAGCTACCGCTTCACATTCAGGGTCTCCGGCACCTACAGATATTACTGCATACTTCATCCACACAAGGGTGGAATTATAGAGGTCCAGCCGTGAATAGCTTAATTCGCGTCCTCCGCGTCTCTTAAACAGGAGTTATGAGGGTGATCACTCTTTTAACAGATTTCGGCGCCTCCGACCCTTATGTTGCCGAGACCAAGGGAGCAATACTCTCGAGATGCGACGAGGCCGTGATAATCGACATCACGCATCAGGTTGAGCCCTACAACATCAAGCAAGGAGCCTTCCTTCTACTACTAGCTTACAAATTCTTTCCTCACGACACCATACATGTCGCAGTAGTTGACCCGGGAGTCGGAACGGGGAGGAGGGGCCTCGTGTTAAAGACCAGAAACTACTGGTTCATAGGCCCTGACAATGGCATCCTCTACCCGGCCGCGGCAGACGATGGGCTGGAGCAGTATTTCGAGATAGATCTCGAAAAGTATCCTAAAATCGGCGGCGAAACCTTCCATGCCAGAGACGTCTTCGGCCCCGTGGCTGGCGAGTTGGCTGCAGGGCTGGAGCCGGCGATGAGAGAGGTCGATGTTGAGTCAATTGTAAAGCTTGAGATTCTGGCCACGCGCTTTGAGGGTGATGAGGCCCAGGCGGAGATACTGCACATAGACAGGTTTGGGAATGTAGTCTTGAATATTGATGAGAGTGGTGTTCCCGGCCATCTGAGGCCAGGTTGCGACGTGATGATTGGATTAGGCGGTAAGCAGTACCGCGCGAGGTTCGTGAAAGCTTACGGAGACCTGCCGGCTGGCTCTCTGCTTATAACCTTCGGAGGCACTGGACTGCTGGAGATCGCTGTCTCCGAGGGGAATGCCTCATCGCTTCTGCGTGCGAAGCCGGGTCAAAAGGTTGAGCTACGGATCTCACCCAGCTCTCAGTAATCCGCTGCGCCGACTAGACTTATTAGACGGGTTCCACCAACCCGCTACCAGCTCCAGATATCTTTTTCAACAGGCTTAGTAGAAGTTTTAAAACAGAAGAGAAGAAATGGTTTCAAAAGACTTGGTGGCGGGGCTCTTCACCACCCTTCAGAATAACGAGGCGGTGAGGAACAAGGAGTGCGTCTACAGCTATTCCCGGCTAATCGGCGAGATATTGAAGACGCTTCAGCGCCACTCCTACATAGGCTCCTTTGAATACATCGAGGATGGTAGGGGAGGTAAAGTAATCATCCAGCTCCTGGGCAGAATCAACAGGGCTGCGCCCATAAAACCCAGATACAGCGTAGCTCGGAACGGCTATGACAACTGGGCCAAACTCTTCTTGCCGGCCAAGGACATTGGCATACTTGTCGTGACGACCAATCAGGGTGTCCTTTCCCACAAGGAGGCCGCTTCACGAGGAGTGGGCGGCAAGCTCCTTGGCTACGTCTATTAGAGGTGGATAATATGGCTCAGGCTCCTGCAACAGCCACTAAACCCCGCTTCCAAGAGGACTCGCTAACCATACCGCCAGACGTTAAGGTCGAGATTACCCCCCCGGCCACCGTGCGCGTCAAGGGTAGCCTAGGCGTGGTCGAGAAAGACTTCAGCCACGCCGGAGCGGAGATAGGGTTAGAGGGCGGCGTCTTGAGAATTAGAGTCTATGGACGCGGACGAAGGTGTGTAGCCAGGCTAGGCACCGTTAAGGCGCACATCAAGAACATGATTACTGGAGTCACGCAGGGGTTCATGTATAAGCTAAAGATCGTTCAAAGCCACTTCCCCATGAACGTCAAAGTGCAGGGGAACAGCCTCGTCATCGAGAACTTCGCCGGGGAGAAGTACCCCAGGGTAATCACGCTGCCCGAAGGCGTGAAGGTGCAGGTGAAGGGTGACGACGTAATAATTACGGGAATTGATAAATACTTAGTAGGCTTAGCGGCTGGGCAGATAGAACTTGGAACGAAGATAACTAGGAAGGACCTGAGAAAATTCTTGGATGGAATCTACATATATGAGAAAAAGGTGGGCATGAGCTAGCCCCCCTTCAAACTGAGGCAGAAATTTAGTTAATATTCCTCCACCCCCCATTTACACATTATTGGAGGTGAAATAGCTTTTGGGGAAGGCCATAGGCATCGATCTCGGAACTAGTAACTCGGCCGCCGCGCTGGTGATAGGCGGGAGACCGACTCTGATTCCGAGCGTCGAGGGCGTCACCATCTACGGTAAGGCTTTTCCCTCATATGTCGCAATTACGAAGGATGGGCAACTCATAGTCGGCGAGCCTGCGAGGAGACAGGCAGTCACCAACCCGGAGGGAACTGCAACTGGCTTCAAGAGAAAGATGGGCACTGACTACAAATACAAGCTTCATGGGAAAGAGTTCACCCCGCAGCAGCTTTCAGCCTTCCTGCTACAAAAGATTAAGCGTGACGCCGAGGCTTTTCTAGGAGACACGGTCACAGAGGCCGTGATAACGGTGCCCGCCTACTTCAATGATAATCAGAGGCAAGCCACGAAGGATGCGGCCGAGATAGCTGGGCTTAAGGTCTTGAGAATCATTAACGAGCCTACGGCTGCCGCCCTCGCGTATGGCTTGGATAAGCTGGAAAAGGAGATGAAGATACTTGTCTTCGACTTTGGAGGCGGTACGCTCGACGTGACTATAATGGAGTTTGGGGGAGGAGTTTTCGAGGTTAAGGCCACTTCCGGAGACACGCAGCTGGGTGGGAGAGACATGGATGAGGCGGTAGTGAGCTATCTAGTAGAGAAGTTCAAGCAGGATACGGGCATCGACTTGACGAAGGACCCGGTCGCGATGAACAGAGTCCGCGAAGCCGCTGAGAGAGCCAAGATAGAGCTCTCAAACGTCTACGAGACAGAGATCAACTTGCCGTTCATCGCTTACGACTCTAGCGGGCCCAAGCATCTCTCAACCGTCTTGACGCGGGCTAAGCTTGAGGAGATCGTATCTCCGATAATCGAGAGGTGC
This sequence comes from Thermoproteota archaeon, assembly GCA_030550155.1. Taxonomy (GTDB): domain Archaea; phylum Thermoproteota; class Nitrososphaeria_A; order Caldarchaeales; family Calditenuaceae; genus HRBIN02. The sequence continues at coordinate 6,917 of JAUQPZ010000028.1, forward strand.
AGGGGGCCTGTTGAGCAGGCTTTGAGGGATGCTAAGCTCAGGCCTGAGGACATTGATAAGATAATTCTGGTCGGCGGGCCGACAAGGATGCCGATTGTGAGGGAGTTTTTGAAGAGAATTCTGGACAAGGAGCCCGAGAGAGGTGTGGACCCGATGGAGTGCGTTGCGGCAGGAGCAGCTATACAAGCCGCAATACTTACAGGAGAGCTCAAGGGTAAAGACATAGTCCTTTTAGACGTAACCCCGCTCACACTCGGCGTCGAAGTGCTGGGTGGCTTGGTCGAACCGCTCATTGAGAGGAATACAACGATACCTGTTAAGAGGACAAAGATCTTCACTACGGCCTCCGACTTCCAGACCTCAGTCGAGATACACGTCGTTCAGGGCGAGAGGCCCATGGCAGCCGACAACGTCTCCCTCGGCAGATTCGTCTTGGATGGAATACCTCCCGCCCCCCGCGGAGTTCCTAGGATTGAGGTTAGCTTCGACATCAACGCCGACGGCATACTAACCGTAACTGCCAAAGACCTGGGAACAAACAAGGAGATGAGTGTGAAGATAACTGCTCCACACAAGCTCACGAGGGAGGAGATCGAGCGGATGATTAGGGAGGCTGAGAAGTATGCGGAGCAGGACAGGCGTAAGAAGGAGGAGGCAACACTGAAGAACGAGGCCGAATCCCTGCTATACACGGTTGACAAGGCTATGAGCGAGTATGGCTCGAAGCTGAGCGAGGAGACTAGAAACAGGATAAAGGCGGCGTCGGATAAACTTAGAGAAGCCATCAAGAAGTCCGACATACAGGAGATAAAGACTTCGATGGAGTCTTTAAGAAAGGAGGCGCAAGAGATAGGTGCGGTCCTCTACCAACAGAGCGCGCAAACAGGCGAAAAAAGGGAGCAGAAGGAACAGTGAGAGCATAGATGCCTCTTGCAGCATCGACGGTGATTAAAATAAGGATTGAAGGTGGCATAGAGCTAGATGGTGTTCTCCGCAGATACCTTGCACCTATGACGTATGACAGCATAGTTAGAGCATTGCCACTGAGCGGGGCGCTGGCGCTTTCAGGGCCCTTAGCCTATTTCCAGATAAACATTAGGAGGGGCGCGGAGAAGGAGGCGAAGAAGGCCGAGATTGGTGATATACTCTACTGGCCCTCTCTTCCAGGCATAGCTATTGTTGTTGAGCAGACAGCACCGCCAGTTCAGGCGGTAAAGATTGGCGAGCTCACAGGCGACCCCAGCATACTCAAGACCGTAAAGCAAGGCTCCCGGATAGTTGTGAAAAAGGTCGAGGAGGCGGCTACTTAGCCTTAGCTTTCCCTCCCTTGGCTCTTGTTTTTTTCGGCGCAGGAGTCTCAGCCACGGCCTCCTCCTCTTTCCGTGTGGCTATTTGCGGCTTATGTGGAGTGATCTTCACTTCCTTGGTAGGCGCGTATAGCTTCAGCCTGGCGACGTTCTCGATAGGCCTGATGACACCTTTCTCAGCGAGGCCCCTCAACAACCTCTTGGCTATGGAGAGCCTGACACCGAACTTCTCAGCTATGACGTAGGGCGTGAGATATGGTTGAGACTGTACGAAGGACTCAACCTCGGAAATGTTGCTTACGGTGACGCTTAGGACGCGCTTCTCAGCCGGTTTCGACTTTTCAGCCTGTCTTGTCTGTTGCTTCTGAGACAACATCCATAGAACCGGCCGAGCCGTATATAGGTGTTAGCTCAGAGGGGGGCCGCTACCACCCCTACCACCCCTCCAGTGGCTCTCAGGATATCTGCGGGCGAAATCTCGACCAACGCGTTAACGCTCCCCCCTCCACCATAAACCTTGTCTAGCTTCAACACCTCCGAGTCGATTACTACGCGTAAGTCGCGCTCAAACCCTATTGGAGGAACCGCGCCCGCCTCGTATCCTGTGTGTATCTTGGTCTCGACGGGTGTTGCGATTCTAACACTTTTCACTCCAAGTACCTTCGCGAGCCTGTATTCGCTGACTCTTCTGTCACCGCGGACTATCGCTAGGACGGGTGTGCCGGAATCGTCGATGAAGAGCACACTCTTTATTATGCGCTCAGGCCCAACACCCAGCCTCTTAGCAGCTGCGGCCACAGTCTTCACGTGCTCGTCGAAAAATATGACCCTCGCATCTATCCCCATCCTCTTCAGATATTCCTGCAACGGACTGGAACGCTCCATCAATAATAGAGAGTATGTCGGGTGGCATGGAATTATTTCTTACTAGGCCCTTTAGGGGATAGCTATATTCGACAGAGGCGCGGTTATCTGAGCTGGAGTGGTTAAGATTATCGGTGACGTTGCGCTGGTTAGGCCTGAAGAGCCTGGCGACGCAGAGGAGATAGTCCGTCGGGTCTTAAAGCGTCATCCCCGTCTAAAAGCTATTCTGAGATACTGGGGGGTCGAAGGTGAGTATAGGAGGCCGCGAGTCGAGGTTCTTTGGGGAAGTGCTCCCGAGTCAATCACTTACAGGGAATACGGTGTAGAGTTCGAGCTGGACCCCGCGAGCCTAATGTTCTGTCTAGGAAACAAGTTCGAGAGACTAAGGACGGCGGCGATGGTCAGAAGCTGGGAGGTCGTGGTAGACATGTTTGCCGGCGTGGGGCAGTTCAGCGTCCCAATAGCCTACCACGCTCGACCAGCCAAGGTCTACTCAATCGAGATCAACCCAGAAGCCTACTCCTTCTTGGTCAAGAACGTGGAGCGGAACAGAGTCTCGGAGACAGTTGAGCCGCGTCTTGGCGACTGCCGAAGGCTCGTAGAAGACTTAGGTCAGGTTGCCGACAGGGTTGTGATGGGCTACATTCATGAGACACTGGGCTTCCTCTCCTACGCCCTCCGAGCCCTCAACGAGGCCGGTGGCACCGTCCACATCCATAGCCTAGCTGTAAGGGGGAGGGAGGTGGAGCTTGAGAAGGAGGCCATCTCAATCGCTGAGGAGCTGGGCTATGAGGCGAGGCTGCTGGGCCGTAGAGTGGTTAAAAGCTATTCACCGTCAAGGGTGCACATAGTTCTAGATCTTTTCGCTGCTAGGCGGCGATGACCGTTTTGAGAAGATAGAGGTCTCTGAGGCTGTTTATGGCCTGCGACAGCGTCCTGAAGAGCACGTAGCATTTACAGTCCCTCACAGCCTCATCGGCCAGCATCTTCTCGACCTTTCCACCAACTCTCTCCAGCGAATCATGGTCTCCACCAATGGCGTCCGTAAGCTCGGAGACTAACTCCGCGAAGATGATCAAGTTTTCGGAGAGGCCGATCCCTGTCCTCGAAGAGACAACATCTTCGAAGGAGTTGCACAGGTCGAGAAGCCTAGTGGCTATAACGCTGGCCAGCGAGATGGCCTGTATCACTATGTCCCTTGAAGGCTTGGTCAAAAGTCCTGAAACGTGTCTGAAGAGGGCGTGAGCGTAAAGTCGGCAGTCAGCAACCTCGTCTGGTAGGGCGTCAATGTCCTTCATCTCCTCCTGCCTCACGGCCGTCTGAGCTGCAGAGGCCAGCGTCATAAGAAACACTCTCACTCCTTGGTCGAGGCTGGCGAAGACCTCGTCAGAGAAGGCCCCCTCAACCTGGTTCTCCCTCGGAGTTGTCACGATGAATCCGTGAATCTCTCTTCTCAGCCTTCTCAGCCTACTCATCAGCTCCTGTACTGCGGCCCTTGTCCTGAATCTGACCTGACTCGCGCCGATCTTATAGAGGACTCTTGTGACATCCTCCAACCTCTTTTCCCCAACAACGTCTAGGTCTATGTCTACTAGGAGGCCACCAGCCTTCTCGCTTGGAACAACTATGAGAAGCCCCGGCTCCGCGAGGAGGAAAACGCTGGAGCCCTTGCCAAGCCCCAGCTCCTCAACCCAGTCCTTCGGAAGTGTAAGGACATAGGAGCTGCCCCGGAGCTGCTGCAACCTCCTCTCCTCCAGCCTAGGCATGCTAAACCATTCGCTCATCAGCATTATAACGCTTATTCTGTTTTAGAGGTAGAAAGGGCCAATTAGTGCCGTCTGCTCGGAAAGAAGGTTGGCTAAGCTCAGGAGTTTAGCGCTCTACAAAACCTGAAAAGAAATATTGGGTTAACTAGTTGGTGGGGAGGCGCTATATCTCCTCTTCCTCCTCCCACTCTTCCTCTTCTTCCCACTCACCTTCTTCTTCCTCGAAGTCTTCCTCCCACTCTTCCTCTTCCTCCCACTCCTCCTCCGAGAACCTAATGACGCCCATATAGCATCGTGCCTAAAGCTCACACATTGCTAAAATATATAATTATTGCGATCCATGGGGCGCTAGAATTAAAGCCTTGCCCGGGCCTCGGCGCATCACAGCCAAGTGGCTAAGATGAGAGAATCCTGTTAACGCCATTCTCGCGGATATCTCCAATCCGAGCCGTGAGCTCTCCTGCTAAGCCTGAAAACCTCGGGTGGCAGTCTCTTATGCTGTGTCTGCTTCACCATCTTCACCACCCTCTCCACAGTTTCTGTGCTAATGCCCAGCCGTGCCGCAACCTCCTCTTCGCTGAGCCAGGCGTCGAACCTAAGATAGATTATGCTGTCAAGGAGCTCGTAGCTCATCCCCAGCTCGGACTCGGCTGTTTGGTCAGCCCAGAGGGCGGGTGACGGTGGCTTAATAATTATCTCTTCGGGCACGCCGAGGTGTCTTGCCAGCTGTCGGACCTGGGTCTTGTAGAGGTCAGCTATCGGCATTACGTCGACTCCTGCGTCGCCATACTTAGTGAAGTAGCCTATCGTGAGCTCCGACTTGTCGCTAGTTCCTAAGACGAGGCAGTTATGCTTTGCCGCCTGCGCGTGTAGAATAATCATCCTCACCCTCGCGGCTATGTTGCCCTTGATGACACGGTTCTCCGACTTCACCTTATCCGTTAACGCGTTTACGACATCGTCTATATTTATCAAATCGTAGTTGCCGCGGGGTATGCCAAGCCTTTCAATCACGCTTTGCGCGAGAGTGATGTCTGACTGAGGTGTAACAGAGGTTGGCAGGATATAGCAGAAGACATTCTCCGCCCCCAGTGCGCGGGCGGCTAGATAGGCGGTTGTGGTCGAGTCTATTCCTCCGCTTAAACCCAGGACGCCTCCCCGCTTCCCCGCGTAGTCGAAGATGTATTCTCTAAGCCTCGCGCATAAGTATTCCACTACTTTCTCTGCATCTATTTTGAGCTCCCCAATGGGGAGAGCTACCTTTACAGTCAATTCTGAACTACCAAGCATCTTTATCTAGACCTTTTTAAAAATTTGCTCGAAGATATCGCTAACAGGCCTAAATCTTTGAGAGTATTTTATGGAACTCTCGCAGGTGGATTCGGAAGGAGCTGAACCTCCGCGCCCTCGCATTCTCCGTCAAATCTATGTCGCAGGTTCTGAAGTCTTCTGCCATGCCTCTGCATCTAAGTAGCTCTATACCTTCAGGCCCAACGACTCTTGAGCCTCCCCAAAAGAACTCCTCATCCTCAGGCCCAGCCCTGTTTACGAAAACCACGTAAACCGAGTTTGTGAGCGCCGTAGCATTGATCAGCGAGCTCCAGGCGTGGTCTATCCAGGGTCTTCCGTCAACAGGTGTGTTTAGCCCCCGCAATGGTGAAGACGCGATGCAGACGAGGAGCTCGGCTCCCAGCCTGGTGAGAGCCTCGGCGGGCTCTGGATGCCATAGGTCTTCGCATATCAGAGTTCCGAAGGCGCCGAATCTGCCGTGCACTACTTTGACGTCTTTTAGCGGGTCTCCTGGCATAAAGTAGCGCGCCTCCTCAAAAAGTCCATAGGTCGGTAGATAGAACTTCGGGGAAATACATTTCACCTCTCCTTCTCCCAGAATCGCGGCCGCGTTACGGATTATCCCCGGCCTCACCTCCTCAACAAATCCTATTACAGCGTAGATCTCTCTGCATGCCTCCTTTATCTCTTCTAACGCTTTTCTACAGCGCTTGGGAACCTCGTAGGCAACATCCTTCATCAAGTAGCCCGTCAGCGAGAGCTCAGGGAAAACAACGAGGTCGGCCCCCTCCTTTCTGGCCATTTCAATATACCTGATGTGCTTCTCCCTATTCGATTCCACATCACCTATCTTGGTTGAGACTTGCGCGATAGCAATCCTTACTCTGCCGCGCTCCTCATCCTTCGGCACAGAATATCCCCACTCCCTCCTCCTGATAATGATATATATGTCTGCTAAGAAGGTGGAGTGTAGCGCCAGGCTGATGGTTTAAAACCCGCCCCCATTAAAGGGTTGTTGTAGCATTGGCTGGGCCCGTCATATTGATATCACGTGCCGACCCCTCCTCCATGCTAGTTAGGGATTATCTGGTTGAGACGTTGGGATTCGAGCCCGCCCCGTCTATGGGCCGGGAGATACTGCGCGGGCGGGGCATTTCAGCCATAGTCCTTGACTCCCACCATCTCTTTCTCTCTGAGAAAGAAATACTGGAGATAGAAGCGGACCTGATAGTCGTGGCGTCAGCTCACAGGTCGGAGAGCGGGACTAAGGCGTTAACTACGCACGCTACTGGTAACTGGACCGGTGACGCGAGCATGGGTGGGAAGCCGAGGGCTCTCTCCCACACACTTGCGGGAGCAATCAGGTCGGCCTTCGAGGCTCTGAGTAAGGGCGTTGAGGAGAACAGCAGGCTCAACGGATGGTGGGTTGGACTCGAGGTTACGCATCACGGCCCTTACTCGCCCCTCCCCCTAATCTATGTTGAGTTCGGGGGCCCCGTGGATGCTCGGGCTGACAGGGATGCAGCGGGGGTAGTGGCCGAGGCCTGTATTGAGGCCTGTCACGCATCCCCATCTAGGTCTGCGGCGGTTGGTATTGGTGGAGGGCATTATGCGCCAACGTTTACTCGGCTGATGGCTGAGGGTGAGCACGATTTTGGGCATATATTGCCGAAATACTCTTTACCTGAGGGGTTGGAGTTGCTGGGCGAAGCGGTGGAGAGGGTTGCCGACGGCTGCAGAGCCGCGGTTCTCGACTGGAAGGGCATACAGGGCCCGCATCGCGGGCTCGTGGTTGAGAGGCTTCAGCAGCTGGGTGTCGAGATAATTAAGCGGTAGCCTATACCCTCCACTCTCCGTGAATGAAGACATAAAACGAGGAAGGGTGCTAGAAACTGGTGCTGGATTTAGTCTACGTCTTCTTTTGGCTCACTCTTCTTGCTCGCGGCTTTAGCTGTCGGCTTCTCCTCGTAGGGCTTGAACCTCGGCTTCAGATTCTCTAAAATCAGGGGCAGCGTAGTATACTCCATCTCCTCGTGTCCCAGACGGGCGGGCTCAAACTCACCCATAGTCCTCAGATAGACCGCGATCTCTGCGGCCTTCTGCCTCACATAGTCCCAGAATGGGTCGGCAAACAGGTCTGCAGGCTCCTCACCATCAAGCCCTATCAGCTTGCCGTTGCTTACCTGCCACCCCATCGCTATAACCCTCGGAGGCCCATCAAAGTATGAAACAACGTTTTGGCCATTCTTGAAGGACACCGGCATCAGCGGTCCTCTATGGGAACCCCTCATCCAGCCGCTCACTATAGGCGGCACAGCAAAGGCGGCTAAGACCTCTCCCACGGCGGGGAATCCAGCCTGGGCCCTGACAATCATTACTGGGTCGTCTTTTCCGACATAGCGGCCTGCTATGAGGCTGAGCCTAGTAGTACTCGCAGAGGCCGCGGGCTCCCCGTCAGCAGCCCTTCTAACGCGGGCGACTGCGTATCGGCCAGGTGTGCCTAGCAGGCCTAGAAGCATGTATAGCTCCTCAGGCGTCTTCAGCTCAACGACCTTGCTCTCCTGCAGGTCCAAGACCTCGAAGATGAAACCTCTCTGAAGCTGAGGGTCTATTACGAGTCCAGCTGTGTTGTCTGGCGATGCGAAGATCCTGTAGAGCGGTATGTTCCAGGCGCCGGGCTCGGTCTTGTCTGCGGCGAAAACTATGACTGGGTCTGATTTCCTCTCCTCGAACTCGATCTCGGCGACTCCTGGACCAAGCCCCCTGACGTTGCCGCTAAAGGCGTCGCTTAGGAGGTCTTGACCCGCGCCGTAAAGCTTCAAGGGCTTTGCGACGTTCTCAGTAATTTCCTTGAAGACGTTCCAGGCGAGCCCGTGTATTTCAGGGTCGTTCTCTCCTTTTCTGTGAGTCATGATTAGTATTATGTCGTCTCCCGCGTGTGTCACGTAGCTGCTGTTTATGAGGCCTGTGGTCTTTGCCTCGTTCAGCTTCTTCTGAGCGTAACGTAGCATCTCGTTGTGCGGCTTGTAGTGTCCTGCGACACTCCCCACATCGGCTTTTATGACTGAGAGCGTGGTTCTCATTCTTTTTCTCCCCTTTTTCGGCTTTAGTCGGGGATGGCTCAATTTAGGTTTTGCCTCCCTAAATCATCAGGCCGAAAACCGGTCTCCAACGATGGGCGATAGACTCATTTACCCCTATACGCCGTGATAAGGCGTGAAGGCAGTAGTTCTTGAGCAGTTCGGCCCTCCTGAGGTTCTGAAATACGGAGACGTGGGCGATTTGAAGCCAAAGCAGGACGAGGTGCTAATAAAAGTCGTAGCAGCCGGCGTCAACAGGGTGGATGTCTGGATTCGGACAGGAAAATACAAGGTGCAGCTTCCCCATGTCCTGGGAGTAGATGTTGCAGGAGAGGTAGTCTCATCTCCTGCTCCTCAGCTCAAAGAGGGGGACAGAGTCGTCGTATTCCCCGACATGCCTTGTGGAAGATGCAGGTTCTGCATGAGCGGGCGCTTCCAACTCTGTCCGAACGGCTCAAGGCTTGGCTCTTCCCGCTGGGGAGGATACGCAGAGTTTGTCACAGCTCCTGCACAGACAGTCATACCCGTGCCTGGTGGTCTAAGCTTAGAGGAGGCCGCCGCCCTACCTGTAAACTACTGCACAGCCTGGCACGCGCTGATAACTGATGCCGGTATCGGCCCCGGAATGAAGGTTCTTGTGGTCGGTGGAAGCAGCGGCGTTGGAATAGCAGCAACCCAGATAGCATGTCTCTGCGGAGCCGAGGTCATAAGCATAGTCGGCGACGATTGGAAGGAGGAGAGGGCCTACAGGGTTGGAGCGTCGCTCGTTCTGAATAGGAAGAAGACGAGCGTGGTCGAAGAGGTTATGAAGGCTACGGCAGGAGAAGGCGTAGAGATAGTGCTGGAGATGGCAGGTACACCCTTCTGGGAGCAGGCTCTTCAATGCCTTGCACCAGGTGGCACCCTCGTAACGGTGGGAGCAACCGCGGGAGACATCGTCTCCTTCAACGTGAGGCCATTCTACAGGAAGTATCAGAGAATCATCGGAAGCGGCATGGGGACTCAGAGCGAGTTTCTTAAAGTCTTGGAGTTGGCAGGCAAGGGCAGGCTCCGGCCTGTCATCGATAAGATCTTCAGCCTGAGGGAGGCTACTGAGGCCCACAGGAGGCTGGAAGCAGGAGAGCACTTCGGCAAGATATTGTTGAGGCCTTAGAATGCTGGAAAAGGCCCTGAAGATTGTGGAGGATAGGGTGAGCGGGTCCTCCCAGATATCGCTGAACCTCCTCAACTTTTTGGAGAAGATTCTCCCCTATGAGGGGAGGCCGGAAGACACAGCTGAAATGCTATGCGAGCTCTACAAGATGGCCCTCCGCCGAAGGAGCATGGTGTCGCCTGTAAACTTGGTCTGGATAATCAAGGAGTCCTATAGACTGTCGCTGGAGAGTGGCGAGCCAGGGGCCTCGCTGAGAACTATAGTGGCTAATGTGAAGAGGATGTATGTTGAGGCTCTAGGCTCCGCAGTTAGAGGCGCTGAGAGGTTGCTTGAGAGATGTGATAAAGTTCTGACACTCAGCAAGAGCTCGCAGGTCTCTGCCACGTTGAAGCGCCTACACAGATTAGAGGTGAGGGTCTTAGCGGGCTGGCCTCTGATGGACGGGGTCTCAGCCCAAAACGAGCTGGTCAAGGCCGGCGTAAAAGCGCGCCTCTTCCCGGACTTATCAATCTACGAGGCCCTAGAGGATGTCGACGCTGTCTTCCTTGGTTGCGACGCTGTCCTGACAGACGGTTCAGCGGTCAACAGGTCGGGGTCAAAAATGGCGGCGGCAGCCGCCCGCGAGCTAGGTGTAAGAGTAATCGTAATCGGAGACTCCACAAAGCTAGATGTGAACCGTCTCTGGGAGCCGGAGGAGTGGAGCCTGACGATTGAGGGGAACTCTGTGGAGTTTCAGGTCTTTGAAAAGATTGGAAGCGAAAAGGTGTCGGAGTATGTCTTTGAGTTTGGGAGCTCCACACCACTAGACGTTGTGGCTAGGGCACAGAGAGAAGTCACGGTTACCTGGCCTCGGAGGGCCGCCGGGTTGGAGTGATAGGTTTAGCTTTTGGCCTGAGCCCGGTAAGTCTGGGTTGAGGGAAAGGATAAGATACGTAACTGTAGGGCCTCTAAGAAGCAACTCCTACCTTCTGCTCGATAGTGGAAGTGGAGAGGCAGTCATCATAGATGCGGGAGACGAGCCTCACAAGATCTTAGAAATGATCAGCCCCGGTGTTAAGGTCAGAGGTATAATAGCCACTCATGGGCATTTCGACCACGTCCTAGCAGTAGACGACCTCAGGGAAGCCCTAGGTGTAGAGTTTCTTATTCACAGCGAGGACCAAGCCGTCCTCGACATCTTGCCTGAGAGCACTCTCCGCATACTTGGAGCCAGCATGAAGCCTCCGAAGCCTGACGGGTATCTGGACGACGGAGACGAGATAAGGGTTGGAGAGCTTGTCTTGAAGCTCATCCACACGCCTGGCCACACACCCGGAAGCTCCTGCCTCCTCACGGGCAAGACGCTCTTCAGCGGCGACACGCTCTTTGCGGGCTCCATCGGGAGGACAGATATACCGTTAGGGGACTCTCAAAGAATAATCGAGTCGATAAGGAAGAGGCTGTACACGCTGCCGGACGATGTTGTGGTTTATCCTGGACACGGCTGGCAGACAACCATCGGCACCGAGAAGCGGAGCAACCCATTCGTTAGGGGGTGAGAATCATAGCAGAGCCCGGCGCGAGGCTGAGAGAGATAAGTGATAGAGTAGTCTCGTGCAGTCTCTGTCCAAGGCTGGTAGAGTTCAGGGAGGCAGTCGCCCGCACACCGCCAAAGCGTTTCTCCTCCGAGAAATACTGGGCCAAACCGCTCCCAGGCTTCGGCGACCCAAATGCCTCCATATTCATCGTAGGCTTGGCGCCAGCAGCTCACGGAGGTAATAGAACAGGGCGCATGTTTACAGGGGATAGCTCAGGTGACACATTGGTCAAGGCATTATACGCTAATGGCCTTGCAAATATACCATACTCTAAAAGCCTCGGCGATGGGCTTAGGCTTTCAGGCTGCTTCCTGACAGCTGCCGTGAGATGTGCGCCACCCGGTAACAGGCCGCTCAAGCAGGAGCTGGAAAACTGTTTCAGATACTTGAGCGAAGAGTTCGACGCTCTCTTTAGAGTGAAGGTGGTGCTGGCGCTTGGGGGGCTGGCGTTTAACACGGCGGTAAAGCTTCTGGTAGAGAAGGGATTCCGCCCGGTGAAGGGGAGGCCGGTTTTCAGACATGGCGGAGTCTACGGGTTCATCAATAAGTCGACGGGAGCGAAGATATGGCTCCTATCAACATATCATCCC
>JAUQPZ010000029.1 GCA_030550155.1 Thermoproteota archaeon
TAAGCCTTAACAAATGAGACAACAGAAAACTTTTTCCACCATAGTAGCCTAGCGGTTTTCTTCTCCGTATTTCTGACTCTTCGTTCATTGATTGTATTCTTTATTTTTCACAATATATAGTTTCTCTCGTCCACTCGTATGCCTGTGTTGCGTTTTGACTGGTTTTAAAAATGCTGGGGTTTATCTATTCCTTGATTGCGGTAATGATAGGTTTAAATATCAACTAGTGTCTGTATTATACGCAATGACTGGAGTGAAAGGTCAGGAAGCTATGGGGGCCGTCTCGGTCGGGGCGGGGACGGCAGTTGATTCCAGACAGCCCCGGGTAAAAGAGCTCAGCGATACTCGGATTGTGGCTGGGAGACTATGCCATGTCGGGCAGGTTGATGATCTGTTGCGTATGCTTCCTGTTGATGGGAGGGTGATGCTGACGGGCGAGATTACGGAGAAGGCTGTGCGTGTGCTCTTTGTGAGAAAAGAAAATATCGAGGGCAGAGACCGCTACTGTGTGGACATATACATGCGGTGTAACGGGAGATGCGGGGGAAAGTATCGGCGGGGGAGTCATAGGATGGAGTTCGAGGAGGCGGTTGATTGCCTCTGTCACTTTGCGGCGAGGCATGGGATACGGGACTACGAGCTATTGAATCTGGAGGGGATAGAGAAGTGATAGAGATAACGGCTTCCACGGCTATACAGGTAATCTACAGCATCTACTTTGCTCAGGAAAAGGTGAGCGTGATTCTGTTAGGGCCTCCGGCTTTCAATTCCTTTTAGGATTCAAGCGAAGCTATATATGTTTGCTGGTGAGGTCTATTTAAGTTTATCCTGCGTAAGACCCCTATGATTTAGTGTAGGCTGCATTAACCGGGAATTTTGTTGTTTTGTGTTGCAGGACCCCTACTGGAGCGTCTTCCCTTATATAGATCTGCTGACGCCTCGTCTCTCATTTAGACCAGGCCTACAGTAGGCCTTGTACCCGCAGCTGAGGCATCTGGCTTGCCGAACAGTGACCCCCGGATCCCTCTCCTCCAGGATCATCCTGTGGATACTCTCTATGACCTTCCTTGTCATCTTCTTCAACGAATCATCAACCTTTAGCTCTACAACTCTCTTATCTCTCAGGTAGTAGACGTATCCCCTCTTCACAGTCGTTCTAAAATTCTCATCGACAAGTAGAGCGTATGCGGAGAGCTGAAGCTTATGGTCCCACCTAATCCTCCCATTCTCCGATACAGCCCACTTAACCTCCACAGGCACGTACTCACCCATCCTAGTGACTATCAGATAATCCGGCTTACCAGCTATCCCCAACTCTCCACTCCACAGCTCGACAGACCTTAAGATCCTCGATGCCTTGAGCCTGGCGATGAGTGGGGCTATTGTGCTCTCGTCGTGGTGCTCAAGCCCAGCCTCCATGGCCTCGCTCATTGGCTCCTCATAGTGCAGCACATGCGTAATGAAGACTATTCTTGGGCAATACGCGTACCTCTTGACCTCCACAGCCGTTATATATCCCTCCTCATCTGTCAAATTCTACACCAAGAACTCCTCCTCATCATAACTCATCTCTACACCTATTACGGACCTCTGGCTGTAGCAAGCGGGCGTCAGTGGATAGACCTGCACATTTGCTTTCGAATCTTTGATCAGGCGGCGGACCCCGGCCTCCATATTCACCCTCTCACTGTGTGAGAGATCTCCGAGAAACGCGCTCTTCTGAACCCTCTTCAAACCCTTCATTCTGAGAAAGCTAGCGACCTTATTCCTCAGCTCATCATCGGTAATATCGTAAATCACTAATGTAATCAATAGTCACCACCTTGATTTATACGGCTCATACCTGTGTATGCCTTGGAGATGAAGGACGAGCTTTCTTGCCTGTGAATTTATTAGTTCTGTGTGAGGCGGGTGGCTCTCCTTCATATATTTTATAATGTGCGACCATATGAATCTATGAGCCTCACCATCTTGACTCAACAGCTTTAAGATCACGCCCTTATTCGTCTTGGCCAATCCGATAAGCGGTCTATCCACCGATATAGGCCTGAACTCCTCCATCAGGTCCAATACCAGGGCGGGTCTTCCGCCCCTCTGTTTATGGAGGAAGCCATAGTATGGGTTCAGCCCTGCTAAAAAGATCGCCCTCCAAACTTCTTTTTTAAGGATCCCGTACCCGATGTTTAGTGCTGTGTTGAATGAGTCTAGCTCGCTCGGCGGTGGATTGCTCCTAGTGTATCTATGCCGGAAACCTAAATCTTCAGGGAGGATGTGAGAGACTCCTGACCAATATGCTTTAGCAGCATGCCCCTCAATAACCAACAACTCTTCCACACTTCCCGCCTGGCTCAACTCAGCGCCCCTCCTCAATATCTCCTCAGCCTTCTCATCCAGATGCTTAGAACTCCTTCCGCTCCCTCTAAATCTTCTAGAGTATTCAAGCAGAACCATCCTCTGATTATGAAGCTTCCCCTCCAGCATTCTCTTTGCGATGTTGAGAGATCCGCCACTTTCATGCAGCTTAATCTGGAGAGCCCAATTTTTCATAAGCGTGCCATATTTATACGGAATTATCCTACCGACCGGCCTCATACGGCGCATAAACACTAAGTCTATTCCGAAGGACATGGCCAGCATTATAGCTGAGGCGGATATAGATACGCCTTCACTTGCCACAATGATACTCTCTAGTTCGGCTGGTGATAAGTCCAACTTTACGTCCCGCCCTTCCCTTAAGACAAACCTGCCCTGCTTGACCCCCAGAAAAACACCATATCGGTCAATGAGGGCTGTTTTAGCTCCCATCCCTACACACGCTCAGGTATGGGCAATAGACGTCACAGGTCCCCGGTAGGCCCGGATCAAGGTCCAGCGTGGCCTTGCTCGCATATAGGTCTCTCTTCTCTACGAACTCAAGCCGCAATGGGTCATCTATCTTTACTATCCTCTCGTAGGTTTTGAAGGAACTTACATCAAAGTCGAAATCTACGTAGATGATAACTGCGTGGTTGACCGGTATCTTGTAAAGAGACTCGAATATAAGCGCGTATGCTGCTAACGCTATCTCCGAACTTCTATTCGGCTTTCTCGTCTTGAACTCTATGATCAGGGACGGCGGAACCAATGCGTCTATTCTAACAGCCCTACCTAGTCCTAGCAGTCTACCGTCTATGGGAAATTCGCAGATCCATGGAACTACCCTGCTGACTAAGCCGTCTATGCTTAAATATTTTGAGAGCTCGAGCAACCTGTCTAGTGAGGATGAATAAGTTAATGCGGCCCTTTTCCATAAGGCTTTGAATGCTTTTACGTAGTTGTCATTGTTGAGGTCTAGTACAACTGCAACATTCTCCATTTTTGCCAGCATCATTTCATAAAACTCAGCTCCGCTCCGTGGAACAGAGTTATAGAGGATTGACTTAGCAGTAGATGTGGTCAACGAGATAGCTCTATGGATAAAGGAGCCAAAGTTAAGTTTCTCGTTAACCTGTTCTCTGTGGCCCATCCGGTATCTAAGAAATGCAAGCCTGCCTGTTTCGCATGAGAAGCTTAAGTCTGAAACGTTTAATTGGATATTGTGTACCGGTAGAAGTGGCGGAGTATTCCAATTCCACCCTCTTAGCTCTTCACTCACTTCACATGGTATCTCCTGAATTAGCTTTGACACCCGTAATACATCGTCATAGCTGTAAAACGGCACATAAGGAATCGGATTTCAGGGGTTAATCTTTTTTATCTAGAAAACTAGGCACGATTTTTTCATAACTTTGCAAGCTCTTTTTGAGATTTTTGAATACAGGGATATAACAGGCATATCTGACATTTAGGGATATCACCCGCAGGCTCTCCTCCACGACCCCCATGCTCTTCAGTCTTGAAATAAGCCTGCTGATGTAACTTTGACTTACCCCTAGCTCCCTACAGATATCCCTTCTCCTGAGATGTCTCCTGTCGGCGAGGAGAGAGAGGATATCGAAGGCCTTCATAGAGGAGAGCTGAAATGGTGAAATAACCGGGATTTTCTCCCGAACCCTCGTGACCTCAACAACAAAAGTCAACTCATCTACCAGGCCTGGAAACCATGCTGAGAAGAGGGACATAATCACGGTTATTGCTCTAACACCCCCAGAGAGCTCGAAATACACGTAAAAACCTCTTCTCTTAATCTCAATCAGTGTTTCTATTAATCTTCCGATGGCGCTTGAGGTGTCAGAGAGGTCAATCTCAAGCTCTATCAACTCTATATTTCTCCCGGTTGTCCTCAATACATTGATGTGATTCCTGATCTGAGTCCTAGCCTGCTCGCTTCTCAGCCTCGAAATATCGTCGAAGGTTCTAGGATATACGAGGGCCAATATGTCGCTCGATGAGAGGGACGTCGCTGAGATTATCTCCAATGTTGCAGTAGGGTCGAATCCCATATTGACGAAGACGGCCTTCCCGACCATCTACAGTCTACCGCCGTTTTTAAGGCCTTTTTCATGTTAATAAATACACTTTATTGATACTTGTCCAAACCCCGTAGCCCTTGACTTCCCTACACCCACGTATTGGGCGTAATCAAGGAGGGCCAAGATATGCCTTAGGGAGGGCGTATTTCTACTCTTTCTAAGGTCGAACAGCACCCATCCCGACACTCCTCTCACAAGCCTCTTCTCATCATATATGACCGTGACAGGCCTCAATTGGAAGTCCGCCTCCAATAGTGCATAATTCGAGTAATAAGTCAGGTAATAGGGGTTCTTGATATACATGTTCGGGTCGGAGTTGGTGTTCCAGTGCTCTACGAGTGAGCTGATGAGCAGTGATGGGACTGGGAAGAGTGCATATCTATTTGTCTTGCGCCCTATGAAACCCGGCAGCTGTAGCAGGGCCGGCGAGAGGAAGCTAAGCTTAACCGCGCTTGGCTTCTCGAAGCCAAATGAGTCATACTTCCTCACCTCAACTCTTACACTCTCGATAGCTATAGATGAGCCGAAAACATCGCCAATCACGGATTTTTCGAAGGAGATCAACTCGTCCAGGCTGAATTCCTCACCAGTTATCAGGCAACTGTTAAAAGAATAGTGGTCCCCGTCTCTGAGCATCAGTATTCGGTTCTCACCCTTCACTTTGATGAGAGGGCTCCCGTCATAGAAGAGGGGTGACACCGAGACGGGCTTAAAGGATGCTCTCATGCCTGATAATCTGCGGTAGACTTCTGACAATCTGTGCAGTATTAGCCTGCTCACCTTAGCGGAGAAGGGTGGGATTATGGCATTACCCGCCGCTACAAATGTGACGATAATTCTTATGACGTTCTTGTTACCCATGCTGAATTTACTCAAGTTTAGAATACTTTTAATCTTTATAACTTATCGGTTATTTAAAGGGAGAAAAGCCTCGCATCTTTTTTAGTTGGGCTGCAACTTCGTATAGAAGCTTTACAGGGAAAATTTTTAAACTTGTCTCCCGAATTAATAGATACATGAGTGAGGAGAAGTATATTCAGATCCCTAAGATGCTAGCGGTTTTAGCCCACGACGGCGATTACCACTACATCGATAGGCTGGGAAACTCTCATGCCAGGCCACTGGCCCTGTACTATCTCAGGGAAGCATTAAGAGACTTTAACGCTTTAAAGAGATCGCCACCAGACGATATGCACGGTGACGCAAAAAAGCTGATGCATGAGGTAAATGAGGCTTTCCTTGAAGTTGAGATAGAGAATATAAAAAATCTCCAGAGCACGCAAGAGTTACGCGAGGTGTTATCGCTTATATGCGCAAAGGCCCTCGCCAAAACTTCTAGGTTCATAGAGGTGAGTGAAAAGGGGCAGAAGGTGGAGCAGGGGGAGGGTGAGTGAAAGCGTGAAAGACGTGTTCGTAAGTATCAGGGGTAGAGTATTGTTAAACTCGGAGGCCCTCAACATGACGGAGTCGGTGGGAAACTATGTTAAGCATAGACGTGTTCCGATGGTGGTAAGGGAAGATGACAGTACCTACGCAGTCTACTTTGTGCCAGCTATTTCAGGCGAGAGCATCGCCCATGGGCTCCAAAGAATAGTGTCCGAAAAATGTAAGGAGGCTACGTCGCCTCTACCGGTTTGCAAACTCTGTGAGAGAGGGATCTTTCTGAAAAGTAGCAATAACTCCGTATTCGAAGAATCGTTTGGTATCTCGCTAAAAAAAGAAGGGAAGGGTATCGACATTGAGGAGACCATAATTAGTAAATGTACAGTAGAAGATATTGGCGGGTTTCTATATGCGGAGGAAGATAACATCAAGAGGACTTCAAACTTTTTCACAGGCTACATGGTGCCTGCGCAGGAGTCTTTGAGAAATGCGGTCATTGAGCCACAGCTACATAGCCGATACGCGTTAGGCACAAAATTTGTTAGGGGCACAAAATCTGTTGAGGGGAGAAAAGAGAGTGGTCAGATGCTATACTATGTCGAGATCTCGTCGTCGCTCTTCACATTTAGCCTAGACATTGATACGAGATATATTGGCAAGCTTACATTCAATGTTGATAATGCTGGGCGCCAAGTGATAAGTGATGATGAAAGGAGGAGGCGGATAGAGGTCTTGTTTGATTCTGTGAGGACTCTGCTGGTTGAGAACGGGTTCGGGGCGAAGAAAACTAGGTTCCTTCCAATAGTTGACTGGGAGAGTATAGTGATAGCCGCCTCCGATAAGACATGGACCGTTCCAAGCCCCTTCACGGGAGATTATATTGAGAGAGCGAAGAAGAAGTTGGAGAAAATAAACTACAACACAGATACTTACATCTTTGAGGGCGGAAGCTTTGAGGCATTTGTGGCAGATGCGATGGACAAAATCAAGAGAAGAGTAGCCGGCTAGCAGATAGAACATAGGCCATGATCGGATTTCTCATAAACTTGGAATTTGTCTGGGGCTTCCAGTCTAAGATTGTGGGATATTCTAAAACATCACCCTCATTCACCTATCCGCCCCCTACCACTATCCTCGGAGCTATAGCGGAGCACGTAGCCAAAGAGAACATGCTGGGCGAGGGGAGCGCCAAGGAGATTATTTCAAAACTAAGCAGCAATCTACTGGCCATAGGAGTGAGACCAATAAACTGTTTATCGGTAAAATTCTCCGATATAAACAGGTTAATAGCAACTAAGATAACTGGAGGAGTACTCTATCCAAGCCCTACCAGCTTATCCGGCTCTTTCGATGCGCCGGCCACCGGAAAAACAATTCTCGCATCATTAGATAAAAACCCACCAACACTCAGGCTCTACCTAGTTTTTAAGAACAGCGATGTAGGGAAAATCGGAAACAAAGAGCTAATCATCGACGAATATGCTATGTGGAGCATTCATAGACTTGGCTCAAAAGAGAGCATCGTCTCTGTTGTAGATGTGGAAAAATTCAAGCCACAGAAATTGACCGGGGAAGTTACGACACAATTCTCATTTCCACTGACGAATGGAGTATCCGTGGTAGATCTGCTCCAACAGAAATGGTCGCAAGAGATACTAATCAGCCCCTTTAACTTATCCTCATACGATCCTCTCACACAATACTTACTTGGCCAGAGGACAGTAAAGTTTTATCTTCCAATCCTCGAGCCCTCGGCTAGAAGACCAGCATGCAAATTGAAGGTCTCCGGGAACATGTGTGGATATAAATATGGTGAGGAGGTTCTCATAGGGATTTGCCAGGCAGCGTAAATATTACGGTAGGCCTACCACTCAACGATACACTGACTAATCTGCTCATATACGAAGGACTGATATATTTAATGTCAAAAGTACCGGCTAAGGTAGAAACCGATAAAATAACAATACCAAGGGACGGTATCGCCAGAGTTTACAGCAAACTTGATGAAGAAATCATGAACGAAATTAATGTCAGTACTGTCGGCAGAAACGATAACGATTCTCTAAAAAGATTCCTAGATTGGCTGGGAATAAGTGGTAAGGAATTAAGGGAAAAGTTACAATCACTGAGCACTGATAATCGTCGGAGAAAGGGAGTATCTCAAATAAAGAACTATCGGGAACTCCTCTACATTCTTAACCGCAGCCACGAAAAACTTAGGTTCTCGGCAGACACTATTTTCATAGGGGCGGATATAGGGAAAAGGCGTATAACCATTGGGGATGTAAAAGGTGATAAAGGGATTACGTTACAGCTCATGAAATCAGAGCGCTACACAGGTTTAACTTCTACTGAGCATGAGTACACAACCAGCCAGCTTACTACCTATGTGTCCCCTGAAGTCCTGTTAGTTGCTATGCTGGGACTGTACTCATCTTTCGTCTGCAGAAATGCCAACACATACTATTTCTTATTTTTTTCACCTGTAGAGATGGGTGAAATGCTGTCCTCGATTAAGGATATTGATAAAATGGTTCTGATAAAGAACGGAATACGCGAAACGCTTGAAGAGGTTATAAGAAGGCAATTTATGGGGGAACTCATACTGGCCGAGATATATCTCAGCGCTAAGCTAGAAGCGGAATTAGCGGAGAACAACGTAAAAAGTATCTCTTTGCTGCTGTTAAGAATCAACCACGAGGGGCAGACATATAAGGTCTATGAGGCTATCCCCCTCACTATCTTCTCTCGAGAAGCTAGGGAACTGTACAGAGTTTTAGAAAAAATTATTGCACCAGGAAGTATCGTGCTCGATAGGCTGAGGAACAGTGATAATGTTGAGCATAGTAACTTGGTGTCTGCTATAATCGGCCTGTATAGGTTTGTGATCTTGGATGACAAATACGGGATATATCATGCGCTACGGGAGCTCCATAACGCTTACGTCAAGGTTAAGGGAGACAAAAAATTGGAGCAGCGTTACCTAGAGTTATTCAGGGATGTCGGAATCCTTGAAAGATTTCTATGAGAAGTTATGTAGAGCCCACGAGTATACAGATAAAAGACCTTATCTCACATTAGTTGTAGAGGAGCTGGATGGTTCGTGGAGTGATAAGAATGTTTTCATAATAGAAGCTCCGACTGGGTATGGGAAGTCAAGCATAACCGGGACACTCGCGCTGAAGGCCTACGAGGAAGGTGGGAAGCTGATCGTCTCTCTCCCAATGAGGACTCTGCTCGAGGACCAGTTTGACAAGATTATGAAATCCGTCTCCATTGCCGATGCTGTTATCGGCAAAAGGTACATGCACGAGCACTCATCACCATACTTGATCAAGCCCATAACCCTAACTACAATAGATACATTGTCCCTGACAATGTTTGGTCTGGCCCCCGAGGATTTAGACAGGGTGGTCAGGGGGTGGCGCGAGTCGACTGGAACAATCGAAGGCACTCTTGGGCATTATCTCTTCTCATGGTCTAACGTAATATTGTCAGACCTCGTGCTCGATGAGGTCCATCTTCTGAGCGACGAGACCAGGTCACTAACATATCTATTAACATTGCTGAAACACGCGATTGACAACGATCAGAAAGTTGTCTTGATGTCCGCCACAATGCCTCAGAAATTCAAAGACGTGCTGAGAAATACACTGTATAAACATGAGGACAAGATTAAGTGGTTTGAGTTTGACCCGCAAGTCGACGAAAAGTTTCTACAAAACAGGCTTAATAAAGAGTATGGAATCAAACTAAAACACTTATCAAAGAAGGATAAGTGGTGGGAGGAGATCAGGAGCTGGATTAGGGAGGAGTGGGACGTAGGCTATACCCGGGTGCTCACAATCTTCAACACGGTACATGAGGCAATAACATTCTATGACCAGGTGAGGAATGATTTTAAGAACGTGCTGCTGATACATTCCCGTTTCACCGAGTCTGACAAGAAGGAGAAGTATGAGATGCTGAAAATGCTGCGAAAGGAGCGGAAGCAGGAATATGTCATAGTTGGGACACAGTCAGTCGAGGCGGGACTAGACATCTCGTCAAACCTCTTGATAACCGATCTGGCCCCGGCTCACACACTCGTCCAACGCTTCGGTAGGTTTCTTAGATATGAAGAGGAGAGAGAAGGGATGGCCTATATCTGGATTAGCGACGATGTCTCCGGAGATAGATACAAGGTCTATGACAGAAAGCTGTGCGATGCGACGTTCGAATACATAAAGTCTGGATACGCTGAGTTGAACCTCCACATCCCCGGTGTCCCGGATGGCGCCACCTGTGGAAGAACCAGCGGCTATACGGAGTTGATCAACAGCGTGTACGACCTATTAGAGGCTGAGGTAATGGAGAGAGAGATGGATGAGATGTTGAGAGTCTTCACAGACTTGCATGACGTGTCTAAACCCGTGAATATTTTCTTCAAGTATGGAGGCAGCTTCATAAGGGAATCCCCCTTAATACCTGTCCAAGTTGAGGGCATCTCAGAACCCATCTCCATCAATTTTCACATATTCATAGAGTTGTGGAAGTCTGGTAGCGTGAAGGAACTGGTAAAGGAGGGTGAGAGTGGCTTGGTTAGGGAGCGGTTAGACGCTGGTAGAATAAATTTGTACAACGCGGAAGATATTGTCAAGTTTATCTATAAGAGAGGAATTAGGTCTTTTATTATCGACGGAGAATACAGCAGTAAATTGGGACTGAGAGTAAGAGGCGCGGCGGAATGATATCGGATGACATCCTGAGCTATTACAAGTGTACGAGTGATGGACAGGAGGTAAAGGAGTCTCTGAGAGACCATATCAGGAATGGTATCGACTTAATCGAGGACCTTGATAGCAGCCGTATAAGCAAGTTCGTAGCCAGTAAGCTTCGAGTAGCGGACTTCAAGGGTCTTGTCAGGCAGGCAATAATTTTTCACGATGCCGGAAAGGCGTTTTACCAGACAAAGGACAACATGAAGGAAGAGAAGGAAAGTGGAGGTAAATATCTGTCGTTTATAGGGCACGAGTCTATATCAGCCTACATAGCGGAGCATTTCATCAAGGAAAGGAAGGGATATGTGCCTGACCACTACTCCATAGTAGTCGCTATCCTCTTCCATCACCATGCGATGGGAGTGGAGAGAAGGAGGAAAGAAGCGCTTTCTAGGCTGAGAAAAACAGGTCAGGCCGAATTCGAGGCTGCGAAGAGGAGGTTGAGGGAGGTTCTCGTACAGTTTGTAGAAGATGAGGACAAGGAGGTACTTAAGAAGTGTCTGGACAAACTGAGTATTGGGGACATAAACAACTGGGCCCTCCAGTCAATTGAGAATGAAATCTATGAAAGAATGATACTTCGGCATGATCCGCGGTTCAGGAAGCTATCCTTCACCGTCCTTAACTGTCTTCTATCTTGCGACTACATATCAGCAGGGGCCCGCGGCATCAGCAGGTCTGGATTCTCACAGGCAATATCAAGCTTTTACCGACTCTGGATGATGAAAACACAGACCTAACACATACACATGACATATGCTACCTCGGCATACCGGAACTTCAGCGAGATTGGAGAGAAAATTCATTTCTCTCCTCCAGCTCGCTAGGGCAAGACGAGCGTCGCGAGCAGGAGGGAGAACTCGTCAGTAGGGGGGTGAATATCCGGGAGGGCCGGTTAAGCGTGGGCTGAGCTGCCGGGTCTAAGTTCTTCTTCAATCCTGTATAGGTTTAACTTTTTCGGGGCCTCTCTTCAGAGTTGAGCCTGATGTGGACGTGGCATAGAATCATTATCGGCGATAGTAGGTATATGCGAGAGGTAGAGGACGAGAGTGTACATTTGGTGGTCACGTCTCCCCCATATCCTATGATTGAGATCTGGGACCCTCTCTTTCGGGGGCTTGGGTGTAGGGATTATGATGAGATGCATGAGTATCTTGCGGAGGTGTGGAGGGAGTGTTATAGGGTCCTCGTGGATGGCGGGATTGCGTGCATTAACATTGGCGACGCTGCGAGGACTGTTGACGGCGAGTTTAAGATATATCCGAACCACGCGAGGGTGATTGAGAACTGCGAGAGGATAGGCTTCAAGACGCTGCCCTACATACTGTGGAAGAAGCCGACGACGAAGCCTAAGTATAAGGGGAAGGGTGTCTTCCTTGGCTCTGGATTCCTTCCGCCAAACGCCTATGTTACCCTCGACTGCGAATTCATACTAATATTCAGGAAAAATGGGCTGAGAAGGTTCAAGCCGCGGGACAGACTGCGATACGCGAGCAGATTCACGAAGCAAGAGAGGGACAGCTGGTTCACCCAGATATGGACAGATACCGGGGCGAGGCAGAGTATTGGGATGGTTGAGAGGAGGGCAGCAGCCTTTCCAGAGTCAATCCCATACAAGCTCATAAGAATGTTCTCGATAATAGGTGACACAGTCCTCGACCCATTCCTCGGCACAGGAACAACAACAAAAGTCGCACTGAGCCTTAACAGGAACAGCATAGGCTACGAGATAGACAAAGGCCTCCTCAGAATCATCAAGAAAAAAATAGAATTACCCGAGAAGATGAAGCGGCAATCACTGTTTAAGGTCGAGGTAATAGTCCGTGAAGACGCTGGAGGAAGCGAAGTGGCTCGTGGTAGCTCGTTTACGTAAAACTGGTATCTGAAAAAAGTTAATATTTGTGGTGACGCCATATCTAGGCAAGATGGGTAAGGCAATTTTTAGCCCGCTATCATTACTCCTTCTTCTCAGCCTCGTCTCCAGCGTTTCCTATGCATCCTACACGGGCGAGGACTCCTTTATCCTCTACAGCTATTCCGTTGACACAGGTGAGAAGACTGTCTCGGGCTTTTTGAGGGAGGAGGTGGTGAGTGATTATGGTAACGGGACTATCAGGCTTAGGCTAGAGGTCACGTTCAACGACGGTGTCGCGACCCTTGAGCTGAAAACCCCTGCAAGCGCCTTCACAGTTCCCCGAATCGGCAGGATCCCCGAGGGGCAGCTCACATACAGCAACTCAAACTTCTCGTTCTCCATAAGCACTAGCAGGGTTGAGACTTCTCAGGTCTCTGTGGGTGGTCGAAGCTACCTCGTGCACGTTTTCAGTGTCTCGGGACTCGCCACCTACAGGGGTCCAGGACATAGTGGGGATAATGCGCAGCCACTTCAAACACAGTTTTCAGGTCGGCTGGCCCTCATCAACGGCTCGGGCGTAATCTATAGTGTTGAGGGCCAAGTCACGATAGATGATAGAGAAACAATGAAGTTTAGAGCCACACTTCTGGACACAAACATCGACCTACAAGCGATACCCGCCTCCAGCAACACTTTACCCCTCCCCTCCCAAGTCACGGAAATAGCCTCTATTGTAGGCGGCCTGTCAGGTGGAAATCTCGGACAGCAGCCCCGGGAATCACTTCGGGTCGGGCAGGGAGCGCCCAGTGGGGCGGGTGGCGACGAGTACTCTATAAGGGCCGTCACGGTTGTAGTGCTTGGTCTCGCAGCACTAGCGTCAGTCGCGGTTATTCCGTTGAGACGCGTGAAGAGCCCGGCTCCGGAGGCCTCAGAGAGGAAACCCCACTACGTTTAGCGCTGAAGCCGGTGCAAAGAGTTGTCAGAAGCCTTCATCGAGGTTAACCAGCTCGTAAAAAGATATGGAGATGGAGGAACGGTAGGCCCAATATCGCTTACGTCTCCCCGAGGAGTCATATATGGCCTAGTTGGACCCAATGGCTCTGGAAAGACGACCACGATAAGATGCATGCTGGGGCTTCAAAAGCCTTCTGGAGGGGAGGTCAGAGTCGCCGGCCTTGACCCGGCAACAGAGGCAAAAGAGCTGATGGAGATAACAGGGTACTCACAGGAACTTCCCTCATTTCCACCATTTCTCACAGCTAGAAGTATACTCGAGATAACGGGGAAGCTTAAGGGTTTATCCGGGGCGGACCTACGCCGGGAGATAGCTAGAGTTCTAGACCTCTCAGGCCTAGTCTCCCACGCAGATAGGAGGACTGGAAGCTACAGCAAGGGGATGCTCCAGAGGCTTGCAGTGGCGCAGGCGATTATGGGCGACCCCGAGCTACTCATCCTAGACGAGCCTATGCTAGGCGTAGACCCCGCAGCCCGGGTCCAGATGCGCGAGTTATTCATGGAGCTGAGGAAAGGCGGGAAAACAATCCTGTTCTCCTCGCACGAGCTCTACGAGCTTGAGCGCGTCGCGGATTTGGTCGGCATGATTTATCAGGGTAGGGTCATGGTGGAGGGGCGTGTTGAGGAGCTTCTCTCCCGGAGGAGCCGCGGCTTGATGGTCGAGGCCGAGGTCCTCAGGCCGGGCCAGGTGTCACCTGCACTTTTGCAGTCGCTTGACGGGGTTAAGGGGGTCGAGATGGACGGCTCAATAATCCGGGTCGAGTTCGCTGAGGGGGTGGATGGGCGTGAATCGCTCTCCCAGGTCCTCGTCGAGGCGGGCGCAGGCCTAATCAGCCTGAGGACCGTGAACCTGACGCTCGAGGAGCTCTTCATGGAGATGGTGAGAAGCGCTGTCAAGCATTAATATAATATCTATCCTGACGCTCTACGAGTTGAGGAGGGCGGTTGCCAGGAAGAGGATACTCCTCCTCATAGCACTTATCTTCCTGACAGAGGCGGCGCTCTACCTCATACTCACGCTACTACCGGCCAACTTCATCCAGCCCTTCAAGGCTTATGCCTGGATTATCGGCATCATCGTCCCCTCGACAGTCCTAATACACATCCTCGCACTGACCATCGGTGCCTCAACCTTCTCCGAGGAGTACGAGATGGGGACAGCAGACTTCTGGCTCACACGCCCCATGAGAAGGGCGGAATACTTCGCGGGCAAGGTCGCCGGAGGCCTCGCCTTCACCGCCCTGATAGTCCTGACTTACAGCATATTGAGCCTCCTGCTCTCTTGGTGGGTCTTCGGGCCACAGTCGAGGCTCGACCTATACTTGGAGGCGATCCTCACCTCCATATTCTCCACAATCACCTTCCTCACGCTGGGGCTGGCAGCCGGAGAGCTGCTCAGGAGAAGTATGCTCGCAACCATATTCGGGGCCGCGGCGTTCTTCGCCTCACTAATCGTGGAGACATACCTCGGAGTCGTAGGAGCGCTAACTGGTGATCAGTCACTTACAGGGCTGACAGTCTATCTACCCTCATGGGCCGCCTCCCGCCTCACCACAACAATAATCTCAAACGGTTTAGGAGCGCAGGCCTTCATACCCCTGCCCCCGATAGCGACGCAGGCCGCGGACCTCGGGACGGCGTTCCTCAACATTGCACTATACTCCACTTCATTTCTAGCGCTCACATTAGCGAGGCTCACATTCACGGACGTAACGAGAAGAGCCACGTAGACCGGCCGGAGGCGCCATGGTCTCGTATAGCCTCATGTCAGCACAGGAATACATAATTCTTAATCTTGAGGTTTAGCTGGCGTAGCGATTGGGGACATGAGGGTTCTGATGGTTGGGAGGAGGCCGTCGATAGCACTTGACGACTTACGCCGATACTGGGGTGAGATAGAATTCTCGCCGGGGTCAATCATCCCCAAGCCTAGGAGATACGACCTGGTCATAGCGCAGGAGCCCACTCTGAGGATAGGTGTTCCGGCACTGATGCAGGCCAAGCTCTCTAGGGGCATTTTGATATGCGAAGTGCACAGCAACTATCTCCAAGCAGGTTTTCTCCCTAGGAGAGACCTCGTGGCGGCTAAACTCGTGTTGAGGTCCGCGGAACATGTGAGAGCGGTCAGTAAGCAGATAGCAGGTGTCTTAAAGAATTGGAATGTTAAAAACATCTTAACCATCCCGTCGATATACATTAAGCTCAACCTGTTCAGGCCCTTGTCGTCGCATCAAGTCAGGGGTCCGGTGGTTGTGTCAGTATCGCGCCTGGTTCCTCAAAAGGGTATCAGGCTTCTTCTGGACTCTGTGCCCTATTTGGTCAAGAATTTCCCGGGTGTGGAGGTTAGGATTGTCGGTGAGGGGCCTGAGAGGAGAAGCTTGGAACTGTATGCGGAGCGGCTGGGAGTCATGGGGAGGGTCAGGTTTCACGGCTGGGTGACGCAGGATGAGCTGGTCAAGCATTATAACGAGGCGGCGGTGTTTGTCTGCACTTCGCTTCACGAGGGAGGGCCGCGAACCATATTCGAAGCCGCCGCATGCCATACACCCTTCGTCTCAACAGCCGTGGGCCTTGTACCCGAAGTCTATCGGCATGGCCGCGAAGGCTTCATCCTGCAGCGTAGAGACGCTGAGCGGCTAGCTGAGTACGTCTCCATCCTTCTAAGCGACCCTGGGCTGCGCGAGGAGATGGGTAGGCGTGGGAGAGAGGTTGTGGAGAGAGAGTTCGAGTGGGAAGGGGCTGTTAGGAGATATGCCGAGGCCTACCTCAGGCTGCTGGGCGGGTAGGACCACTTATGATGCGGTCTCCCGCAACAGGGCTGCAATCTGGGGGATGACGACCTCGTGGCTAAACTCCTCAACAATCTTCCTCCTGGCTCTCCGACCGAGGCTGCGGGCGAACCTCTCGTCTCCGAGAAGCGTCTTGATGG
The DNA here is from genome assembly GCA_030550155.1 of Thermoproteota archaeon. Taxonomy (GTDB): domain Archaea; phylum Thermoproteota; class Nitrososphaeria_A; order Caldarchaeales; family Calditenuaceae; genus HRBIN02. Next base: position 16,393 of record JAUQPZ010000029.1, read on the forward strand.
CCTCTGCCAGCCCCTCGATGTCCAGCCTCTTCACGAGAATCCCGGTCTCACCGTCTATAACCGCCTCGGGGATTCCCGACACGCTGGTTGCCACGACAGGCGCCTCGCAGGCCATCGCCTCCAGCATGGCCCTGGGGATACCCTCTCCGCCTCTCGATGGGTAGGGGAAGACGGCCGCGTTGGCCATGTATCGCGGAACCTCCTCGTTAGGTATAGGCCCCGGGAAGAACACCCTGTCCATTAGGCCGAGCTCCACGCACTTCCTCCTCAGATAACTGAGGTAGCCCCTCTCTCCAGTCCCCGCAATCCAGAGCTCGGAATCCCTTACAGCACCAGCCACCCTAGCGAACGCGTATATCAGGTCCTCGACACCCTTCCCCTCATTTATTCTCCCAACCCAGAAAATCCTCCGCGCATCGCGCCCGCGCCACTGCTCGGGAGGCGGGAGACTAGGCCTAAACCTGTCGACCCTTACCGAATTGTGTATAATCCGTAGCCTGCTCTCGTCTAGCTTAGGGATGAAGTATCTGACTTCGGGGAGCATATATCGAGAATAGAGGGTGACTCTGGTCGCCGCATAGGCCGCCCGCCTTAGAATCCACCTGAACAGCGCCTTCTTGACGCTGGGCCTCTCGTATGGCTTCCCGAAGAGCCACGTCCCACCTATCGTCAGGACCGAGGGGAGGCCACTTATCCTGCTGGCCAGCCACAGGGCGGCCAGCTCGGGCGGGCTGAAGGTCCTCACATATACGGCGTCGATGTTGTTGAGTTTCAGGAGTGGGGGGAGTGCATAGTTTAGTATCTTTAATGCGCCATAGATTTTTGGAATTTTTATCTTGGGTGTTTTAAGTATTGTGAGATTCGGAGGAAGATCTGGTGGGATGTATTCTACTGTGTCGGTTACTACTGTTATTTGGTCGAGATGCCTAGCTAGCGCTATATATTCCTCCAAATATTGAGCGTGGAGTGAGGCTGCTTTCAGCCCGCTAACCTTGCCTATAAAAGTCAGCACGGATACCATCATTTTGTCTATGCCATATTGTCCATAGGGGTACTTATTTGGTTTGAGGTGATCCAGTCTGGTCTAATGTTATATTTGTGGCTGTTTCATAGCTTATGTGGTGAGAGTCAAGGCAGTATAATCCCATTGCAGACATTGCTAGCTACGAACAGCAAGTAGAGTAGGTCTTTGTAAAGCTACATGACAGAGCTAGGAAACACACCGGGTTTTTTTATTTTATTCGCTAATCGGCGAAGAGATCAAAATGAATCTAATATAGACGGCACACCTCACCCGCTTTCTTATAAAGCTATAGTATAAATTATTGGAGATAAAAGTGAAGGACAGCGTCAATGTATAGATTGGGTGTTATGGTGCATGATATAGAGTTATCAAAAGGAGCATACATCTTATGGTCCTTAGCCAAGGAAATAAAGAGATTAGATCAGTCATTCTCACCCCATTTAATCGGCTACCATGAAATGGTTCTGCATTGTCAGAGCACTAAAACAATATATCAGAAGATTTATCCAATATTATACACCTTCTTCTTTGGAGGAAAAG
>JAUQPZ010000044.1 GCA_030550155.1 Thermoproteota archaeon
TGGCTCTGGGGGATTGTCTCTGCTGTTATCGATTCAACCACTGTCTTGGAGGAGCCGAGTGTAAGATTAAAGAGGCCGGTTTTTCTCCCAGCTCCTAGACAAGCGTGGTTATGCGTCAAAAGGCTCTCAAATAGATTACGTTGCCACGCCTTATTTAAGCATACCCCATGTCTCCGAGATGCGTTTTCAAGGAGTCAGAACAAGCCGTCCAAGGGACGCCCTCTTCTCCAAGAGCTGAAGAGCGTCTGACGCCTTTTCCAGTGGGAGTCGCGTCAGAACGGGGTTGAGAAGCCTGGCTTTGACGAGGCTTAGCGCCTCCGCCATGCTAGTCTTCGTCGTTCCGATCGACCCCACGAGAGCATTCTCTCGAAGTATCATGTAGCCTATCGGGACGCGGGCCTCACCCACGTTGACATTTCCGATTAGCACTACGCGTCCACCCCACGCCGTTGACTTTAACGAGTATTCGAGCAGAGGCTCGCCCACACACTCCAACACAACATCCACCCCCTCTCCGCCCGTCATCTCTCTCACACTGTGAGAGAGCATGTCAGCCCCAACAACTACACAGTCAGCGCCAGCCTCCCTCACCTGCTCGGCCTTATCAGCGCTCGAGGTCAGGGCAATCACACTACAGCCAAAAATCTTTGACAGCATCACTGCGTGAATACCTACTCCGCCACCCGCGCCTGTCACCAGGACGAGTTCTCCGCTCCTCACCTTTGCCTGGTCTCTCAGGGCGTGGATTATCATTCCGAGAACACATCCTGCGATGGAGGCGGCCGCGGCGTCCACCTCTTCCGGAACCCTGACAAGGTCTCTCGACTTCACGCGAACATATTCTGCCCAGCATCCGTTGATCTCCTCTCCGAGCTGAAGCCTATGCCTGCAGAGGTTTTCCCTACCCTCAAGACAATATCTGCAGGAGCCGCAGGTTGAGTGGGGTAGGCCAGCGACCCTGTCCCCAACATGTATCTCCTCCGTGTCTTGACCCACCTCCGCGACTGTGCCGGAGAACTCGTGCCCCATGACAACAGGGTATCTTGTCCGAGGCATCAACCCTTTCCGGTTGAGGAGGTCGCGGTAACAGACGCCCGCGGCCTCCACTTTTACGATGACCTCTCCCCGCCCCGGGCTTTCAGGGTCATCGATATCCGTTAGACGCGGCTCTGAAGCCTTCTTCTCCAAAACCACGGCTCTCAACAGCGTCTCATCCCCTCAAATCTCTCGGAATAGGTGGCCCTTATCTCTTGGCTGTTAGGTGGATAATCCTACTCTTAAAATCGCCAATAACGCCGGGGTCTACGCCGAAATTCATCAGGTATGAGCCTGGCAGGCTCCGACCCTCGTCCTCGACAACGTAGAGCAGGTCTGGCTCTAGGCCTCGCAGCCTAATATTGGGGTGGCGTTTTCCAAATCCTCCTCTGAGAGAGAACACGAACACGGACGACTCGCCCCTATCAGGTGTGACGAACTGAAACGCTGCGAAGCACCCTGTCCGGGGAGAGACGAGCCTGTAGAGATCTCCTTCCTGGACGATGTACCTTATTTTCTTGTAGTATTCTATCAGTGTCCTCGCCTCCTCGACCTCTCTTCTGCTCAGCTCAAGCAGGTTAATGCTGATGCCCAGCGCCCCCATCATTGCGGAGTGGAATCTGAATTCCAGTGAGAGCGACCTATTTGTCAGGAAGTTGGGTACGCCGGTGACCCAGGCGCCCATGGTCTTTGCACAGTAAGCATAAGTGTACCCCTCCTGTATGAAGAGCCTGTCCAGCGCGTCTGTGTTGTCACTTGTCCAGAACTGGTCGAACCTTTCCATGGCGCCCAAGTCCACTCTCCCTCCACCTCCCGAACAGCCCTCAAATATTACATCGGGATGCCGCCTCCTAAGCTCATCCAGTATCTCGTAAACGGCTTGAACATGCCTCACCCAGATCTCCCTTTGCCTCTCGCCTGGGGCTTCAGGCCAGCCGGGCTCGCTGAAGTTCCTGTTCATATCCCACTTCACGAACCCTATATCGTTCTCGGTCAGCAACCTGTCAAGCCAGCCCAACACGTATTCCCTCACATCGCTTCTGCACAGGTTTAAGACGAGCTGGTTACGCATCTCGCTTCTCGGGCGACCGGGGAAGTTGTAGACCCAGTCGGGATGCCTCCGATAGAGGTCACTGTTAGGGTTAACATTCTCGGGCTCAACCCAGATCCCAAACCTCATGCCCAGCTTTTTGACATGCTCGATCACGGGGCCGAGCCCCCGCGGAAACTTCTTGGGGTCCGGCTCCCAGTCACCGAGGCCAGCATGGTCATCATTCCTGCCCCTGAACCAGCCATCGTCGACGACAAATATCTCTACGCCAATCTCTGCGGCCCTCTCAGCCAAGCTCTTCAGATTTTCCTCGTTGACGTTGAAGTAGAGTGTCTCCCAAGAGTTGAAGATCACTGGCCTCGGCTCGGCGGCGTGGTTCCGCGGCAAGATCTCCTGCCTCTCGAAGCGGTGAAGAGACCTGCTCAGACCTCCGAAGCCGTCATCAGAATACGCCAAGATCATTTTTGGAGTCTTAAAGCTCTCCCCCGGAGCTAGGTGCCATCTGAAGTCAAAGTCATTCACACCCATCTCGACCCTAAGCTGGTCATGCTCCACGTACTCCGCTACACACTTCCAGTTCCCGCTCCAGCCAAGCAGGCATCCCCAGACCTCTCCCTCCTCTTCATCCGCACCACCCCTGTCAAAGAAGGCTACAGGGTTATACTGGTGGCTCGTGGTTCCCCTCCTGCTCTCCAAGACCTTCTTTCCAGCCCAAAGCTCCTCCTGGACAACCCGTGTCTCTCCAGCCCAGCGGCCAGAGAGGTAGGTCATCCTCCAGGGACGGCCTCTTGGAAGCGTGAGGGCTCCGGAGAGAGCCTCCTCTAAGGTTACTGGCCGAGATCCCGCGTTACGTATCTCAGCCCACCTCGCCACTACGCTGAACTCTGGGTAGGGGCGGTAGTGCAGGTCGGCGAAGAGGTCATACCCAATGTCTTTGAGCACCACAATCAATTCGCGGCTGTCAACAATCTCGTGTCCAGTGTACTTCAGGACGCAGTCCCTCACACCGTCGGGCAGCTCGACCTTGAGGCAGGGCTCAGCAAATCTCAAGCCCCCGAAGCTGCTATACTCCTCGCGCAGCAGCTGAAGCGAGGGTTCAAACGGAAAACGCCCCTCATATCTCTGGAACCCTGCTAGGCCCACGTTTCCGCCGCAGTGGAGGTTGATGACTGACAAGTCGTCGCCAATGGCTAAGACATAGTTGAGCTTGCCTGAGCTTATAGACCAAATTTTTTGAGAGGGTTCAAAACTAATGTTTGGCACGAATGGCCATATGCTTCGCCGGCTTATTTTTCTTCCTTTAAAGATTATGACTGGCCGCTTCTTGGGTTGACTCGAAGGCTTTTATAAGTGAGGTCTGAGGAGGTTCTCTGTATGCCCTACGTCCGTGCCTCACAGTATTATCTCCCGGCTAGCCCAGAAGAGGTTGATAGATTTTTCAGCGACACACGCAACATGCCGAGATGCTGGCCCCCAGAACTAGACCTGAGAGTAATTGAGAGCAGAGGCGAGGAGCACTTGGTCTCGTTCAGGCTTCTGGGGCAGCTCTGGAAGACGAGGTTCAGGGTGAGGCGGATAGGTGAGCTTAGACAGCTTCACGAA
>JAUQPZ010000030.1 GCA_030550155.1 Thermoproteota archaeon
CAAACTGCCCCCGGGATTTAATTACCCCGACCTCAACATCGTATTCTGGATATATGTTTAGCGTTGCACACTGTTTTAATGATGGCTATAATCATTTCCTCTGCATAACATCAATTATCCTCTGGAGTTTCTTAACAACTTCCACAGCGTTTTTCCCCGTAATCGTGATCATGGGCTCTTTTCCCCAGTCTCCCCTGTGAAATATTATGTCGGTCACTTTGCCAGCGGACTCGTAGGCTCTCGCAACCCCCCATCTAATAGTCATTCCCTCCACGGCCTTTATGTCCTTCGGCTCTTCTGCTCTGTCGTAGGAGCTTATAGACAGTCCGATCTCCTTGGCAGTGTCCAGGACCTTCTCAGAGTATTTTATGTTCATTGCCGCTCTGATTGCTGGGTTATATCTCATCATCGTCAGTACAGCGTCGGCCACATGGCTTGAGGCGCCCACCCATGGGTGCTCGTATGCTTTAAGGGAGCCAAATACAGGCCTGATTCTGCCGGGAACGGCTACTACCTCGTCTCTGCTCAAGGCTCCAGGAATAGCTTCGGCGATATTTATCCCAGACTCTGGCGCCAGCCCGACGGCCTGGGGGAGCTCCTCCAGCATCTTGACGGCTTGACGCACACTCGATATCGCGGTGAATATTTCAGCCCGTTTCACCGTTTCTGCCATGGGATTAACTGGTCCTGATCCGTGGCCGATTAGGTAACCGGCCACTATAGACTCATAAACGAATCTCTGCGCCTTTTCTACAGCTTCTGGCATAGTTAGCCCCTTGGCGAGCAGTGTAGCTATTGCAGACGCAAAAACGCATCCGGTTCCGTGCGTCGTGCGGGTATTAATTCTCGGTACTTCGAATCTATAAAATGACCCCCCATAATATAGTATGTCCACAACCCTCTCCCCGTGTAGGTGTCCACCCTTGACGACAACAGATGGGACGCCGAACATCTCAGAAATTTTCTTTGCAACTCTCCTCTGCTCATCCTCTGATTCAATTTTCATCCCCGCGAGCACGGCAGCCTCGCTTGCATTGGGCGTGACAACCGTGGCTATCGGCAGTAGCTTGTTTTTGACCGCTTCGACGGCGGAGGGTTGGAGTAGCTGTGCACCACTCTTCGCGACCATCACCGGGTCGACCACCTTGGGGACATCTAGCCGCTCTATCTCCCCGCAGACGGCTTCGATAATCGGGGAAGTGTGAAGCATTCCCGTCTTTAACGCATCAACACCAATATCACTTACGCATACCCTAATCTGCTCCACGATAAACTGGGGATCGAGATCAACAATACGAGTCACCTCGACCGTGTTTTGAGCGGTCAATGAAGTTATGGCGCTCATCCCGTGCCCTCCAAGAGAGGCTATTGTCTTCAGGTCAGCCTGTATCCCGGCTCCACCACCTGAGTCGGAGCCCGCAACTGTGAGAACCCTTGGAACCTTAGAGATCATTTACAAAAATAGTTTATAAAGCCATCCTTATAATTATATCCGAGGCTCTCATCAAATATTCAACAAAGTCTCTCTCCCTAGCAGTCAATCCGGAGCCTTTGTCCGCCTCAAGCTTTTTCCCATAATACGCCGTAACTATCCATGATCTGCTCAAATCCATGGTGTACCGCAAGGTTTTGGGGTCGCCCGCATGGACGAAAATCGTCGCGTCATTTATTATTAATAATTTAGTCGGCCTAGTCGTGTATTCGCGTAGCAATGTTGTGATGAGCTCTGCATTGGTTTGGGCCAGCCTCAATACTTCCTCCCGTTCCCTACCAATGAGTCTTGGAGGCTTTATCTCCCAGCTTGTGAGATATCTCACCTCCTCTGGAATATCGCCAACCTCAACGATCTTCCCACCTACCCCCCAAACAGCGCTTGGAGCCATATCTATTATCGTGATGTCAGCCGCGTACCCGGCCTCTACTAACATTTGAATAAACCTGTAGAGAAGCCTAGTTTTTCCACTCTTTACCTCGCCCGCTATGAGCACCCGATTACTAGCGATTTTCTCTGGTTTTAGCATAAGCCACATCTTCTCAGCTTTCTTCAAACAGCTGCGGCATAACTCTTTGGAGAGCTAACAAAGTGAGATATCCTGCTGCGGCACCGGGAACTGAGCTAACGGCCCACCCCGACCAGAAGATGGATAACGCTAGTAGGTACTCGCCCTCTGAAAACATGTTCTTGATGGATGGTGAGAGAGAGAAGAGGTGAGGAAGGAAGGGTGAGAGCAAGAGGAGAGAAACTGTCCCGCCTATCAGGACTGTGCCGATGGGCTCTGCAAATGCGCATAAAAACCTTGCCCTCCTGCTTCTGAACCTTCTCGTCAGTCTGTAGAAAAGCCCGACCATGACTACTCCCGGCAGGCCGCCTGGATAGGCAAATAGGGTGCCTATCCCGAGTGCTATTCTTAGTGAGCCAACGATTAACGGAACAGTTATACCCCATAAAGGCCCGAGCAATACCCCCGCTAACACATTTCCAAAATGCTGCATCGGGGCCGCGCGGGTTCCGAGAAAGGGGAACCAGATGTAAAGGGATGAAATCAGCGTTATCGCTGAGATGGCGACTATATATGAAACTTTTCTCGTGCTCTTCAAGGTCGGTCTCCATTAGTAGTCTTATCGTAGTCCCCAGCTAATCTTTTTCAATGGCTTCACTTTAATCAGGGCAACCTCCCCCTCATCCCATTTGTCTCGCCTAGCCCAAGCAAACTTCTTGTAGAAAAGGTTAGAGATTCTCTGGAACTCCTCTCCGCCTGTGAGAATCTCGGCCTCGCCTCTTATGAAAACCGCCCTATTAGGCTGGTACTGGTCTACAAGCAGAGCCACCTTATTGTCTCGCCTGATATTTCTGACCTTAGCTGTCTCAAGGTCCGAGACTATATAGAAGAGGTTGTCCTCGAAGACGTAGCAGACCGGAACTAAGTGTGGAGACCCATCCTGGCTTATAGTTGCTAATCGGCAGAGTTCATTCCTATTAAGAAAGCGTAATTCACCATCTGTGAACCTCAAGGCACGTAAATATCAATACCCGATGATGGATATAACCTTCTCGCAGACCAGTAAGTCGTGCAGACTTATATCACCGTGGCCTATATGGAGGGTGTGGTTTGAGCTCTTCGCCCCCCATAAAAAACCCCTACAGGCTACGAATGGACTTCCCCATCTTCTCCAAAGATGAAGGACGCGCTCCCCTCATTTATCTCGACAACGCCGCAACCTCTCAGAAACCCCGGCAGGTATTGGAGGCGATCTGCGACTACTATGCCTCGGTGAATGCCAATGTTCACAGAGGTGTGTACAGGTTATCCATAGAGGCTACAGAGCGGTACGAGGAAGCCAGAAGACTTGTCGCAAACATGATTGACGCCAGAAATTGGAGAGAGGTTGTGTTCACAAGAAATACCACTGAAGCAATCAACCTCGTCGCATACTCCTACGCTCTCCGGAAAATTAAGCGTGGAGGGAAAATAGTAGTCACAGAGATGGAGCATCACAGCAATCTGGTTCCTTGGCAGATAATCGCAGGCCTTAAAGACTTGAGGCTGGAAGCCGTTCCCTTCGACCAGCACGGCTACCTCGTGCTCGACCCCTTGGAGAGATATCTGAGGGGCGCTGACCTCTTAGCAATTGTCCACGCCTCCAACGTTTTGGGGACAATAAACCCTGTGAAGGAAATCGTGAAAGTTGCCAAGGAGTATGATGTCGTAGTTTTAGTCGATGCAGCTCAGAGCGTACCCCACATGCCCGTCAGCTTCAGGGACATTGGCTGCGACTTCCTCGCATTCTCAGGACATAAGATGCTCGGCCCAATGGGTGTCGGTTGCCTCATAGGAAAAGAGGAGTTACTAGATTCTATGGAGCCGTTTATGGGAGGTGGTGAGATGATTCGGGAAGTCTCCCTAAAAGAGTCCAAATGGAACGAAACTCCTTGGAAATTTGAGGCCGGAACCCCAAGCGTAGCAGACGTGATAGGCCTCGGAGCAGCCATAAAATATCTACAGTCCATCACGCTCGAGTGGATCAGAAGCCACGAGGAGGAGTTGACTAAGCTGGCACTGGAGGAGCTATCCGAAATTCCTAAACTCAAGATCATAGGCCCAGAATCCTTGAAGGACCGCTGTGGCCTTGTCTCGTTTACCCTCGCCGATATCCATCCTCACGACCTAGCAGAGTACCTTGACAGAAACTTTAACATCGCAGTCAGGGCTGGGCATCACTGCGCAATGCCACTACACTCAAAGCTCGGATTAAGCGCAACCACTAGGGCGAGCTTTTACCTCTATAACACGCCAGAGGAAATACATAAGCTTGGCGAGGGTCTAAGGCAAGCACTCAAGTTTTTCCATGCCTAAACATCTACCGTAAACATCGTGGTCGTCGAGTTCATGTTGATCTCGGTTAGAAGCCAGAGCTTCCTAAAGAAGGAGTTGAAATAATCACTCTTCGCATCCTCGCTCACTCCCACTATCACGTCGTATATGCCGAAAATCTCATAGGCCTCCAGCACATGTTCAATCCTCTGAAGGAAGCGGTCCCATAGCCTCGGAGCGGCCGGGCGTCTGATCTTGATGAAGGTGTAAGCGCACTTTCTTTTAGGAGCAGTTAACGTTCTCTCATAGTTCAGCCCTGCCTCGTTGACTATCAATGTGTTAGTGTCCACCACGCCATTCTGGTATAATGTGTCTAATACCGTGTTTATCTGCTCTATCGTCTTTACCTCTATCTTAGCTATAAGGTCGGCTGTGCCGAAGATAAGATAAGCCTCCTTCACGAACTGCGCCTGTCTAGTGGCCTGTAAACACTCAATAAGAGCTCCCCGATTGCCGACTGTCCCCAGGATGAAAGCTTTCACATTCTTGAATTTTGACTCAGTTGCTTTTAAGCGTTTCAATCACATATATGGCATGAATCAACATCGAGGACAGGCTCCAAAGTTTTGTGGGCTATACAGAGAACTCTCTCCCGCCTCAGTCTCACAAGAGCCGCTTGAAGCATCCCCCTGATCCTCTCCTCTTTCTCCCCCTCCACTATGGCCTTGGCTATCTCCTCAGCCACCTCCTGCACCACATTGTTCTCAGACAGGAACCTCATCTTACCTCTCACCATCCTTAGATAATTGCTAACAGCGGGCTGAGTGATGCCGAGAGCCTCAGCCACCCTCCTCTGCGGCAACTCATACTTCTTTACAAGAAGGTTGACAATTACAGCTCTCAACGCTGGAAGAAGCGCCTTTGACTCGACCTCGGAAGGCAGTAACATGCCCATTCTCTCATTAAGACGGCGTCTAGACTAAATGTCACCCCACTATATAAATAATTTTTCAGCGTTATAATCTCTCGAATTGGCCCTAAATTCCACCATCGTTACGTGAATTTGGTCAAATAAGTCTTAAATAGGCCGCGAGGGCCGTGCCACGGTGGAGGTCACATGGCTACTCTTGTAAAAGAGCGTCAAGAAGTCCAAACAGCGTATAAGGAAAAGCTCGTGACTAAGACCCGAAGCATCTGTCCAGAATGCTACCAGGTACTACCCGCGGATGTTTTAGAGATAGACGGCAAGATTTACATCAAGAAGGCATGCCCCAGGCACGGAGAATTTGACGAGCTCTACTTCGGAGACGCCCAGATGTATTATAAGTTTGCCGAGTGGCTAAAAGATGGGAAGGGGACCGGAAACCCCGATGTCGAGTCCGCGCGGAGCGTCTGCCCATACAACTGCGGCCTCTGTAGCTCGCACCTAAGCCACACAGGACTCGCAAACCTCGTCATCACAAACAGATGTGATCTTCATTGCTGGTACTGCTTCTTCTACGCCGAGAAGGCGGGCTACATCTACGAACCAACGCTGGACCAGATCAGGGAGATGGCCCTTAACCTGAAGGCTGAGAGACCTGTGCCAGGCAACAGCATACAGATAACCGGAGGAGAGCCCACACTCAGAGACGACCTCCCAGAGATAATCAGGATTCTGAAGGAGGTAGGCGTTGACCACATACAGCTCAACACTAACGGAATCAGACTCTCAAGAGAGTTCGAATACTTCAAGAGTATCAAGGAGGCCGGGGTCAGCAACCTCTACATGAGCTTCGACGGCGTCACGCCGAGGACGAACCCCAAGAACCACTGGGAAGTGCCCGGAGTTCTTGAGAACGCTAGGAAGCTGGGTGTGGGAATAGTCCTAGTCCCCACTGTCATTAAGAGCGTAAACGACCACGAGCTCGGCGACATAATCCGATTCGGATTCAAGAACATAGATGTCGTGAGGGCCGTAAACTTCCAGCCCGTCTCCCTAACCGGAAGGATGCCCAAGAAGGAGAGAGAGAAGTATAGAATCACGATACCAGACTGTATAATCAGAATTGAGGAACAGACAAACGGCGAGATCACAAGGGATGCTTGGTTCCCTGTCCCCGCATGCACACCGCTCACAAACTTCATAGAGGCTCTGACGAGGAGTCCCAAATATGAGCTGAGCATACACTTCGCCTGCGGCGCGGGCACCTACGTCTTCAAGAGTGGAGACAGGATGATACCAATCACAGATTTCGTCGACGTCGAGGGCCTCATCAAGTATCTTCAAGACAAGACCGAGGAAGTCGAGGTGGGGCGGAGCAGGCTCTGGGTAGGCATGAAGGTACTTGCAAACATCTCCAAGTTCGTGAGAAAGGAGAAACAGCCGCCAGGAATGAACCTGCCGAGGATGCTCTTCGACATCATAGTAAGGCACGACTACAAGAGCGTCGGCGACTGGCACAGGAGAAGCCTCTTCCTAGGAATGATGCACTTTATGGACCCCTACAACCATGATGAGGAACGCCTCAGAAGATGTGACATCCACTACCTCACACCAGACATGAGGATAGTGCCGTTCTGCTCCTTCAATGTAGTCCCGGCATGGTACAGAGACAGGATACAGGCGGTCTATGGAATCTCTATAGAGGAGTGGGAGAAAAGGACGGGCAGAAAGCTGTCTGATGACTTCTACAAGCGTAAGCTGCCAGCAAAACAGAGTGCGGTGCCTATGGCTTCCACTAAAACCGCTGGATTCGGTGGATTGAAAACAATACCAACCATTCAGGGAGGCTCTGGCGAGGAAGAAAACTGCGCCCACTCATACGGCTGCAAACAGTAAAACCCGTATTTGTCAACTATCGCAGAATAAAATCTTGATCAATCCTCCTCTTTTTCTTCATGTTAAAATATTTCTTCTTTTAGGTCTGGGTCGTCTGTCCAGCAGACCATGGATCTCAAACGAGAGCTTTTGAGGCTTCTTGACGAGGATGAGGAGTTCAGATACACGGTAGCCGGAAGAATAGGCATACTGGAGATTCTGAAGCTACTAAACAGACTGGAGGGTTGATGTTCACTATCGATGGGCTTATTTCAGCTCCATTACAACTCATGCTTGAGCCGTCTGCGTGACGGTGCCTGGGAATTAGAGAGTGTTTTGCCGGTCTTCTTCCGTCGTGGAAGAGTGGGGGACTGTTGGTTGTAGCTGCTTGGTTCTTGGGTTTCATCTTGTTTTTCTGATGCCTCTGTGTTTTAGTGGCGTGAAGCTTAGCAGAAGTTTCGTTGCAAGCTGTTGTATGGCGTAGTCGTCGGTCACGATTATGACTTCCTCGTGAGTTTTTGTTAAGTCTATTGCCGCCGCCAGTATCGTGAGGTCGGCTTGGGAGAGTCTGTGGAGCTGGTTTCCTGCGGATTTTTTTATTTTTTCCATGGCCTCTGTGGTTGGTCTCGCTATTTTTAATGCGCCGGATGTTAGCATTGCCTCAAGCCTTGCTACTTGGAGTTCGTCGTATTTGACCTCTTTTATTGCTTCTTCGGTTGTGTAGAGGTTCTTGACTCCTCTGAAGCCTAACAGGAGTGCGTTGGTATCCAGAACATAGGCTTTCTTAGATTCCGAGTCTCTTCCTGATTCTTCTTTCACAGAGTGATACCTCCGAGGTCCTGACTAGGACGGTGCTGTAGCGTGACTTGGAGACTACGACCTCGCCTTTCTCAAACTCACGCCTGATCAGGCCGTCTATCACGGCGCAGAAGGGTCCTTTGACTCCCCTCATGACTATCCGCCTTAGTGCTGAGAATATCATTGGGCGGAGGGTGGTTATGGGGGCGACTGGCGTGGCTAAGATTAGTTCGAGCTCCTCGTCGACGAGGGGCCCGCCCAGGGATGTGTTGTATCCTGTCGAGCCGACTGGTGTAGAGAAGACCATGCCGTCGGCTACTATGCTCCGTAGCTTAAGCCTCTCGACCTCGAGGTCGAATTCCACTACCTTGCCCACTATCGAGTTTGAGATGTAGGCCTCGTTGACGGCGTCAGATACTGGCTCTCCGTCTACATTGATGTCGAGTCTCATGAGCCTATCTAGCCAGAAGTCTCCGTTTAGCAGTGAGGTTACAGCATGTCTAGCCTCTTGAGGGGAGGCATCTGCGAGGTAGCCGCCTCTTCCGTATGAGATGGCGAGAACAGGCGTCTCAGGCTCTTCGAGCGCGTGAATGGAGGCGAGTATGGTGCCGTCTCCTCCTAAAACTATCAGGTAGTCGCATCCAAGGGGCCCCCTAATTCCTTTCTCATCCACAGCATAGAGGTCGTACTCGCATCCGTAACTGCGGAGAAGTTCTCCAACCTCTGAAGCCCCCTTATCGGCCCCCTGCTTATCTCTTCTATACACCACTATAACATACAATCCATCCACGCTACTAACCAGCTAGGTGATAAAGGCATCGTGACGTGGCTTGCCTCGAGGAGGTGGGCGCCCTTTTATATGCGTCTATGCCTCGGTGAGCATATCTGTCATCTTGAGGAGCTTAAGCGCGGCTGAGCGCGTCAAGGGTGAGTGGTGTAGTATGGTGTATCTCTCCGGTCTGAGATTTTTACACTCTAGGAGAGCTCTTACGGCGGTCTCCGCTGGGACCTTTATCTCGCTCAGTCTGGTGGGCGCGCCTGCCCTTGAGAGGTAGCTTTTTAAATCCATGCTTGATAGCTCAAACCACTGCATAGGCGGGCCGTAAGAGTCCTCATACTTTGCAGCCATGAGGATGGCCCCTAGCCCTACCTGTTCTCCGTGAAGACCCACCCCTTCCCCAATCATGTCGAGGTAGTGTGAAAAGAGGTGCTCAGCCCCTGAGCAGGGCCTAGAGGACCCGACCAGCGTCATGGCTAACCCGCACTTCACCGCTGCTAGGGCCAGCTCAGAAATCTCCTCACACCTGTTGTCAATGAATCGCATGAGGTCTAAGACCGCAGAGGCAGTTATGCCGAAGGTTGTTCTGCATAGATACTCCTCCTTCACCTGGTGGCCGAGGAGCCAGTCCCTCAATGCAGTGGTCTTTGCAAGGATGTCGGCACAGCCCGAGGCTATCAGCTGGCGGGGGGATGCGCGGATGATTGACGTCGCTATCAGAACTATTTGGGGTGGTGAGGTGACTATGCTGGTTCTCCTCGAGCCTACGAATATTGAGGCTACTGGCGAGGCTATTCCATCATGAGAGATGGTTGTAGGGATGGAGATGAACGGTATACCAGCTCTGTGTGCCGCGTATTTGCATGTGTCTATGACGGTGCCTCCCCCAACCGCGACCGCCAAGCTGCAATGAGATGCATATTTCTCAACATCCGAAATTGTTGAAATATCTGCCCTAAGGCTCTCTTTCACCATAACCTGATAACCCTGCTCAGAAAAGTATCTCTCAGCTAAAGCTCCACCTATCTTCCATGTCTTCCGACCTGTAACCAAAAGAATGGGCCCCTCAATGTCCGTGAACTCTAAAACCTTCTCGAGAAGAGAGGCCAAATCATCTGATAAGAAGATCTCCTTGGTGCTGACCTTGTGGATTCTGCCGCAGCTACATGAAAACTCGTCACCGAGCCTGAGTCCAGAGATATTCATCTGGGATACGGGCATGAGACTGAGTTTTAGCATCACTCTCCACTTTAAAAACAGTACCCTTTAAGAGACAAGGCAGAGATTAGGTCGAGCTACAAAAGGTCCAGCCCAAATACTGAGGCTGTCTGTGGATAAATCAAGGTTGCGGGGAGCAAAAGGGCTCTGAGCTGGCACGGATAGCGCTCGCATGGCGATAGAATAGGGATGCCGATGCGTTTGTCGTCCGCAGCGCCATGACAGGGCTTTTCGAGTCCAATACTGAGGCGCTCAAGTTTAAACTACTCAGCGACCAGATAAAAACTTGGAGGAGCCTTACAGTCGCAACCCCGACCTACACGCAACACCTCCGCCACAGTAAGCCTAGTCAGTTAAAACCCCCTATTTCGCACCAGCGAGACAATGTTTGAGATAGCTGAGCCACATCCCCTAAGCTTAAATGCCGATCCCGACATCCTAAATGACATGGACAGTGACCTTCACGGCGTTAAGAGATTTTATCCAGCAGACTCCCTTAAATCTCCGAGATTCACGGGGCCCTACACCTTCGCGAGACTGCCTCATAGCCGTGAGTTGGAAGTTCTCGACGCTGTATTCGTTGGTGTCCCGTTTGATGGAGGCGTAGTCTTCAGGCCTGGCGCGAGATTTGGTCCCTCCGCTGTTAGGCAGGCATCGCTACTTCTACGCCTCTACAACCCATATCTCAAAGTCAAGCCCTTCGACGTTCTAAACGTAGCCGACTACGGCGATGTCGTCGTGGCTCCCAGCAGCATTGAGGGAACGTATCAAAGAATCTCGGATGAGTTTAACAAGATTCTCAGGGAAGATGTCTCCCCTATCGTCTGCGGAGGAGACCACTCCATAACGCTTCCAATCTTGCGCGAAGTCTCAGTGAAATACGGCAAGATACACGTCATCCATATCGATGCTCACCTAGACATGGTTGACAGCCACTTCTCGCAGAAATATACCCACGGCACGGTTTTTAGGCGTGCTCTCGAAGAAGACCTCATTGAGACTGAGGGCTCCGTCCACATCGGCATTAGGGGTAGCCTCTTTTCTGAGAGAGAACTCTCTGAAGCACTTGACCTTGGATTCAAGGTCTTCACCATGACGAATGTAGAGGAGAAGGGACTGGAGGCCATATGCAGAGAGATTAAGGCCGCTCTCTCTGGGAAGAACACTTATCTCTCATTGGATATTGATGCTTGCGACCCGTCCTGCGCCCCTGGAACAGGAACGCCGGAGATAGGCGGCTTCACCCCACGCGAGATTCTAAAGCTTATCCACGGCTTATCAGGACTAAACATAGTCGCCTGTGACTTAGTGGAGGTCTCGCCGCCATATGACCATGGAGAGATAACGGCGTTCCTAGCAGCTAACTTGATCTTTGAGATGCTAAGTTTAGTGGCGTTAAGGAGTTGCGCGAAAAAATAAAATGGTATGGGTCTTACCTAGTAGCTTAGTTTGAGGATGTTCTTCCACTCCTTTGTCATCTCAGCGGTGGCTTTGACCTCATCGATATTGCCCGCCACATACTCAGTCACCCATTTCGCAATCGAGTCCTCCAGCATCGGGTTCTCCGGCACATAGTTCCTGAACCCAGCTTTCAACAGCGAGTCCAAGAAGACTTCCTTAAAGATCCCGGGATATCTCGGGGCAAGAGACTCAATGACACTCTTTCTTCCAGGGAATGAGGATGCGATGTTCCACTGCTTTACGGCGGAGTCGGGCAGGACAAGGAACTGTGAGAAGAGCCACGCCTCACGCGGATTCTTCGAGTATCTGCTTACCCCGATCTGCCAAGTGCCGTCTATCGGAACCCCGGGGGAAGGTGAAACCCATATCTTGCCGGCGGTCTCGGGATAGTTTTGTGGAGCTTTCTCTATGAAGTCGATGAAGGTTGAAGCCCATGAGCCGGCCCACATAGCCGCCCTACCTCTCCCAAGAAGCTCCATACACTCAGACCACTCGGTCTGGGTTGCGTTGGGGACATAGTTGCAGAGCTCTTTGAACAGCCTCATCACCTTGATCCCCATGTCAGTTAAGTCGGGGTCAAATGCTATCTGGCCATCTTGTGTAAACAGGTCGCCCCACGGCTCTACGGGCTGACCCATTCTGGAGATTCCTTCGGGAGACCTCCTCCACTGGGCGAAGAGCCAGCAGTACTCCCAGTGAATCGTGTGGGTTCTCATAGCCATGATGGTGTTCCCTGCCTCGACCGGCGAGTCAGGGTTGTATCTCTTCGTGAAGAATCGGCCGATGGCCAAGACGTCCTCCAGAGTTTTTGGAACAACCAAGCTAGTGGGAATCTTCTTCGGGTCCAACCCCAAGTCAGGCGCCATTGCCTGGAGGTCTGAGAGGTTGCGGTCTATCCACCTACTATACATGTCCTTAATTCGCTGGTCCTCCCAAAGGTCTCTCCTGTAGAACATGGCCATTACGTTGGCTGTGATGACATAACCTATTCTCTTCCCCTCCCAGTGCATGTATCTCCTGTCGATGGTTTCTAAGAAGTCACCATACTCTTTAAAGATCTCTGCGTCGGGATACTGGCTCCGCAGCTCTTCCAATGGATAGCAGTGGGGGCCGAAGGCTCCTGTATAGATGCAGTCCCACATATAAACGTCGTACTCGCCCGCTCTTGTGGAGAAGTCATGTAGCTGCCTGTCCCTGCCAGTCTCCCAGTCGAAGAGAAGGAGCTCCACCTCGACGTTGGGGTGCTTTATCTTGAAGTCCTCCTCAGCCACAGCCTTCATCCCCGGAGCCGAGTGAGCGATCGCCACAACCCTGATTTTTTTCTGTGTAGGCTGCATCACGCTCCAAGCATATAGGCCCGCGCCAGCAGCGACAGCGGCTATTGCGACGCCGATTCCTACCTTGGCGGCTTTTGAGAGCGCCTGTCTCCTGTTAATCAGATCTTTTTTCAACTTCGGAATATAGTGTTATTTGGATGATATATTAACTTTTCCTCATACATTTAATAATGATTAACGTAAGCCAATAAATATGACCACTTGACGATTACATCTTGAGGGTCCATGAAAAGTCCAGGGTTAACCTTCATCCTTCCAGCAATGGTCTACCTCTCGGTCCTAGTAATTTATCCAACAATCTATCTGTACTACATGACATTTCACACCTTTAACCCACTGTATGATCTTGCTCCGAGATACGCTGGCCTACAAAACTTTTTTGTTATTGCACAAGATGCCGATGCAGGCTACTCGATTCTGGCCATGCTTTTTCTAACAAGTATCACGGTTCCGGCACAGCTGGCTCTTGGCTCCCTAATAGCCATATTATTCACTTCTCCGAGGCTGCGCGGAAGGCTTGTTCTACGCTCAATAATGCTAATACCCCTCAGCATACCGGCCGTCATAGTTGGCTTGAACTGGAAGATGATATTCTTCACATACGGCCCTCTCAATACCTTCCTTACCGCCGTTGGGCTTGAGCCGCAGCCTTGGCTTAGCGCACCGTTCGGAAACTCATTCAACACTTTCTTTGTACTGGCTGTGCTAGATATTTGGCAGTGGACACCATTCGTGGCCTTAGCAGTAGCTGCAGGAATTGAGAGCATACCTCAACAGATTCAGGAGGCTGCGGCACTCGACGGGGCTTCGCGACTCCAGATGATAAGACATATAGTCCTTCCTCTGAGCAAAACCATAATCATAATAATTTTGTTGTTCAGGCTTATTGATTCTCTAAAAATATTTGACATAATATACATGCTTACCTTCGGTGGGCCGGGAAATCTTACAACAACTCTTCCCTTCTACATATACAAGGTTGGATTTACATTAACCGCCGCGAAGGCAGACATAGGTTACGCCTCTCTCCTGTCGGTTGTGCTTCTACTGATAGCCACGGTTTTGGTCCTGATGGTGTTGACGCGAGTCCTGAACGTCAGGAGGGTAGTCTGGGAGTGAGGTGCTGAGTCTTGCGAGCCCAGGTCTTCACGATTCTTGTTACAATTTTTGGATGGGGTTTCGCGCTTTTGTATCTTCTCCCCTTCTTCTGGATGGTTGGCACTTCTTTCAAGCCCATAGGTGAGTGGGGTTTACCCACACCGCTTCCAGCCAATCCCACATCGAGAAACTATATTGAAGTTCTTGTGACTGGCGGCATCTATGGGGTCCGAGGACACTTTCCGCCCATACTAAGGTATCTTGTCAACAGCGTCATAATTTCTTCCAGTGTGGCGGCACTGACCAGCATCTTAGGCGCGGTCACTGCTTATGGAGTACTTCGCTACAGGGCTGGTGGAGCCTTCTTCGCAAACTGGGTTCTCAGCCTTCGGATGATTCCACCCGTCGTCATCCTCTCCCCACTCGTGGTTTTGACCAAAACCATTGGACTATACAATACGCTGGGGGGCCTGATATTCGTTTATCCCATCATCACGTTACCGATTGTCACATGGTTTATGATTGGTGCTTTCAAAAGCGTGCCCCGTGAGACGGAGGAGGCAGCGCTGCTTGATGGCTGTACGCCATTCCAAGTTTTTATAAGGATTGCGCTTCCACAAGCGTCAATAGGTCTCGCCACATCGGCCATATTTGCTTTTCTCTTTAGCTGGTCAGAGTTCCTCATACCTTTACTTTTAGCGCCGAGCGAGACTGCGATGCCCCTGACAGCTTTTGCAGGATATTTCTCAAACCAATATGGGATATTATGGGGGCCGCTCTCGGCTTCCGCTGTCATCATCTCGCTACCAGTGATCATGATTGCCATAGCGATTCAGAGATATCTAGTAAGGGGGCTCACTCTAGGTTTCATCAAGTAGACAAAGCTGCTCAGCATCTTTAACTAGATAAGGCTTAATATTCACATGACCCAAGTTACACATATGAGTGGCGAGGCTATTCCTTCAGACCAACTCACTGACCAAGAGATTCAAGAAATACTGGTGAAGTCTAAGAGAATAGCCGTTGTGGGGATGTCTCGAGACCCCACGAAGCCAGCAAACCTTGTGCCAAGATATCTCGTATCGAGAGGCTATATTGTCATTCCCGTTAATCCCTTTGCTAATGAAATATTGGGTCTGAAGTCTTACAGGAGTCTTCTCGAGCTGGATACCATGGTCGACATCGTAGACGTCTTCAGGCCCTCTGAGGAGGTTAAGCATGTGGCTGAGGAGGCGATAAAGATCAGGCCTCGCGTCTTCTGGATGCAGGAAGGGATATACAGTGCTGAGGCTGCTAAGATCTTGGCTTCAAATGGTATAAAGGTTGTGTGGAACAGGTGCCTGATGAAGGAGTACATCAGGCTTATGGGAAGAGGCAAACAATGACCGCGTCTTTTATCGTTTATTCTCTGACGACTGTTTGAGACTGTTCTCTCAAAAAGGTTAAGAGGTAATGAGGGCCTCCGACCCCCTTCCCTGTTGCTCCGCTAGCCTTCCAACCGACAAATGTCTGCGCTCCGGGCCAAGCCCCAGTTGTGGCACCACCTCTCCTATTCGCGTAGGTGACGCCAAACTGTATCCGGTTGAAGAAGTATTGAACCTCTCCTGCGTCCTCCGAGAATATGCCCGCAGTTAAGCCGAATTCCGTATCATTAGCCAATTTTAGAGCCTCATCAAGAGTTTTGAAGGGTGCAACCAAGATTATCGGAAGGAAGAGCTCCTCCCTCCATAGTCTGTGTGTTTGCGGCAGGTCCGTGATGATGGTTGGTTGAACGTAGTAGCCGCGGCTGTACAATTCTCCAGCGAGCGTCTCGCCTCCATACACTATTTTCCCGTCTCTCTTGGCTTCTTCAACATATTTTCTGAAGTTCTCAAGGGCTTTCTGATTGATTACTGGTCCCATGAATGTGTCTCGCTCCCTTGGATCGCCTAATTTGAGCTTGCTTGTTTCAAGAATAAGTTTTTGAAGGAACTTCTCGTAGATCGACTCTTGAACATAGAGCCTAGAGGTTGCAGAGCATTTCTGGCCACCGTATCCGAAGGCGGCCCGGATTACTCCGGTCACGGCCTTATCTATGTCTGCTTTTTCACTAACTATCGTAGGATTCTTGCTCCCCATCTCAAGGACGATGGGCTTGGGGTACGGCTGGTTTGTCAGAAATTTTCTGTAAAGTCTCATCCCAACGTCTCTTGAACCCGTGAAAGCTATACCCGCAACCTTCACATTAGTAGTGACCTCTTCCTCGAATACGTCTCCCGGCCCTGTGACATAGTTTATTGCATCACCTGATACGCCGGCCTCCCTGAAGACATTGTAGAGCATCAGCCCTGAAAGGGGCGCCTCACTAGTCGGCTTGAACACCACTGTGTTGCCCGTTAAGAGGGCTCCAAGTATCATGCCGTTTGCTAGCATAAACGGGAAATTAAAGGGAGAGATGACAACCCAGGCACCGTAGGGTTTTGCGACCATTCTACACTCTTCTCCAGGTGCCCCCGGACCCATTTCGCGCTCATACCCCCTGTTCTCCTCCATGATGCGGGCATAATAGCGGAGAGCATCGACAGCCTCCCAGCACTCTGCCAAGGCCTCGAACCGGTTCTTACCAACCTCTAGAGTTATTATCGCCGCTATCTCGAACTTCATTCTATCGATAATCTCCGCGGCCTTCAGCATTATCGAAGATCTTTCCCTCCAGTTTTTCCTTGACCAAGCCTCAAACCCCTCATGAGCCACATCAGTAGCTCTCTGTACATGCTGTCTCTCAGCCCTCTGAAACCGCCCCAGAATAATTGATCTATCTATCGGGCTTCGATCCTCAAACTCCCCGGCCTCGGACCAGACTTCCCGACCGCCTATGAACATTGGATATCGTTTCCCAAGATATTTCTCCGACACCTTTTCGAGGGCCTCTTCAAAGGCTGGGTGTATGCTTGGGTCGGTCAGCATGGTGACGTATGTTATTTTATTCCCACTCGACATACCTCATTGTTGCTTTATGCTACGTAAAAGTTTTACTGAGCCTTAATAGAAGCCTTCAACACTAAGCTTAATAGCAGGTATCATTGACTTAAAGCGATGAGCCCAATTAAGTTGGGAGTAATCGGTGCGGGCAGCGCGGTCTGGTCCATAAGGCTTATTGGTGATTTGTGCGTAACGAAAGACCTCTGGGGGTCGAAAATAGTCCTCATGGATATTGATAAGAAGAGGTTATCGATAGTGTATGAGCTAGCAAACCGGTACGCGAAGGAGACAGGAGCTGATTTGAAGTTTGAGTACACCCTGAAGAGGGAGGAGGCCCTCAGGGATGCCGACTTCGTCATCAACTCTGCTCTTGCAGGAGGTCACCACAACTATGAGATTCAGAGACAGGTTGCCGAGAAGTACGGCTACTACAGAGGGATTGATGCTGTAGACCACAACATGGTCTCGGACTACCACGTCTTCGGAGGCTACAACCAGTTCAAACTTTTCACCGACATCCTCATGGATATGGAGAGGTTATGCCCTGATGCTTGGATGATAAACATTGCCAACCCGCTCTTTGAGCTTTGCACACTTGGAACGAGAATATCGAAGATAAAGATAGTGGGATTATGTCATGGCCACTTGGGATACAGGGAGATAGCCTCC
>JAUQPZ010000005.1 GCA_030550155.1 Thermoproteota archaeon
TATCATTTTTCCGCTCGAGTAGCTTTCTGTTATGCGTTGGAGCTCGGAGTCGTCCTTTAGGATGAATTGTAGGATTTTATATGGGACGTCCTTTTCTAGGTCCGCGCCGTGTTTTCTCTGCTCCTCAAGTGTGTTTGCTCCGCCTGAGAAGGCCTTGTAGACTTTTCTTTTCAGCTCCTTGTAGTCGTCTTCAGGGAGGAAGATAGCGGCGTGGGGCTCGCTCTTACTCATTTTCCCCTCACCCTTCAGGCTGGGCACGTCTCTGATGTATACGCCTACAGCCTGCTTGAACTGGAAGAACCTTGAGCGTCTAACGTAGTCTCGGCAGAGCCTGATGTGTGGGTCTTGGTCCAGCCCTACCGGGATTATGCCTATCATAGGCCTTACTAACTGGGGGAATAGGATGTCGCCTATCTGATAGAGGGAGGATGTAATACGGGAGGGTTCTAGGACGCCATAGACAGCCCTGAATTCTTGGAGAGTAATCTCTCTCGAGGCGTCAGCAGCTATTTTGTGTATATCTCTGTTCTCTGACTGGAAATAGAAGATACATTTGTCAGGGTCAATCCCGAGCGCGAGATAGGTTGGAATATGGAACTCGAGAGCTATCCTTTTAGCCTCGTCCAAACCTATGCCGCGCGTTGCAAGAGACTCTAAGTCAGCCACGAGCAGGATGGTCTGCTTCGCTCTGTCTGCGAAACATTTGACCGCCTCAACCACAGCCATCGTGCCTAAATGTATCCTGTCGGAGGAGGGCATGATCCCCGTTAATACGTAGAAGTTCCCTGTCTGCATGGCCTCTTTGAGCTCGTCATAGCCTCTGCAGGCGAAGATTATTCCCCTCTTGACGAAGTAGTGGTCAGAGGACAGGTCCTGCTGAGTGATGCCGGTTAGCCCGAACTCCTGTACCAGCTTGACCTCTCTACTCATCCCCTATTAGGCCGCACCCAGTAAGTCCTCCCAACGGGCTAATAAAAAAGATATTCAGACCTTGCCTAGCCCTAACCTCTGATTAGTGGGAGGCGTCTCACAAATCCTCCGCGCTCCAAGAGCTCGGCGGTCTTGTGGTCTAGAGAAGCGATTGAGCCTACAGGGAAGGGGCCGCGAGTAATTCCATCAGAGTCAACTATGGCCGGAGCCTCTTTAACAAATACTACAATCACGCTGTCTATTGACTCGACCATTTGTTTGGAGAAGTCGAGAGAATCGATGCAGTACTGTATATATTCGCGATAAATGGTAAGGGGTTTCGTTAGGGATTCATAGAGCCTTTTCTCCGCCGGGATAAGGTTTCCAATAGACTCGCCCCTCATCGCGGCAAGGACAATCTTCTCGAGCCTCAGCTGAAAGATATTTGAGACCAACGTGGTGAGGACATCCAGTTCTTTCTCGCAGAGCTTGAAGTGGATGCTGCTTCTGTCAGTTGCAAGCTTAATCCTGATTCTCAGCTCCTCAGCATACCCCCTAAGCCTCTTCAGCCAATCATCAGAGATTGGGGCCGGCTCTCTTGAAGACCTCTCAGAGAGCCAAACATCCACGGTCTCCTCATAGACAGACTTTCCCGACAACTTGCTACACCTCCAAAAGCTCCAACAGGCCACTCAACCTCCTCAAAGCTAACCTCGACGCCTCAGAACTAGACCCCTCCACCACAATCCTCAAAGTCTCCGCCGCCTCCCGCATCGCACGCCTCTCAACCATGAATGGCTTACCAGACTTGGTGCCAAAGGCGAAGGCAAACCTAGCCGGGTCTCTCCAGGACGGCGCGGCACCATAAACCAGCTCAGAGATGTATGCGAGACCTCTCAGAGTGGAGGGCCCAACGCCCCCGTGGAGAAGGAGCGACTCGAAATCCTCAGCGTGTTGCTTCGCTTTCCGAATAATCTTCTCATTAAATCTCTTAGGCGGCCTCAGGTGCGGGGGGATCTTGAAGACTTGGCTCTGAGACTCGGCGTCAAGGGTCGCCTGCCCAGAGAGGATAACCCCAGCTCTCTCCAAGTCTGACTGAAGCCCCTGGATGGGCGTGTCTCCAAGTATGTCGAGCATGCAGGCCCTACACTGTCTGGACTCTTTGCTGGTCAGGTCGAGGACGACCTGTTCTTTTTGGGCTGAAGATATCGCGTTGTGGGGCTCCTCTACATCTATTTCAGAGCAGAGCCATTGGTATCTCCTCGCAAGTCTGAGGTCAGTGTTCATTCCCTGGTTGATCACCGCTGATGAGCCGTCTGCCGAGACCGCTACAGCGTGGAAGTAGACGTTGTATGAGTCTTGAAGCGCGTTGTTATCTATCTTGCAGCTGAGAGCTGAGGCTCGCTCCAGCGGTTCGGCCATATCTGTTCTGCCGAGTTTTCCCAGCATCTGCCTGATCTCGTCTCTAACCCTTATCATCAGTCTTCCCTTCCCCCCAGCTATCCCCACGCCCAGTGACCTGTTGGAGAGCGCCTCCTTGAGGGCCATAAGAGTCACCGTCGTCTGGCCAGAGGTGTCCCACTCGAATCCTAAAACGCAGGAAAGGCAGCTGAGCCAGTAGGGGTCTGCAAGCCTCTCAACGAAGAAGTTGGCCCCGAAATCTTTGACTATGAGCCTCGTAATCTCCCCACCCAGCATAACCATCTCACCATAATGTGGGACACCACCCTCAACCAAGTATAGCTCCGCCCTTCCGACCCGCCTCAACCACTCTCTAACATAGACTACCCAGCCAAAGCCTTAATCCTTTACCCCACAGGCAACCTGCGGCCAATATCGGGCCGCAGCCTCAGCGGCTCCTCTGCAGGAGACAAATCCTAAAAAGTAAGTAACGGCTCCGTCTCAGATAGCATGAAAGTCCCTTCAAAGATCAACACTTACTGCCCAAAATGCAACGACCACACAGAGCATCAAGTCTCCCTGTATAAGAAGGGGAAGGAGAGGGGGCTGGCAATAGGTGCGAGGAGGCATGAGAGGGAGCTGAAGGGTTATGGAGGGCAGAAATACCCAATTCAGAGGAACAAGGCTAAGACGACTGATAAGAAGACTCTTGTCTTGACGTGCTCGAAGTGCGGTAGGGGGATTATGAGGGAAGGGGTCAGGCTGCGGAAGCTTGAACTGGTGAGGTGATGGGGCGGGTTGTCGTCGAGGGAGCAGATAATGGAGAGGCTTATTCCAAAGCCGAGGAGCAGGTTTCTCCTCGTCTCTTGTCTTCAGTGCGGCAATAAGCAGGTTTTCCCCGACACGGCTACTGTGAAGGTTGTATGTAGCGTTTGCGGAGAGTCATTGGCTATCCCTACTGGGGGGAAGGCCAAGATTTTTGGAAGAGTTGAGAAGATTCTCGACTAGATTAGAGCCATAGCTCTGAGCCGTTTTCCAACCTCTTCTAGCTGGTGCTGCTCGGTCTTTTTCATCAGCTCCTCCAGCATCTTGTATGCTTCAGGGTTCCCCGTCCACTGTTTCTCAAACTCGCCAGACCTAATCTTACTTAATGCCTCCTGCATCCTCCTCTTGACACTCTCGTCTATTATTTGCGGGCCAACAACCAAGCCGCCAAACTTTGCGGTATCTGAGACGGAGCGGAGCATGTGGATAACCCCGCCCGAGTATATCAGGTCCACGATAAGCTTAAGCTCGTTGCAGACCTCGTAGTACGCCAGCTCAGGCTGATACCCGTTCTCCACCAAGACCTCAAAACCCTTCTTGATCAGCTCCATCACGCCGCCGACCAATACCGCCTGCTCACCCAGGAGGTCTGTCTCGGTCTCCTCCTGGAATGTAGTCTCTATCACGCCCGCCCGAGTAGCGCCGATGGCCTTCGCAACAGCTAGCGCGATCTGCTTCGCGCCTCCCGTGGCGTCTTGGTGGACGGCAATCAAGCTTGGAACACCTCGGCCTTCGACATATTTTTGCCTCAAGAGCGGGCCAGGCCCCTTCGGCGCAACCAAGACGACGTTAACGTATGGCGGGGGTGTTATTCTCTTGAAGTGTATGTTGTAGCCATGGGCGAAGACGAGTGTTTTGCCCGGCGTCAAGCAGCTCTCGACGTACTCCTTGTATGTGGTGGGCATGGGGACATCTGGAATCAGCATAAGTATTACATCAGATATCCTCGCAGCCTCCTCTATCGGCATACATGTAAAACCGTCTCGAGATGCTGCGTCAAACGACCTGCCTTCGCCGCGAAGCCCGATGACGACCTCGACGCCCGAGTCCCGCATATTGAGCGCCTGAGCCCTTCCTTGGCTCCCATAGCCTATGACCGCTACCCGCTTCCCCTTGAGTGGGTCGAGTGAGACATCCGAGTCATAATATACCTTCGCCAAACAACCTCACCTTAGTCCTTCCCAGCGGAGGCGCGCATCAAAGTCTTCCACAATTGCCTCTACAAATCCATGCTGAGATGATGCGGCATCGAGGAACTTCTCAATCAGGGCTCTATCTCCTGTGAACTCGACGATGACCTCGCACATGTCGCCCACTTCTTCTCTCCCGATATATATAGCTCTAACCATATCAGCGCCACCTAGCTCACCTATGAGCCGCAGAGCGGCGAGGGCATTCCCCATACCCCGATACAAGAGCCTAACTATATCCACACCAGACATGTTTACTATTACTCTATCTTTTTGCACTCTAAAACGTATGGAGAGCCGCTTGTCTTCAACATAAACCATTGAATTTTTTCAGGAGGACCCTCGAATACGAGGTCTGCTATGATGACGCCGTCGTTAGCTTTAAGGGAGGCCTCCTTCAGCGTCAACCTCCCCTGCTTAGCGAGGAGGAGAAGCTTCATGACCGACTCGTATGACTCACTTAGCTGGACTACTAGCCGTTTCCTCAACATTGTTGCTGAACCCCGGTGGTAGAATCACGTCCGCAAGCCACTTGCCTGGCGGAACCATCGGGAACACCTTCTCATCCTTATCGATGGGCACATCGATGACGATTGCCTCATCATTCCTGATAGCTCTTCTCAAAGCGATCCTCAGCTCCTCATAGCTATTGACGAACAAGCCCTCCACTCCGAAGGCCTCGGCCAGCTTTATCAGATTTGTCCTATCCTCTATATCCACATCCTTAAACCTCTTCTTGTAAAAGAGGTCCTGCCACTGCCTCACCATTCCCAGGGCCCGGTTGTCAAAGACGACAGTGATTACCGGGAAATCGTATTCAACTATCGTTCCGAGGGCTTGGCAAGTCATAAGGAAGCTTCCATCGCCGTCCATGTTAAGAACAATCCTGTCCGGCGCCGCGGCCTTGGCCCCCATTGCTGCAGGAAGCCCAAAACCCATAGTCCCAAGCCCAGCGCTGGTGATGAATGTGCCGGGCTCTAAGACCTTGAAGTAGAGCTGCGCCCACATCTGGTGCTGACCGACCCCGGTAGTCACGATGGCGCTTCTCGGAAGCTCGTCCCTAATGACCTTCACAATCTTCCATGAAGAGAGCCTACTTCTATCAGCTTGCCCAAACATATACTCGTCAAAGCTTCTTCCAATCTCCTTAAGCCCCAGAACCCATCCCGGGTCTTTAGGCGAAAACCTCTTCGTAGATAAGATGTCGATTAGCCTACTCAGAGCCAATTTCGCATCACAGCTTATTCCGACGTCCGGTATGACGTTCTTCCCGATCTCGCTCGCGTCCACATCTATGTGAATTATTCTGCGACTCTTCTTGAACTCGGACGGAGGCCCTATGGCCCTGTCAGAGAGCCTGGTGCCTAGGCAGAGCACTAAGTCGGAGTCTATAACAGCCAGATTCGACTCAAATCGGCCATGCATCCCAACTACACCCAGAACGTTTGGATGACTCTCATCAACGGCGGTCTTCCCCGGAGTAGTCGTGATTACGGCGGCATTAAGGATCTCAGCCAGCTTCAAAATCTCTTTGGACGCATCACTATAATATGCGCCGCCGCCAACTAGTATGCAGACACGCTTGGCCTCTACGATGAATTCGGCGGCCTTCTCTAGGAGGATCTCGTCGGGCGGTAGGCTCTGCTTGAGAAACCTCGGCTCTACAGTCTCATCAATCCCCTCAAATTCGCCTATATCCTCCTGCTGAACATCTCGAGGCAAGTCTAGAAGGGTAGGGCCGGGCCTACCGCTCATTGCGCACTTGTACGCGCTGACAAACTCTTTAACAAGCTTCGACGAGTCCAAAACCACGGTGGCATACTTGACATGAGGGAGCGCTACATCCACTATATCAGCCTCTTGGAAGGCGTCTGTACCCATGAATGAGCGGACTACTTGGCCGGTGAGCGCGACGAGCGGCGCACTATCCATCGCGGCGTTGACCAAGCCGGTTACGAGGTTTGTGGCGCCTGGGCCAGAGGTGGCCAGCGCAATTCCTGGCCGCTTCTTAACCCTCGCGTAGCCCTCCGCAGCGTGAACTGCGTGCTGCTCGTGTTTTGTGAGCACGCTACGAATATTAGAGTCGTAAAGTGAGTCGTAAAGCGGTAGATTCGCTCCGCCCGGTATCCCGAAGACGATCTCGACGCCTAAATCCTCCATCTTTCTAACCAGCGCGTCGCTTGCCTTCATCAAACCACCCTCCTTGACACGGCTAACAGGTGTTGATTAACGGCGCTCACCATCGCGTTCAGTATTGCGTGGCTGCTCGTCTTCCCTGTTCCCTTCCCAATAATAACACCGTCACTTAGCGCTAGCGTGACCTCAGCCTCGTAAGGATGCCTGTCCTCGTAGGGCGAGGCAAACAGAGAGAGATCTTTGACCTCGACATTCTCGAGAATGTTTTTGAAGGCTTTCAGCGATGCGTCTATAGCAGAGAGTGAAGGGGTTTTACCGATACCCTCAGAATGCATAATCTCGCCTTGAACCTCAAACTCAGCGATACATCTGTCCTCGCTCTGAGTCGTTATCTGCTGGAAGCCTTTCAACGCAACTGGCCCAGCAGCCTTCGCACCTAATAACTCCTTCACAATTTCTAGGAGTTCGTGGTCGCTGAGCTTATGACCCGTATCACCTATCTCTTTCACCCTATCCAACACCATTTTAACCTCGTCACTATTCAAGAAGTATCCATACTGCCGTAGGACCGTGTTAATCGAGTGAATACCAGAGTGCTTCCCCACTACTATTCTTCTCCGCATTCCAACCTGTTCAGGCATTATGGGCTCGTAAGTAGCGGGATTCTTTATCACGCCGTGAACATGTATTCCGCTCTCGTGGGAAAACGCGTTCTCCCCCACAACAGCCTTATTCTTTGGTACGGGTATTCCTGTCAGACGCGCTACAAGCTTGGAGACCCTTGCTATCTTCTCGAAGTTAATGTTGCTCTCGATGCCGTAGAGGAATTTGAGAGCAACCGCGACTTCTTCGAGGCTTGTATTCCCGGCCCTCTCTCCTATGCCGTTCACAGTCACGTGAACTATCTCCGCGCCGCCCTCGACCCCCGCCAACGTGTTAGCAGTAGCTAACCCCATGTCGTCATGACAATGAACAGCAACAGGCAGACCTGTAACGCGTCTAGACTTCTCGGCGAGAAGCCGCATAACGTGTGGAAGAGCCACTCCTACAGTATCAGGTATATCTATGCTATCCGCCCCTGCCTCCTTCACGCTTCTAAAGACACTCATCAGGAAATCTTGATCACTTCTCGTGGCATCCTCGGCCGAGAAGTGCACGACGACGCCCCTAGACTTGGCGTATTCAACCATTTCTACAGCCCGCTCGACTACCTGCTCACGAGTCAAAGACAGTTTATACTTCATGTGTATGTCGGATGTCGCGATAAACACGTGAACCCAGTCACATCCCGCGTCGACGGCGGCATCTATATCCCTCCGATCGCATCTACTCAGCGAGCATATCTGAGAACTCAGCCCCATGCCAGAGATCTTCTTTACCGCCTCAAACTCGCCCCGAGAGACCACGGCAAACCCAGCCTCAATCACATCAATCCCCAAATCCGCCAAAGCCTCAGCAATCAGCATCTTCTCCTCAACACGTAGCGCCACGCCTGGCGTCTGCTCACCATCCCTAAGCGTCGTATCAAAGAAGTAGACACGGCTTGGAAGACTATAGACCCCCTCCAAAAGAGATTTCCAGCTCATTCTTCCCACCTCACTCAAGAAGGATGAGAAGGGTGCCGGAAGACTCTAAGGTAGGGGGTGCGGCGTCAGAAGCATGAACTTCTAATTTACGCCCCCAAGCAATAACTACCACCCTTCGCGGTATTCATGATAGGTGTTAGTTAATATATAAACATTAGCTTTAAGGATGACCACTACACCACACGACAAAGAAAGCAACATGCACGTCACGAGAGAGTGAAGTATTGATTAACCGCCTCTGCCCTGTCTTTACCGGCGGATGAGAAGCCCCCAATATCGCGTGGAAGTGAAGACCAGTCAGAGGCCTCTGAAGGTAGACCGAGCAATTGTAGATGGCTTAAAGAAATCATTGAGCAACAAGATGATATCTAAAATGAAGAAAGAGTATGTGGAGTGCCCCGTAGCTAAGCAAGTCGTACCATTCCTGCTATGCTATAACTGCGTCTCCTTCATCAGGAGATTTCAAGGATTAGTTGATTGCGAAGGAAAAGAATACCAAGTAAAGACGTGAAAAACTAAGACCTAGGAAAATCCGGGTAGCGGGCCTCACAGTCAGCGAATTATTGCCCTCTTTCTTATGGAATTATCGTTACGGGACAGTCTACATTGAGGGGCCTCTGAATACCCAGCGCGTTGAACAGGCTAAACCCCCAGTCCTTGAAGTCCTTCATCCCTATCACGATGCGGTACGGTTTGACTGCTTTGGCAACTGCCTCGATTCTCTCTTTCTTATCTCCAACCTCGATCTGCACCTCGTACGGTACTCCCATTGCCTGGAGCCGCTTGGTAAATGGAGCAATTACCGCCTCTCCGACATACCTGTGGTATAGGTATTCCGGCGGGTCTGAGAACCGCTCGCTGCCTACGAATCTTATAAATTCGTCGGGCAACCTCTTAACCCGCTTAACCACGGTCATAATGACGAGAGATGCACCGCTCTCGATGGCCATTTCACCAGCGGCATCAATAAGCCTCTCATCTTCTTTTGAGCCGCTTATATATACCAGTATTTTCCCAGTATTCACGATTTCCTGCATCCTATCCTGAATTATTGACTGCATTTTCATCACCACTCATTAGAGTCTCCGATACCGATTTAAATGTGTCGTATTAACGGACGGCTATCGCATATATTGTAAATATTTTTGGCTGCGTTTGTATGGGTGTTGGTCTGGTTAATTTATATATTAGCATAACACCGTTATAACTGGTCATCCATGACGACCGAGATAAGCTTCGACTACAGTAAATACAATTTCAGGGACGAGGTCGAGTATCAGCACATTTTCCGCCCCGGAATATCGGAGAAGGTTGTTGAGGAGCTCTCAAGGCTCAAGGATGAGCCCGAGTGGATGACGAACACTCGGCTTAAGGCTTATAAACATTTTGTCGAGAGGGGTCTTCCCACGTGGGGTGTCGACTTAAGTAACCTCGACTTCGACAAGATCAGGTATTATGTGAGCCCGACTGATAGAAAGTACAGAAGCTGGGAAGAGGTTCCAGAATACATCAAAAAGACATTTGACAGGCTGGGGATCCCTGAGGCGGAGAGAAAGTTTCTCGCAGGTGTCGGCGCACAGTATGACTCTGAGGTTGTCTATCACAACGTTAGGAAGGAGCTTGAGAAGCAGGGCGTCATCTTCTGCGACATGGATACTGCCCTGAGGGAGTATCCGTCGATAGTTAAGAGGTATTTTGGGACGGTTGTTCCCCCGAACGATAACAAGTTCGCAGCCCTAAACACCGCGGTCTGGAGTGGGGGTAGCTTTGTCTATGTCCCTGAGGGAGTTTACGTTGAGTTCCCGCTCCAAGCCTACTTCAGGATAAACGCGGCCAACGTTGGCCAATTTGAGAGAACCCTGATAATCGCCGAGCCCGGCAGCAAAGTTCATTACATCGAGGGGTGCACCGCCCCAATCTATAGCTCTGAGAGCCTGCACTCTGCAGTCGTTGAAATAATAGCCTTGAAGGGGAGCTATGTCAGATATACCACTCTGCAGAACTGGAGCTCGGATGTTTACAACCTCGTGACTAAGAGGGCCTTCGCCTATGAGGACGCGGTAGTGGAGTGGGTTGACGCAAACATAGGAAGTAAAGCCACGATGAAGTATCCAAGTGTCTATCTTCTTGGCCGCGGCGCTAGGGCGGAGGTGCTCTCGGTGGCCTTTGCAGGTAGGGGGCAGCACCAAGATACCGGCGCTAAGGCAGTGCACCTAGCGCCAGACACAACCAGCAGAATTACTTCCAAATCGGTCTGCAAAGATGGCGGAAGGACATCGTACAGAGGCTTGCTCCACGTGGCGAAAGGGGCTAAACGTGTAAGGTCAAGTGTCAGATGCGACGCTCTCATCCTTGACGACAGGTCGAGGACAGATACCTATCCTTACAACGAGATTCACGAGGACGACGCAACGGTTACTCATGAAGCTACAGTCGGCAGAATTGGTGAGGACCAGATCTTCTACCTAATGAGCAGAGGGATACCTGAGCAGGACGCTCTTAACATGATTGTTCTCGGATTCCTTGAGAGCTTCACAAAGACCCTTCCGATGGAGTATGCCGTGGAGTTTAACAGGCTAATAGAGCTTGAGATGAGTGGGAGCGTGGGCTAGCCTACTTAACAGCCTCGGATCCTCTCTCACCTGTCCGTATCCTGATAGCCTCCTCGACATGAGTTATAAAGATTTTTCCATCGCCTATTTCACCGGTGGACGCGGCTGATCTTATTATCTCTGCAACCCTTTGAGCCTGGTCGTCCTCTACGACTATCTCTATCTTCAGCTTAGGGAGTAGGTCTATCTTGTAGATGTTGCCCCTGATTCTCCATGAGAAGCTATCCTGTCTTCCACGCCCCCTCACGTCGTAGACAGTGAGGCCGTGGAATCCCTCATTCTCCAGCGATCTCTTAACCTCATCGAGGACCTCGGGCCTTATGACTGCATGAATCATTTTCATTCCACCCACCCCCCTCACGTGACAGCGTATTCGCCGTGCTGCGTTATGTCTAGTCCGATCATCTCCTCCATAGGCTTGACCCTTATACCGATCAGCGCGTCCACTAGTTTCACTATGATGAAGGTCATTATCCCTGCGTAGGCCCAGGTTGCGGCGACTCCTATTAGCTGCACACCGAGCAGCGCGGGGTTTCCTAGAAGAAGGCCATTGGCTCCGGCCGGGTTAATCGATAAATCAGCAAATATTCCCGTAGCGATGGCGCCCCAGGTTCCTCCCACACCATGCACTCCCCACACATCGAGGGAGTCGTCAACGCCTAACAGCGCTCTCAGATTCACTCCGGCGTAACATAGGACGCCTGCAACTCCACCTATTACGAGGGCGGCCTGAGGCCCGACGTAGCCCGAGGCCGGTGTTATGGCGACCAGGCCCGCTACCGCTCCGCTTGCTGCGCCTATGCTACTTGGCTTGCCCTTATGTATCCACCCCGTAATCATCCAGCTTAGAGCGGCTGCAGAGGCAGAGAGGTGTGTGACCATGAAAGCGTTTGAGGCCAGCCCCCCAGAGGCCAGTGCGCTGCCCCCGTTAAAACCAAACCAGCCGAACCAGAGGAGCCCCGCCCCGAGAATTACGAATGTGGGGTTGCTTGGCTCCATCGCGTAGCTTCCATACCCTATCCGTCTGCCTATCAGTATCGCGGCCACGAGTGCTGACACTCCTGAGCTAATGTGTACCACCGTCCCCCCTGCAAAGTCTAGGGCGCCTAGGCTCCTCAGCCAGCCGCCTACCCCCCAAACCCAGTGCGCTATAGGAGCATAGACAATCGTCGACCAGAGGACGAGAAATAGCAGGAATGGGCCGAACTTCACCCTCTCAGCGAAGGCGCCGACTATAAGTGCGGGTGTTATTATGGCGAACATCGCCTGGAACAGCATAAAGGCTGAGTGGGGTATCGTTGCCGCGTATTCTGGGTTTGGCTCGCCTCCAACACCGGCGAGTCCGAGCAACTCAAAGCCGCCTATGAACCCGCCGCGGCTGGGGCCGAACGCTAGGCTATACCCCCAGAGCGCCCAGATAATAGAGATCGTCGCCACGGATATGAAGCATTGCATCAGAATCGCCACCACGTTCTTCCTCCTAGATAGGCCTGCATAGAAGAAGCCTAGACCCGGTGTCATCAGCATTACCAGAGCGGCTGAGACCAAGACCCATGCGGTATCACCCGTGTCCACCATACCTGTTCACTTAAATAAACCGGCTCGCCAAATGTCAATATAAGTTTGCCGGCAGATGTTCATTTTATAACCTTTGTATTTGTAAAAAGTGTCTAAAAAATTAATATTTTTAATCAATGTGGTGACTAGTAAGCAGGGAAGGGGGATGTAAAAAATAGATGGTGGCTATTTAAAGAGGATATCTGGTTTATGTGGTTGCTGTTACTTTTGGCCGCCTTACTATCGAGACTACTGAGAGGATGATCGCGACTACTGCGAGGGCCATGACTATCTGGGCTACTGTGAGGGTGCTTTCAGCAACTCTCTGGAGGTTTCTTATGTCGTTTGTCAGCGTGTTTGTGGCAGCGTCGACCTGCGCCCTAACATTATTTACGCTGCTCCTTACTTCGCCTCTGATGTTTTCTGCGGTTGTATCGAGCTTTCTATCCACGTTTGTGACGG
The DNA here is from genome assembly GCA_030550155.1 of Thermoproteota archaeon. Classification (GTDB taxonomy): domain Archaea; phylum Thermoproteota; class Nitrososphaeria_A; order Caldarchaeales; family Calditenuaceae; genus HRBIN02. Next base: position 12,679 of record JAUQPZ010000005.1, read on the forward strand.
CTGTTCCGAGGCCTGCGATAGCGCTTGCAAGGTCCTCAGAGACGCTCCTTAGCCTGTCGGTGAGCTCTTTCGACACCGCCTCTATCTCCCGCTCGACTGGGGCTAGGCTTAGGACATCGAAGAAGTCTCTCGTTACTGAGATTGTCGCCGCATCCTCGCTGTATGTAGCTACTATAAGCTCATAGAGGGCGCCGGGCGTGAGTTTAGACGTGAAGTCGGGGGATAGCCTGATCAGCATCCTCTTCGGTGTTACTGACTCGGAGTCACCGACAGTCAGTATCTGCCCCGTTGCAACGTCCCTTACGATGTATCTCGACTTCAAGACACCTTCTCCCTCCGCATCTATGAGGAACTGGGCGGATGAGCCTGGGACCACAGTCCCCTTGCCTATTCTCAGTATCTGGACTGGTGAGATGAATGGGTAGAAGTTATCGCCAGGCTTGAATGGGTAGGCTGGGTCTCTGAAGGCTCTTAGGACCGAGGTTTGGGCTGCTGAGTCGAAGCTATCGAGGTAGAATGGGCCGTTGCTTATCCACATGTGTTTATGCTCGTTACCCCATTCTATCGCAGTTGTGTACCTCTCTAGCGCGCCCTCAAATGTCTCTAAGGTTATGCCGCCCATGGTGAAGTAGGCTTCGGGGAAGAAGCTCTCGGACCTCATCTTCTCAAGTTCTGCAACTACATCCGCTGCATGGTCTGCGAGGACTAGGTTTATCCATGTAACCCCTCTTGCGCTGGCGGAGGCTCCGCCATAGGCATATTTCTTTTCAACATAGTTAAGCCTATCGGTGGCAGCTATGACTTCCCAAGGCACCATTAATGTGGGCCAGAGATCTGCGAACTGCGCTATGTATGCATTATCGAAGAACCAGTAGTCTATGTATACCTCGACCCTGTTGTCTGGCAAAATCCTAATACCTCTAATGATCTCTAGCGACGGAGCTAATGTACCCGAGATTGCGGGTTCCAAGGCTGATTTCTCCTCGTCGAATGCCACCTCGAATCGTGTCGCTACATGATAGAGTAGGTCAGCCAGTGATATCTGGATGCCATGGTGCCACATGCTCTGGAGGTACCTCGAATAATCAAAGGTTACGACGCTCTTCGCGGTTTTGCCGCCTGCCGAAACCCATCTATCGTTTTTGGCATCCCAGATGTAAGCGTCTGCCGGAACGCTGATTGAGCCTGTTGGCCCCGCTGTTCTCACCTCCCAGCTGGAGCGGAACGGTATTGGAATCCCGGTGTATGGGTGAATCCAAGTACTCGGGTCAGCAGTCAGATACGCCTCATCAACCGAATATACGTCGACGAATCCGCCCACCAGCCCAACCTGCATCGGGTTCCACACGGTTCTAGTAGTCCAAACCCAAAGATGCCCAAGCGTTAAGTCAGATTTTCCAGACACATACGCGTTCCTCCAGACAAGAAGTGATCGCAGACCAGCGCCAATGTCCTGAGATATCCCAGCGAGGTCTTCTCTAGCTATATAGCTGTCAAGTCTCGTCGCAATCCAGAGTCTAACGGAGTCTTCTAGGGCCAGCTCCAGTACTCTCTTCATCATAGTGTCCCTCTCCTCCTTGGATGCGAACTCGCCCTTGTAGAGCTTCAGAGTCAGCTCATCTATCTCGTCATTCTTATACTGCCACCAGCCCTCCACTCCCCACCCAGGCATGTTACCCTCCCAAGGCGCTGTAAAGGCGCCGGGGTCACTATCATACCTCAGAATACCTGTCCTGCCCCATCCCTCAGTATAGATCTGCCACCTCAACTCTCCAGGATCTGTGTTGTATGCTGTCTCGATCGCTGGCCCGAACTCCATATACATCCTGTCAATGGTGAATCCTGCTTTTTCGAGGTCAGAGGCTACTGCGTCGCCTATCTGTCTCCTCTCATCCTCGACTCTGATGATGAACTTTATCGTCACTGGCTTGCCCTGATAAAACCATTTACCGCCGATCTTCTCCGCACCCAGAGCCCTCATCCTCTCATCAATTATCTGTATAGCGTAGGCAGGGTCGTAGCGGAAGTCATATCTAAGTATCACATCGATGTTAGAGATGTAGTCATAGTCCCACGGCGTCAGATACACAACCATAGGTGCGCCAAATCCTGCGAAGAGCTCTCTGACTATAAAGTCCCTGTTTATAAGATAGTTTAGCGCGAAGCGTATCCCTTTATCAGAAAGCGGGTTTAATTCGCCGGCCGGAGCGGGCGCAGGGTTTAGAACCAAGGAATAGAGGCCGCTAGGCGCCGGATACAGCCGAATACCCGGCCTGCCAGCCACAGCCTTTGCCTGCGAAGGCCTTAACCCGAATATGTAGGCATCAACCTCCTTACCCTCAACCGCGGCCGCGGCTAAGTCCAACGGCACCCGTTTAAAAGTAATCGAGTCGGCAGCTGGGCCTGGATTGGTGTGGGGCGCCACGTACTGCGCATATACTGGAACAGCCGTGCCCGACAGCAGTAAGAGGACACCGATAGTCGCTGCTAAAGCGCTCAAAAAGAGACTATTCCGCAAAGTTTTCATAGCAAAATTACCGATGTTTGGTAGATATAAATTTTTATCATGGACCGTTAAGTATGGCTTTCAAACCCTAAAGTTATCGAGCTAAGGAATTAATATCGCCACCAGCATGTGTTTTTTCAGCTTGGGTATATATTCGAGGCTCGCGGTAAAGGCTGCCTCCCTAGTGATCGTGCTGTTAGGAGTACTTCTCTTCGTTGTAGTGATTTTCGGAGCGACAGGGCTCTCAGACAGGGTGCTCACGGCGATAGTTAACGAGGAGGTCAGGCTTTATAGACAGGCTGTCGCGGGTCAGATACGCGACCCACAGGCGCTGGAGGAAGCGATTACTAAGTATAGGGATGAGCTGACGCGAAGCTACGGCCTAGACAGGCCCTGGTATGAGCGGCTGCCAAACATGCTACTAAGGGTTATTACACTTGACCTAGGGAGAGCAAGGCTCGCTCAGACATTCAAGGGGAGCAACCTTATCTCAGACATTATCATGGAGAGGTTGCCTAACACGGTAATCCTCGTCTCAACAGCCATCGCGATCAACTTCTTGATAGGAATATTCCTCGGAGTGAGGATCGCGACAAGGCCCGGCTCGAGGCTTGACAGGTCTACATCTTTCCTCTCAGCTATCAGCTACGCCGTTCCCACATGGTGGCTTGGAATACTTTTCATTCTCATATTCTCGTTCTATCTCAAGCTTTTCCCTTATGGCGGGCTCTACAGCTCACCGCCGCCTCAAGACCCGTTCATGCGAGCGCTTGACGTTGTCTGGCACGCGACGCTTCCGGTGTCTGTGCTGGTGTTGGTGAATGTGGGTCTCACGATATACGTGACGAGAACCATTGTTCTGAATATTGCCCAAGAGGACTTCGTGCAGGTGGCTCGTGTTAAGGGGCTTCCTGAAGGCTTAGTGAATAGGCGATACATAATGAGGGTAGCGGCGCCACCGATATTGACGAATGTTATTCTTGGGCTCGCGGGCTCTATCGGCGGCGCAATACTTACTGAGGCCGTCTTCTCTTGGCCAGGTATGGGGACTCTATTCTTCGAAGCGATAGTCCAGTCCGACGAGGCCTTGATACTGTCTCTCGTCTACATGTTCACTCTCGTTTACGTCGTGGCTAGGTTCGTCCTTGAGGTACTCTATGCAGTGGTGGATCCGAGGGTGAGGATATGAGCGCCGGATTTAGAGGGGGTTTCAGGATTTATTGGTCAACCTGGACAGGCAGGGCTGGCCTCGCCTTCCTGATACTTCTGACCGCGGTCTCCATATATACTATCACAGTCCTCCCTGTGGCCGAGATATCGAGGCAGTGGAACGACCCGCAGCACTGGGTGGACTATCCAAAGAGCTCTCCACCAACCTGGGTCAACCTCTTCTCAGAGAAGAAGCTTCTCGAGACCACAACCCTAAACTTCGGCAACACCCAGTTTTCAGGAAGCTCGAAGTCCACCTACCTGACACTCAACTATCAAGCCGACTCTTACCCCTCATACATCAGCCTCTCCATCGAGAAGCTCAGATACACTGGCACGCCACCTGTTTTAGTTCTGAGCATTGTGAGGCCAGATGGCTACTCTGTCGAGGCCTCAAGAATCATTGTCCCGCCTCCACGCCCCGGAGAGAACCCTCCTATAACGAGGTTTGAGCAGGCGCCGGAGAGGGTGCTGATAACTTCGAGCGACGACCTTGCGAGGAATCTGGCGCAGCTCTACGAGGACAGGTTTGACGTTATTGTCTCTCCCATCAAAGTTCTGCAGGATGGTGTTCAGCGATACCTCATGAGCACTCCCAAGGATGGTGCTTTAACGCCTCTGAAGGGCGTCTACAGGTTCACTTTAACCGCGATTCAGAGTTCGGGTGAGACTTCCATCGAGAATGGCAGGATACTGATGGGCGGAGAGGCCTACGGCCTCATGGGCACAGACGTGATTGGGCGTGATTTAGCAGTGGGGCTTCTCCTCGGCTTCCCCATCTCGCTTTTCATCGGGTTGATTACGTCGATCATAGTTACGGGGTTAGGCGCCTCCCTAGGCCTAGTTAGCGGATACTTCGGCGGGAAGGTCGATAACGTAATTCAGAGGCTCGCGGACTTTATGAACAATATTCCTCTGCTCCCGATATTAATATTCTTGGTATTCAGCTTTGGAGCCAAGCTCTGGGTGATTATCTTGGTCTTCGTGGCATTCGGTTGGCCTGGTCTAACTATTTTGACGAGGTCTATCGTTTTACAGCTCAGGGAGTCACAGTTCATCGAGTCTGCCCGCGCCGTCGGAGCCTCTTCACTCAGAATCGTGGCTCGCCACATCTTCCCACACATAGCTCCTTTCATAATTGCGCAAATAATCTTCTTCACCCCGAGCTTCATACTCTTAGAGGCTGCGCTTAGCTTTCTAGGTCTTGGCGACCCCTCGCTACCGACTTGGGGGCAGATACTTGAGCTCGGATTCCGCAGCGCGGCCGTCTATCTAGGTTATTGGTGGTGGATTCTCCCACCCGGGATACTCATAATAATTACGTCGCTAACTTTTGTTATGATCTCTCTGGGCCTTGAGCCTGTCATAAATCCGAGAGTTAGGGTGAGGAGCAGGGGTTGAGTAGGGAAGAGGCGCTGCGTGTCGAAGACCTAAAGGTCTACTATATGACCGAGAAGGGATATGTTAGAGCTGTTGACGAGGTTTCCTTCAATCTATCCAAGGGGGAGAGCCTAGCAATCGTCGGCGAGTCTGGCAGCGGCAAGTCAACCCTCGGGATGACGCTTATACGAGCCCTGCCAAAGAACGCCTCGATAGTCTCTGGGAGAGCATACATCTTCGGCGACGAAATTCTCTCTATAAGCCTGCAGGATTTCAGGAGAAAATTCAGCTGGCGACTGATCTCCATGGTCTTCCAAGGGGCGATGAACTCCCTTAACCCCGTGCTAAAGGTTGGAGACCAAGTAGCGGAGCCCCTCATATACAGCGGCGGTCTTCCAAAGGAGGAGGCACGGAGACGAGCAACAGAGACCATAGAGACCGTCGGCCTGCCACGCGAGTTCTATAACCGATATCCACACGAGCTAAGCGGAGGAATGAAGCAGAGAATAGTGATAGCGATGGCTCTGGTCATGAATCCACAGATACTCATACTGGATGAGCCCACATCTGCGCTCGACGTGACTATACAGGCGCAGATAATCAACCTGATTAAGGACCTCATAGACAAGTTAGGTCTGAGCGTGATATTCATTACACATGACCTTGCTTTAGCGAGCGACATAGCTGACAGGATAATGGTGATGTATGGCGGCCAGATAATGGAGTTAGGGTCCACGGACAGAGTTCTTGGAGAGGGGCCTAAGCATCCTTACACGGAGAAGCTCCTCTCAAGCATTCCAAGGCTGCGGGGGGAGGGGATGCCTGACTTCATTCCAGGTCGGCCGCCAGACCTTTCATCCCCTCCGCCTGGCTGCAGATTTCATCCAAGATGCCCATACGTATTCGACAGATGCATGAAGGAGGAGCCTCCTCTGTTTAACATTAATTCAACACATCTGGTGAAGTGCTGGCTTCGAGGTGATTAAAGCCATGGAGGAGGTCATAAGGTTAGAGAATGTTAAGAAGTATTATGAGGTTAGAAGGGGATTTCTGGGGTCTCAAAGCCTGAAGGCGCTTGACGGCGTCTCGCTCAACATAAAGAAGAAGGAGACCTTGGCGGTCGTTGGAGAGTCGGGATGTGGAAAGTCGACTCTTGGGCGCGTCTCGCTCCGCCTTTTAGACGCAACAGATGGGAGAGTGTTTTTCAAAGGCCAAGACATAACGATGCTTTCCGAGAAAGAGCTCCGAGACAAGAGCTTCAGGAAGAAGATGCAGATTGTTTTTCAAGACCCTTACTCCAGTTTAAACCCGTTCATGAGAATAGGCAACATAATCTCTGAGCCCTTAGAGATTCACGGATATGCGAGAGAGGAGACACGTGAGGCTGTCCTCAAGGCATTGGAGGACGTGAAGCTTGTCCCTCCGGAGGATTTTCTGAATAGGTATCCGCACGAGCTGAGCGGTGGACAGCGGCAAAGGGTCAATATTGCTAGGGCGCTTGTCCTGGGGCCCGAGTACATAGTTGCTGATGAGCCGGTGTCAATGATAGATGCCTCAAGTAGGGCTGAGATTCTGTTGCTGCTGAAAAGTATTAGAGACAGTAGGGAGATGGGTGTGATGTATATCACTCATGATATTGCTACGGCTCGCTATGTATCTGAAAAAATAGCAGTCATGTATATGGGCGAGGTTGCCGAGACAGGCCCGTCGTCGAGCGTCTTAAGAAATCCCATACATCCTTACACGATTCTCCTACTAAACAGTGTCCCTGAACCTAACCCCGCCAACAGAAGAACTCGGAGGCTCGTCATCAAAGGCGAGCCACCCAGCCCAATAAACCCGCCAAGCGGGTGCAAGTTTCATACAAGGTGCCCAATTGCCACAGAGAGGTGCCGCACAGAAAGGCCATCACTAGTCGAGTATGCTCCTGGGCAGCTGGTAGCCTGTCACAGGGCCGAGGAAGTAATCAAGGGCAGCGTAACAGTTGCTTAAACGGGATGAAGCCTCAGAAGCGCGTATACGAGGAGGCCCAGCGCCAAGCTAATGGACCAGGCCGGGTAGGCTATTCTCCCGCTCCTCCGGTGTTGAGACCTCCCCGCACGCTCTTTTAGAGTGACACCAGTCAGGGCGTTATAGACCACGAGTGGGACAGAGACGATGGATAGAGCCAGATGGACCGTTAGAGCTGGGAGATATACAAAATTCCTTATCCATTCAGGCCCCTCATAGATCTCCGCCCCCAGCGTAGCCACCTTAAGAACATATAGTATGAGGAAGACGGTTATCAGGATGAAGGCTGAGCCCATCATGATTGCGTGACTCCGAATTCTCCCCTTCTTGACGTACCTGTATCCCAGCTGAAGCAAAACCACGGTGACCAGGTTAACGACCGCGATGACGTGAGGAAAGGTCTCTGCCGTCTCGGTTGGAACGAGTTGTAGGCGCCCAAATCCCCCACCCATCGTAAGGGCTAGATATAAGACCATGTATGCTGAGAGAGTTATAGTCGCAGTTATTACGCCGTAGCGCATTGCAGAGCATACTTGGCAACCTAAACAAATATGTGATCCATTAACCTCACATATTATTCGATGGTGGTCAGTATTGCCCAGTAGTAGACCCGAGTTAGGCAGCTGTTTGAAAGGACGCGTTGCGCTGGTAACGGGAGCTTCTCGAGGAATCGGCAGGGCTGTTGCCTTGAAGCTGGGGCTCTATGGGGCCAAGGTTGTTTGCAACTACAACCGGTCTGAGGAAGAGGCGAGAGAGCTGGTTTCACAGCTCAGGGATTTTGGCGGGGAAGCAGTGGCCTTCAAGGCAGACGTCTCAGTGAGAGGCGAGGTGGAGAGAATGGTGGAGAGTGCTGTGGAGGTTTTCAGCCGACTCGACATACTGGTTAACAATGCAGGGATATTTGCGCGGGGCGGTCTGCTGGATGATGTGAGCATATTCGACAGGCTCTTCGAGGTCAACGTCAAGGGAGTCATACATTGCACGTCAGCTAGTCTTAGGTACATGATTCCGCAGAAATATGGAAGGATAGTGAACATAGCTTCAATCGCGGCTTTCGGCACCACCTCACGAAACACTACCTACTACGCGATAACCAAGGGATCAATCATAACGCTGACTAAGAGACTCGCATTTGAGCTAGGGAGTTATGGAATCACGGTAAATGCCGTTGCACCGGGCTTCACGCGCACAGACATGACGATGACCAGGCCGGCTGACGAGCTCCAAGAGACCATCAGACACCTAGAGAGCATAACGGCACTGAGAAGGATAGGTGAGCCGGAGGATATAGCGGAGGTTGTCGCATTTCTCGCCTCGGACCGTGCAGGATTCATAACCGGCCAGGTGATAGCGGTGGATGGGGGAAGGATGGACTTCTTCTCTAGGTCTGGCTGAGTAGATGGTAACCATAAATTCCAGTCTTTAATGAGATGTGTCCAGCATGATTGAGCCGATTTCAGGCATCATTACCTTGCCGATTCTGAGCCTGCTTATTGGCGCCACCCTATTATCACCCGTACTGGTCGCCATCGCCAGAGGCATAAAGAATCCCCGGGTAATGGGCGTGTATGTTATCCTTGTCCTCGGATATGCCCTCTGGGAGAGCATTAGAGCCGCGGCACTCTCCGAGCAGTTCTCCGTCCAGTTCGGCCAATCCACAGGCTCAATCATATTCGCCGACGGCCTCACATTCTTCTTCACATCGATTATCCTGGGCATAGGCTTAGCATCCGCGATCTACTCAATGGGTTACGTTAAGCAGAGGATAGCGGAGTTCTATGCATTGTTACTCGTTATGGTTCTTGGGATGGTGGGCGTCTTCTTCTCTGGAGACTTTGTCACGTTCTTTATTTTCTGGGAGGTTATGAGTATATCCTCCTACCTTCTCGTGGCGTTCAACTATAGGGAGTGGGAGGCGGTGGAGGCCTCCCTGAAATACCTCATTATGAGCTCGACGGGTTCTGCTGCGATTCTCTTCGGACTCTCGCTACTCTATGGGCTAACAGGCACTCTAGAGTTTGATGGGCTGAGCCGTATCCTTAGTATGCAGGACATGAGGTTTGAGCTCTGGAACTTGGCTGCCTTAGTCCTTATTGTAGGCGGCCTCGGAGTGAATATAGCGATGTCGCCTTTCCATTACTGGCTCCCCGACGCTCACCCTGCGGCTCCCAGCCCAATTAGCGCCATGCTTTCAGGAGTAGTTATTAAGACTGGCGTGTTTGCGATGATTCGCGTCTTCACACTTCTTTACCCCGCTTCGGCCTATGGGTGGGGTGGCGGGTTGATGGCCCTCGCAATACTGACGATGACTATAGGCAATCTATTGGCCTCGCTCCAGAGCGACATTAAGAGGCTTCTGGCCTTCAGCAGCATCGCCAACATAGGCTACATAGTCTTGGGCTTAAGCATTGGAACACCACTCGCGCTAGCTGGCGCCCTGCTGCACGTCCTCAACCATGCAATAGCTAAGTCCCTACTCTTCCTTTCGGCCGGAAGCCTTATAGAGTCCTCAGGGACAAGGAATCTTGACGAGCTCTCCGGCATCGGGCGCAGAATGCCGCTCTCAGCCACAACCTACTCTATCGGAGCCTTCAGCCTGGCAGGAATACCTGGGCTAAACTCCTTTGTCAGCGAATACACGATCATTCTCGCCGCATTCTCGGCCGGATATTTCGTCCCCGGAGCTGTTATGCTCTTAAACGTAATCGTGGGTGCCTTGTATCATCTTAGAGTGGTCCAGATACTCTTCTTGAAGCCCGAGACCGAGAAGTCAGCTCAGAGCCGCGAGACAGGACTTCTGCTGCTTTTCCCGACCTTGGTCCTTGCAGCCCTCTGCGTCATTATAGGCGTTTATGCCTCGCCGTTCCTCTCAGCGGTCTTCCGCCTTTCCGGCATCCCAGCCTAACATCTCGTGCGGCCTCTCCATTGTTGTTAATTAAGTCCCCCCTACATTGAATATTCGTGGTCAAGACGGGGGCTAAGGAGGGCTCTTATGAAAAAGTTCAATACAGGTCGGACGAGGTTAAGCGAGCCGTATTAGCTAAGCTGAAAAAGATTGGAGAAGAGGTGGTTGAGAGGCTGGGCAAGAGTGAGTGGCCCACGCTCTACCTGCCCGTCAGAACCACTAAGAACATCGTGTATGACGCCTCGCTCCGTCAGTATGTTCTTGGCCCGAAGAAGGCGGAGAGGACGGTGTCCAATATCAGGCATCTGCGACCCTTCGCCCAGCTTATCTGGGTGGCCAAGTTTGGTAAACAGCTTCTAACAAACGGGAAGACATCAACTCTCAGAGACACCTACTATGTGGCGATCGGCGAGGGAATCGACTTCGAGTCTCAAGACGAGAGCGACGATATAATCATGGAGCTCGAGAGCCTAATCAGTCATCCACGAGAGGACATGAACATATTTCCAGAGGAGAGGGCCTCAATCTACGGTGACCTAGTAATAGAATACAGCATCCCAGGATTTAGGGGGCAGAGAGTTGACCTTTCAGCCCATCCAGACGGCTATTCTATCGGGCCCGCCCTGACGACGGCGGAGTTTGTGAGATGCGGCGCGGAGCAGGTCTTCGTCATCGAGAAGGGCGCGGTCTTTAGCAGATTCGTCGAAGAGAGAGCCGACAAGAGGTTTAAGGCACTGCTCATACACACGGCCGGCCAATCTCCGAGAAACTGCAGGAAGCTGATACGGAGGCTTAGGGAGGAGCTAAACCTCCCAGTATACATATTCACGGACGCCGACCCCTATGGAGTGCACATAGCCAGCGTGCTCATACATGGCTCAGCCCTCTCAGCTCACATCAGACAGATAAATGTCCCGGACGCGGTTTGGGCCGGCGTATATGCGACCGACATCACGAAGTATAAGCTCCCCGCACTTAAGCTCACAGAGCAGGATTTCAAAAGGCTGAAGGAGCTGGAGCAGGACCCGCGGTACACTGATGATCCTTGGCGAAGAGAGGTCCAGTACTTTGGTAAAATAAAGAGGAAGGCTGAGCTTGAGGCTTTTTCGCGGTACGGTTTAGAGTTCATAGTCAGGGACTTTCTCCCCGCTAGATTGGCTGAGCTCCAGAAGCGCTAGGGATAAACACTCCCATGCAGACCGTTTATTGGCGGTGAAGATTTACTTCGGGGGCGACGACGCGGCTCTCGTTTTGGAGACAGGTGATAGGAGATACCTTATAGTCTCTGACACGCATCTGGGCTACGAGGTTGAACTAGCACGTGAGGGAATCTTCTTTCCGAGCCAGCTCCCCTCAATACTCGAAAGAATACTTAGGCTGGTCGAACGGTTTAATGCAGACACACTTGTCCTTCTCGGAGACGTTAAGCATAGAGTATCGGGTGTTAGCTGGAGGGAGTCCAGGCAGGTCATCGACTTGCTTGAAGGCATCAGGAGCTCCGTTGATCGCGTCTTGATAACCCCCGGGAACCACGACGCAGGGATAATGACGCTGGCCCAAGGCGCTGCAGAGGTTATGTCAGGCCGCGGCCTCATGATAGGGGATGCCTGGCTACTTCACGGCCACTGCTGGCCGCCTCCCCGGGCGGCCCAAGCGAGGCTCATCGTTATCGGCCACACCCACCCGGTGATTTCCTTGGCTCGCGGTGTGGGCTCTCGGCGCAAAATATTCCTATTGTTAAGGGCTCCGAGGCACAGACTCTTGAAAGTTCTCGCAGCCAAGACCAGCAAATCACCTACGCGAGAGAGTGGCTACGGCCATGGCTATGTAAAACTCCTCGTGCTACCCCACTTCAATAACGCTCTCCAAGGTTTAGACCTCTCCAACCTCCTGTCCGGGGGCAGAAGTATCAGCCCACTGCTTAGAGGTGATATCTTCAACCTCGGTGCGGCTAACATATTGATGCTTGATGGGGCGAGGCTAGGGAGTGTGAAGTGGTATGTCGAGTCGGGAGGACAGTGGTAGTGGGCAAGAGACACCCAGGATTCTTGCTGAGAGCGGGAGGGTGAAGAGATATGTCTTTGTGCCTAGCGGGAGGGTCAGATGGGTAGTCGTCGGCAGAGGGAGGGACTACTTGATCCTGCCCGAGGCGCCTTACTGTAGCTGTGAAGACTTCTACTTCAGAGTACTGCACAATCAGAAGCCTCGTTGCTATCACTTGGAGGCCCTAGAGATTGCGGTGAGGGAGAAGCTATACGATGAGATCGAGGAGGAAGACTCTTGGTATGATAAACTTATGAGCGAGTGGTTGAGCGAGTAACTTCGATTTTAGGGCATACTGGTACGCGGCGGCTCAACCATGTTCTCAAACTCCTCAGGTATCGCCTTCTGCCTCGCAATCTCTCTGAACACGAGGGAGCTCGGCCTAAAGTAGCGTTTCTTGGATGTCATGTCCACCTCGAAGAGGCCGAACCTCATGCTGTATCCTCTCGCCCACTCAAGGTTATCAGTGAGGTTCCAGTGGAAATAGCCCCTGACATCCACGCCGCTCTCTATCGCCCTGTAAATCTGGTATAGATGCGAGACTATGAACCTGGGGCGCAGTCGGTCGTCAGCATCCGCGATACCGTTTTCAGTTACGTATATCGGCAGCCTGTATCGCTCGTAAAGCTTTGTCAAGACGCTGTAGATGCCCTCGGGGTATATCTCCCATCCGAAGTCGCTGGTCGGCCTGCCGTCTCGTGAGAGGCTGCGCGGGCTGCAGCTATACCCGAAATCGTCGACCACTCTCAAGCCCGAGGGAACTCTGTTGTCAGCAGCCACAACTATTCTAGAGTAGTAGTTTAATCCGATCCAGTCAAGCCTGTTCCTCAGCTCGTCAATCTGCGAACCCATTATCATACCCCTGACCGCGGCGTCATATATCGAGACATTATATTCAAACCCCCTTTCAGCCGCCTCTTTATCGTTGGGAGTCAACGGCGTCCAGTGAGCGACGGACTCTACCACCCCGACTGGTTTTTTGGAGAGGCTTTTTACCGCCTCATATGCGACGTAGTGGGCCTGTGCAAGGTTCTTGCCAACCTGCATGTATGATGAGAGGTCGAGATACCCGGGTGGGAAGCCAGACTTCACGCTCATGTATCCAGCGTTGGCGACGACTGAAGGCTCATTCATGGTATACCACATGTCTACGACATCATCTAGCTTTTCGGCGGCGAGCGCGGAGAATTTCGCGAACTCTGTGACGCATCTCTCTTCCAGCCATCCGGATGGCGCTCTGTCAGGACCCACCTTCCTGAGCTTTATCGGGTCATGTAGCCAGAGGGGCAGGGACCAGTGGAAGAGGTTCGCTATAACGAGCCCACCGCGCTCCTTCCAGTCAGAGAGAATCCTGCGATAGTGGTTGAGAGCTTCCATGTCGGCAATCATCTCCAGCTCCTTCAGGTGGCTCCCCTCTACCAGGACCCTGGAAAGTAAGCCGCCGCTTCTCTCGACGGGGACCTTAACGTCGAAGGTCGGCCGCGGAAAAATCCGGGCCCACTCAATAGTTATCCAAGCCGCATCCATGCCTATGCTAACAGCCCTCTCATGGTCCTCCCTGAAGAGACCCCAGTATCCCGGACCATTTTCCGGCAGGTCTCCACTAACTATTCCAGCCATGATGTTTTCAGGGTCATGCAGCCACATCACCCAGTCGGAGGAGAACTCGGAGCCTGGAACACCCATCTCGTGCTGGACGCCGACGGTCGAGAACCCGAACCTGAAGTTTTTCCCGAGCGAGAATTTGGGGCTCACGGTTATAGGGGCTGCTTGGCGGGGATATAGGATTATCTATTAGGCCCCGTCCCCTGAGTCTCTGTGAACAGATATAAGAGAGGGCTGGAGAGCTTTCGCATGTATGTCGGATGAGGAGTTCGAGTCAATCGACGCGATAGTTGTCGGCTTTGACGAGGCGGAGAGGATTCTGGCTTCTCCCACCTCGCCGCTAGAGCTTGAGAAGCTTGCTTCATTCATCGGCTTAGATGCTCTTTACGAGGACTACAATGGCAATATCTGGCGGGGAAAAGTAGTAGACACGTATGGCGACACGCTGGTGGTGGTTTTCGAGGAGCTGAGCCAGCTTCCCCCCGGCCTCGGGCAGGGAAGCCTCCTGAAACTCCCGGCCAAAGCGCTTAGACAGTGACTAAAGCCAGTCCGCAGGGGGGACATGTGGTCGAACCCTTTAATACTATTCTGTGTTTTTGACCTGTCAGGGCTTAAGATTGAGAATTTTTAAGAACGAGGAGAAGCTCTCGCCCGAATACGTCCCGCCGAGGCTTCCTCACAGAGAGAGGGAGCTCAGCCTACTCGAGACATTCTTTTCAAGCCACATCACAGGCCAGCCCGCCGTATCCGTGAGAGCCCTGATCGTCGGCGCAGTCGGGACAGGCAAGACGGCGCTTAGCAAGCTCTTCGGGAGCAGGCTGGAAAAAGCCAACTCGGCCATCCGGTACGTACACGTCAATTGCAAGATTCACGCGACTCTTAGCTCGATTCTGAAAAAGGCCGTGGAGGCCGTCGGGGCACCTATACCTGTGCGCGGCCTCTCGTCCGAGGAGCTGGGAGGGAGGCTGATGAGCTTGCTGGACCGCAAGAAGATGCTGCTAGTAATCGGGCTCGACGAGTTCGATGGATTCCTGCACTCAGACCCGCAGGGAATCTACACGCTTCTCAGACTAGGCGAGGAGCGGAGCGGAGAGACAAGAATATCTGTCATAGCAATCACGAGAAATGTGGAGATACTTGAGGACATGGACGAGAGTCTGAGGGGCATGTTTCAGGCCGGAGTCATATACTTGGAGGAATATAGCTATCGACAGCTCGCAGACATCGTCGAATTCAGGTGCTCAGAGGCGTTCTACCCCGGAGTCATGACGGAGGAGGCCAAGGGACTCGTGGTAGACATGGCCTCCGAGAGGGGTGACGCGAGATATGCAGTTGAGCTCCTCTGGAGGGGAGGGAAGTATGCTGAGAATGAGGGGGCGCCACGCGTCACACCCGAGCACATCAGGAAGGCCGCCGCGAGCATTTACCCGTCTGTCAGACGCGAGGTCCTCACATACATCTCGAGGCACGAGAAACTTCTCCTGTTGGCGGCCGCCCGCCTCCTCCTCAGCAGCGAGAGGTCCCGCATCTCCTCCTCCGAGCTATACCAAGCATACCGCGTCACATGCGAGGAGTTAGGGTCGGCCCCCAAGGCCTATACTCGTTTCTGGGAGCATATGCAGCGGCTTGAGGACCTGGGACTTATCAGGATTAAGATTGAGAGCGGGGGGTCACGTGGAAGAAGGAGCTTTGTAACTCTCCCAGGCATACCTGCCTCCATAATGGTCAGAGAGATCTCCGCGCTCCTCGAGGCCTCTGAGCGCGAGTAACCCTTTTCTGAGCCGCTGGCGCGGCCTTGGCTGCAGGCCTGGCCTGCGGGGCTACGCTCCTCTCAGGACCTATGATAGCCGCAACCTCCTCTTCGGTGAGGCTGAAGTATTTTATGATCCCAGTCTCACCTTTCCTAATCATGGCCCTGATAAAGGGCAGAACCTCTGTAGCCGCCTTAACTCGAGACAGCCCGCACTTCACAGATATCTTTGCCAACCCTGACTGAATATTTTGCCTCTGCTCCCTAGTCTGCTGCATGAATCTAATATGGGTGGGAAACTCGAACCTCGCACCCTTCTCCCCATACAGGTTCTTCACGATGCCGGGAGCGGCTCCCAAGACGGGGGCGACGTATCGTAGGAGTTCCCATCTCTGGAACTTTTTGACCCTGGAATAGTTCAGGTCTGCGTCTGCTAGAAGCTTAAGGACTTCTGCGAGGGCAGATGGAGTGTGAATCTGGTTGAAGATGTTGTCGTAAACCCATAGCATGATGTCTTCAATCTCCATGTCCGCGCCTTGCACCGCATTTCTGCCCATGGCCGCGCTTGTTGAGCTGAATATCTCGCCTAAAACCGTGAAAGAGGACTTCTGCCTATCCCTCTGACCAACGATCTCGAGGAGAGCCTCTGGCTCAACCCTCGAAGATACGAGTAGCTGGGCATCGTTAATCGCACTTCTCATATCGCCCTCAGACCTCCTAGCTATCTCTTCCAGGACGCCCTCATCCAGCGAGATCTTTTCAGCAGATAGAATCTTTTTCAGGTGATTTACTATCTCGCGCTGCCGGAGCTTGTTGAACTTTATCATAAGTGCGCCCTCTCTGAGGGGGGCAAGGCGCTGGCTCCAAGGGTCGTTCGCAACCATTATTATGGGAATCTTTGTGGACTTTAGCAGCGAGGAGATCGTGGCCACGCCGCCCGAGGCCTCTCTCCCAGCTATACCGTCAACCTCGTCCAGCAGAATCATCCTTCTCCTAGTTCCACCCAGGGTTGACTGTCTAACAGACTCGCCCACTATACTCTTTAGTCTTTCCCCACTCCGCTCATCACTCGCATTAACCTCAACCACATCGTACCCGGTCTCGTTCGCGTAGGCTAGCACGAGAGAGGTCTTACCCGTCCCCGGAGGCCCTACCAGCAGCGCGGCCTTGTGCGTGGGGCTGCCCCTCTCCCAACCCCTTATCCATTCCTCGAACTGTTTCTTAGCCTCCTCGTTACCAACCACCTCCGAGACGCGCCTCGGCCTATACTTCTCAGTCCACGGGAGGCTCAAGGCCTATTTACCGGGCTTCGAGGCCGAGTATAGATGCGCCAAAAACATCATCAACTGTATCTCGGGATTTGCGCCCTGAGAGATCCTGAAGTCAACCTCGCCGAGAAGCGACAAGAGTTCTAGCTTGTTTTTCTCCGGAATTGAGAGGTAGAAGATATCTCGGTAGATCTGAGAAATGAGGTCTCTCTCCGATGCGCCATTTACGTATAGAATTGTTCTTAAACTATTCCTCACCTCCTCCATCTTGCCTGCGATAGCCTGCTCCAGCAACCTTCTAACCTCTCCCGCCCAGACTACTCCCGCAACCTGATAAACTAGGGCCTCGTCAATCTTCCTACTATATGTGGAGGCCGCTTGAAGAAGGTTGATGCATTTTCTGAGGTCTCCCTCAGTAACCTTGTAGAGCGCCTCTACGGCCGATCCCGCTATCTGCAGGCCCTCTCCGCGGGCTATCCTTTCCACCGCCTTGCTGATATGCTCTAGCTCGATTGGCCTGAACCTGAAGACAGCGCACCTTGACTGTATGGGCTCTATTATCCTGTTGGAATAATTGGCTGCGAGTATGAATCTGCACGTGGCTGAGAACTGCTCCATCACGCGTCTGAAAGCGTGTTGGGCCTCGGCAGTGAGCTGGTCTGCCTCGTCAAGCAAGAGTATTTTGAACCCAACCCCGCCTATGGGTATCGTTCGCGCAAAACCCTTAACCTTCTCCCTAATCACATCTATACCCCTCTCATCACTGGCGTTGATCTCCATGAAGTGCCCGTCCTCGACATACCTCTCCCCGAAGAGGTCTGATGCGAAGGCGTGTGCCGTCGCCGTTTTGCCTACTCCCGGAGGACCCGTGAAGAGCATGTGTGGCACTGAGCGGGTTGAGACTATCGTCTTGAGACTATTTACAACGGCTTCCTGATCGATTATTTGGGCGAGGGCCCGCGGCCTATATTTCTCAATCCACGGAATAGTCTCCTGAAGCGCCAAGCCACTCTTCAATGCTGAAGGACCTATTGATTAGGTTTCCCTCCAGGGGCCTCTTTCGCGTTACGGCAGCTATGAACCCGTGTGTTATTATTATATACGGGCGGGCGACTCTGCATGCTTGATGCTACAGTATAGGGGTTTAGAGATCAGGTGGTTGGGCCACGCGGGTTTCAGTATCCGTGGTGAGGGGAAAGAAGTGGTTATCGACCCTTATCAGCTCAAAAGTAAGGCTCGCAGGGCCGTAGATGTAATCTTCATCACTCATGACCACTTCGACCACCTATCGATGAACGATTTAGCGATTTTATCATCCGCCGAGAAGACCGCAATAGTTGCATCCAAAAACTGCGCTAAGTCACTCGGCGCACTACCCTGCAAATCTAAGACGTTCGTCACTCCCATGGATAAGGGCGAAGTTGAGGGCATCAAATACAGCGTCGTCCCCGCATATAATGTCAACAAGTTTAGAGCACCGGGAGCTGTGTTCCACCCGAGAGAGTATGGCGGGGTAGGATTTCTGATCGAGCTGGCAGGCGTTAGAATCTACCACCCCGGAGACACCGACGTGATACCTGAGATGAAGAATTTGGGGAAAGTGGATGTCGCATTCCTCCCAGTCAGCGGGGTATATGTCATGACGGCCGGAGAGGCTGTGGAGGCCGCAAGCATAATTGCGCCCGACATAGCTATTCCGATGCACTATGGGGCAATAGCTGGATCCAAGAGTGATGCAGAGGAGTTCAAGAGGAATGCTAAGTGCAGAGTCGAGATACTTCCACAAGAGAGTTAAGAGTGGTATTCGATGTCGTCGGAGAGATGCGTCCATGACCTGAAATATGCTGGACTCGTCAACATAGCTCTCGGAGAAGAGATGGTGAAGGTTATTGAGGCGTGGAGATGTAGGAGATGTGGCGCCACCAAAGTAGGACTCCGCGGGCCGGGAACCCTAACCTCAACGGACGGCCTACTCGAGTTGCTGGAGCCTGGTGATGCTCGGTGGATTGTGGTGATATGGCGTGGTAAGGGGGCCATACCTCCAGGGGTCTTGGCCGTCGCCGCTAAGCCAGGAGACATAGTCAACGTCGAGACTCCTCATGAGGCTGAGAGCGAGTTTCTCGTGAGCAGCGACTACAGGCTGTTGAGGAGGAGCGACGTCGGAGAGGCGGACTATATGAGGAGCTATCTGCTCGACGATGTGCTGACTGGGTGGATTGACCTGGCTGAGTGGCCTCCAAAAATAATCTCTCTTAGACGTCAATCAGGATAGGAGACCTCGATCCTCTCCAAGTCCCGTGGCAGGAATGTGTTGGGGAAGATTTTTTTAGCCTCGCTCAATAATACCTCTTCTTTACCGTGGTATCTTGGGCTTATGTGGAAGAGCGCCAGCACTCTTACTTGGGCCCTAAGAGCTGCTTCGGCGGCTTGAGAGGCCGTGGAGTGGCCCTCCTCCCGCGCGCGGTCTTTCAGGCTCTCATCGAACGTGGAGTCATGTATCAAGAGGTCAGCTCCTCGCGCAAACTCGACGATGTCTTGGGAGGGCCTTGTATCTCCGGTATACACTATTCTCCTCCCACTCCTCGGCGGCCCCACTGCGTCTTCAGGCTTGATGATCTTTCCCTGGAAATTCACGGCCTCTCCCCTCTGCAGCCTACCCCAGAGAGGGCCGCGTGGTAAGCCAAGATTCTCCAAGTACTCCACCTTCATTTTTCCGGGGCGTTCCTCCTCCACAAGTCTATAACAGAGGGACTCGGTCGAGTGGTCAGATCTAACAGCCTCAACTCTATAACCTCTGCCATGATAGACCTCGCCCTCAGCGGCTCGGTATATCTCCACCTCAAATCCTATCTCTGTCTTAAGGGATCCCAGTAGATCCTTGACGACTTCACATGCTGATGGGGGGCCATAGACGGGGACAGGGTCCTCTCTGCCAAGCATGCTGAGCGTGTAAAACACTCCCGGAATTCCTAACAGGTGGTCGGCGTGTCTATGCGTAATGAATATTTTGAATTCCTGCGGGAGGCCGAGGCCCGAGGCGAGGAGCTGTCTCTGTGTTGATTCTCCGCAGTCAAACAGTATGAGTGAGCCTGAAAATCGAACTGCTACTGAGGGCAGGGCTCTCTCTGGAGTTGGCATACCGCCGCTTGTCCCCAAAAAGCACACAAGCATCTGGGTCATCCACTTCCTACCAGCATGGACTATGAGGGGAGGTAATAGCCCTCACTTCGCCCTAAGAGTAGACATATCTGACGCCCAATCTTTCAGCTATGTCTCTATCCAGACATCCCAGATCCTCAGGAGACAGATCATTAATCGAGTATTTCCCCAGCGCCGAGACAAGCATTTTGGCCTCAACCTCCACGGTCCTCAGATAGTTCTCGACTCCTCGCGCTCCTCCCGCCCAAGCGGCAACAGCCAAGGGCCTACCAAAGGCGACACCGTCAAGCCCAAGGCAGAGGCATTTAACCAAGTGGCCCCCGTCAAAAAGCCTGCCCGAGGCCAGTATTGACGTGAGGCGCCCGCGAGACTTTAGAAACTCTGAGACACTACAGAGAGCCGCGACCAGTGGCAAGCCCAAATGCCTCATCGAGGCGTAGGGGCTCATACCAGTCCCGCCCTCCTTACCATCTATCCACACTGCGTCGACACCCTCGTCCAGAAGAGTGTTCAAGACGTCGGGAAGGTCCCGGAAAGGCCCTAGCTTCACCCATACCCTGCACCTCGGATAGTTATTCCTCATCATCCTAACCATGCTTCTCAAAATCTCAGGAACATATGTGCCGGGAGCCGAGTGCCTCTCTATAACTCCTCTTGACACCTCCCGAGGGTCTTCAGAGAAGTGATACTT
Organism: Thermoproteota archaeon; assembly: GCA_030550155.1. Classification (GTDB taxonomy): domain Archaea; phylum Thermoproteota; class Nitrososphaeria_A; order Caldarchaeales; family Calditenuaceae; genus HRBIN02. Next base: position 33,205 of record JAUQPZ010000005.1, read on the forward strand.
GTCCCTCAGCCTCTCGGCGTCTTCCTTCGTTAGACGGGCCTCGCCCCCGAGACCGGGCTTTGACCCCTGCCCTATCTTGATCTCGAATCCAATCATCCCTTTCTTCAGGTACGGCTCGATGTCTGGGTCGGAGTAGACCCTATTCCAGAGCTCGTTGTAAGCGTCCTCTACGCTCTGCTGGATAGCGACACCTCCGTACCCCTCCTCGAGGCCCTCAAGATATGTCATGACCCTCTCCTTGAAGCAGGGCTGGTTTGCCTTCACTCTGCGCGAGTAGCCCCACGTTGTAGCGACGTTCTCGCCGACCCCCATCGGTATGCCCAGCTTCGCAGCCCCTCTCGCAACCTCCAGAGAGATCTTGTTCGCGACGTGAACAGAGCCCATGGACGCAGCCATGACGGGCATCGCCGCGTTGAAGCCCCCTATTTTGTGTCTCAGGTCAACGTCGCTGAACAATGGCTCCCGCAGAAGCTCAGACATCTTCTTGAGGCGCAGGGGCGTGAATGCGGGGGGGAGGAGTAATAGCTCATCCAGCGTGGCGAACTGTTTTGCCCTACTATAGATGTCCGCGCCCTTGAGAGTCATGATGGACGGCTTCAAGACATCGGCGGGGTAAATCGCCTCCACCCCTCTTCGCGCACGGTCAATAATTTCGCGGAATGGGTAAGCCCTCCAGATCTGATGCAAGTCGCCGAAAATAGAGTAGAGGCGATGGAGGGAAAGGAAAAGCCGGAGAGTGACTCTGGAAACTTGCATATTAGGTTCTTTACCACCTCTGAAGAGAGCTTTTAGGGAGAGTATACTCCGGCGACCTTAGGGCAGAGCCTAGCTTCCCAAACAGCGTTAAGGCCGCAGAGATACCTTGTAAGCCTCTCAACGCCTATTCCAAACCCAGCGCTGGGGGGAATCCCCTCCCTCAGCATCTCAAGATACCAGGCATATTTTCTCGGATCCTCACCCGTCTCCCTCATCCTCGCCATCACTCTATCGTATCTGTACTCTCTCTCAGCGCCCGATGCGCCCTCACCGTAGCCCTCCGGGTAGATGAGGTCAAAGTCCCTCAGAATACCCGGCCTATTCTCGTCCTCCCTATCATAGAATCCCCTAGCACCTCTCGGATAGTCGATTATGAAGAAAGGCTCGTCCATAATCTTTGAGATAAGGTACTCCGCGTCCCACGGTATCTCAACCCCGTAGCGGACCTTCATTCCATTCTTTCTCAGAAGCTCAAGGACCTCGTCATACGTAAATTTCTTAAATGGTGGTGAAAAAGTCGGTAGCTCGCGCCCCAGTAACTCGAGCTCCCTCTTACACTCGTCCTTAACGGTGTTCATGGCTGCGCAGAGGAGGTTCTCGGCGACGGACATGGCGTCAAAGTAGGTCGCGTTAGCTATCTCTAAGTCAAGCTGGACAAACTCGACCAGATGCCTCCCGCTCGAGGCTGAGTCTATTGGCTCAAGTCTGATGTTTGGTGACATGAAGAAGATTTTTCCCAACCCGCTCATCGCGGCCTGCTTATAGAGGATGGCGCTGCTCATCACCTTATACTCCCTCCCATAGTAATCGAACGTAACCTGTTTAGCGCCCCTGATCCCCGGGTCGGTGACGGGCCCGATTATTGGGGGTAGGAGCTCCATGAAGCCGACGGATTTCAGATAGGATCTCATCGCATCGCAGGCCGCTTGCTGAATCTTGAGAGTGGCCTTCATCCTCTCGGTCCTTATATGTCTCCAACTTTGCTGAAGAATCTGTGTGAGCTGTTGGAGATGCGTGTCAACCTTGAGCTCCATTTTTCGTATATTGTAACCAAGACTCATTAATAAGCATTTTTACGAGATAAATGTGTCGAATGCGTAATATTAACTGTGTACCGCGCATAGACACGGTATAAAGACGTTAAATTTTTATTTCCTCCGTCAAAAAGTCAACAAATATACTCAGCTAAATGACGGTGAAAACCTACGAGCCCAGAGAATAGACACAGACTACGCGAGTCAGGCTTGAATGAACACGTATGGGGTGTTGCTCTAGAAGCCTCAGCCCAATCTCTTCCAAAAGTGAAGGCTCAACCTGTTGTTGCGGAATAGCTGTCACAACCCTCGAGTGCCTTTCAAGAATCTCGGCAATAGCTGAGAACGCGTTGAGATATAGTCGCCGTAGGTTTCTGTCGCTCAGCTTAGTGGAGCGGCCGTAGGGCGGGTCTGTGGCTACTCCTTGATAAAATCCTCTGAGCGGTAGAGAAGTGGCATCCCCACATATCACGTCTACTTTGCCGCGCAGTCCAACCCACCCAAGGTTTTGAAGGCAGCCGCGCGCAATCCACCTCTTAAGTTCTATGGGTATGACGCGATAACCCAGAAAGGCCGCCTCTATCGGTATCGACCCTGTCCCTGCAAACGGGTCTATGATCCATCCGCCGGGTCTGACCCTCGTCAGATTAACCATGCATCTCGCAAGTCTCGGCATCAGCGATGACGGGTGGCGAAACACTCTTCTCCCCGGCCTTCTAGCCTCAAGCTCTCTATAGCTCGACTGCGACAGTAGCGGCCCCGCCACCACGCCTTTTTCGGATATGTAGGCATGAACAGTCAAGTCCGGAGTTGAAAGGTCAACCCTCAATCCGGGATAGTTATCGATGAGTAAGTTTCCGAGCCACCTCTCACCCGCGACTCTGTCACACCTTACTCCGCCAAGCCTTAAGGCCCTGACAGCGAAGCTCTTTGCCTTAAGCAGTAGCTCAGATACCTCCACTTCAACTCTTGAAGAAATGTCTGTTTTCGGAGCGTATATTATGGGTGCGATTATAGACTTCGTGTATGCGGAGCGGGAGGTAATTTTTTCTGCGTCTCGGATGTCGGCGTCTATATAGGCGAGCCTGTCTGTGAGACTCTCTACAGGCTCCCACCCGTAGAGTATACATAGTATTGATTTGAGCTCACTAAGAGCTAGACTTGTAAACTCTCCTGACAAAAGGGCTAAAAGACGTGTCAAGGAATCAGCTGCGTAAGATAGCTGGCTATCTCGGAGGAGACATCAACATCTGCGTACTTGCATGGGACAGTATTCGTTGATATGATTACGGTCGCTCCAGCATCGAGTATCCGTCTGTCAGAGTCCCCCATAAAGAGGCCGTGAATACAAGAGGCGTATACCGTGGCCGCGCCCGCTAATTTCAACTTCCTGACGAGGCCGCTCATCGTGCCCCCCGAGCTGACCACATCATCGATCACCAGCACATCTTCACCCTGAAATCTCCCCCCATCCTCTATCGTGACCCTCACCTGTCCCGTGTCTGGGTCTCTCCAGCTCTCTGCTTTAAGCGGCTCTGCGTCAAGCTCTCTGGACACCTCCGTGGCTAGCTCCATTCCTTTCTTACCGGGTGAGACTACATAGGAGACCCTCCACCCGCGCATCTTCAAATTTGAGGCTAAGGCCCTTGCCACGCTGAGTGAGTGAGTTCTTAGCTGAGACTCCTTCAGAGCCCAAGGGGCATGAGGATTGACTGTCAACAGCTCGTCGACTCCGGCCGACCTAATCAGGCGTAGAATCACTTTCAGGCTTACGACTTCCCCTTCTAAGAAAGCCTTATCCTGTCTAGCATAAGCTAGGTAAGGCACTACGGCGAGGATTCTTGAGGCGCCCAAATCTTTCAGCCCAGCCGCCATCAAGAGGAGCTGGTTAAGATGCTTATCTTGAGGTGGATGTGTCCCCTGCACCAGTATGACCGTGGGCTTGGGCCTCTCGAGGAAACGAAAATATGACTCGCCGTCAGGAAAAATCTTATGCTGACTCTTCAGAGGTGTGAGACTTAAGGCCGAGGCTAATTTGTCGCCTAGCTCGCTTGAAGCAGGGCCAGCCACTATCGAGACATTCAGCCTCATCCGCATGTATCCTCCAACTACGGATTTATATCCCCTACTTACTTAACAGTCTTATATCACCATTAACAATATCTAACTCGTGGGTAATTTGGGAGACCTTTCAAGACGAATCAAGGCTCTATTCTCTGACACACCCTTCAACTTCGGATGGGTTGAGAGGGATATAGCTGTCTCCGGCCGCCCCGTGACCCAGAGCCAAGTCCGCTGGCTACACGAGAACGGGATACGCTCAATCCTCTCCCTCACAGAGGACAGAATTCCGCCCATCTTTCTGGAGGGCCTCGACATAGTCTACGAACATATCCCAATACCAGATCACGAGCCTCCCCTAATCGAGACAATCGTGAAGTCAATAACTTTTATCGACAGGATGAGGAGGGAGGGGCGGCCCATCTTAATCCACTGTGCAGCCGGTCAGGGTAGGTCAGGCTCGATAGCCGCAGCCTACATGATGTACAGTAAAGGTTTAAACAGCAAAGAAGCGATCGACTGGATCAGAAGTGCTAGGCCAGGTTCGATCGACCCCGTTCAGGAAGAGTCCCTCAGGGCTTTCGAAGCCTATTTGAGGGCGGAGAAAAAGCGCGCCAAATAGGCCGGACTCAGGCAAGATTTAGCGTTTAGGAAATGTTAAATGGTGTTTGGGCGAGTAGGTCATATACAAGGGTTTAAATCACCCCCTGATGTAGAATATCTTTGGAAATCTATGACTGTGAAGAGAAAGAATAGGGGGAGGGCGAAGGGGCAGAAGGGCTCTGAGCCGATGATTCAATGTGATAACTGCGGCGCGATGGTTCCACGGAGCAAGATTCAGCGCGTCACGAGGCGTGTGTCTCTTGTTCGCGGAGACCTCTTCAGGGAATTGAAGAAGGCGGGGGCTTATATCTCGCAGAATGTTATCACTGAGAATCTATGTATCTCTTGTGCCATACACTATGGCGTCCTGAAGGTTAGGCCAAGAGAGGAGAGGAAGGTTAGAGAGATAATTTAAAGCAAAAACTTTTAGTCGAATTAAGTTTAATACTTGCTACTTTAAATTTTAACTCTTAGGGAGAAAGTTATGGTGGTTCAACCAAGGCTCTCTCTACTGGGGCTACGAATCGGTATGGTAGGCGTTTGGTTAGCGGTCGTTGGCACAGCGGCCCTCCTCCTGACAGCGCTGATACTCTATCTGGGGTTACCGACATTCTACATCTATGGCGTCATAGGTTTCGTGGTATTACTCAATGTTATTCAGTGGCTCTTTGGCCCTTATCTGATAAACGCCTTCTACAGAGTCACAGAAGCAGACCCATCCGCGTATTCCTGGCTGCATCAGATAGTTGACGAGGTAGCGATGAGAAGCGGTATGAGAGGGAAGCCGAAAGTGATGATAGCGAACATCGATATCCCCAATGCATTCGCTTATGGAAGCCCGCTTACAGGGCCGATGGTTGCCGTGACCAGCGGCCTTCTGAACCGTCTGCCTAAGGATGAGCTGGAGGCCGTGATAGCCCATGAGGTCGGGCATCTTAAGCACCGAGACGTGGTTGTCATGCTTATGATAAGCCTCATTCCAGCCATAATCTATTACATTGGATACTCGCTCTACATATCCGGTTTGTTGGGTGGCTCCCGTAGAAACGGTGGAGGGGCGCCTATTCTCATCGGCATAGGCCTCATAGTGTTGAGCTTTGTATTCAACCTCTTCGTCTTCCTCATGAGCAGGCTACGAGAATACTATGCTGACAGCCATGCCGCCACCGTTGTGAGTGATGGTGCGAGAAAGCTTCAGAGGGCTTTGGTTAGAATTATGGCCCTCTCAGGCAGGATTAGGCCTCAGGCTAGGGCGTCCGCGGAACAGTTGAAGATGTTCTTTATCTCCGATCCTGAGCACGCGATAGACCCATACGTCGATGTAGAGAGGGCGGTCGAGGAGTTGAGAAGAACAAAGCCCAGCCCGCTCAGCGACATTTTCAGCACTCACCCGCACCCCGCTAAGCGCATCAAACACTTAGACAGATTCATCTGAGTCCCCTGCTGTTTAGGGAGCTAGCGCGCCTACTTGATAAACCATCTATAGCTCCCCCTGCTTCCAACCCTGATTATTTTCTTCGACTTGAAGAGTATTCCGAGGGCCTGACTTACCTTTCTACTCTGAAGCTTAAGCCCCGCAAGCTCGAGGATTTTCTGGCGCACTTCCGACGTAGTCTTCGGGGTTGAGAAGAAATCTGTCTTCAAAAGATGCCTTTCAATCGCATCCAGGGCAAGCGTGGCCTCCGAACGGCCCCTCCTCCTCTTAGCGACATCCTCGCGCTGAATCTGATGCTCCTGAGGAACAACACCCGGGGCTAGAATCTTCTTATCTAAGAGGCTGGAGGCATCTGTAAGCCTCTCGATCGATGAGAGTAACTCCTCGATATTCTCCGCCTCAACCCCTATGACGCCATACGGTTTCTTCAGAACTACTCGGAACCTCGGCATTCTCTACTACCTTTCTCAACAAGGAGTTTATAAGCCCTTTGCGGCGGACCGGAAGAATCTTCTGGGCCTCTTAGAGGATAGAGCCGGTGTTTAGGGTTTTTATCGCGCCGGCTTAGTGGATGCCGTGGTGTGTTTTGAAGAGGCCACAGATATATGCCGCGTCAGTTGAGCAGGTGAGAGACGGCAGAGTCACCGACGTCTATTTCGTGAGGACGCTTGAGACTTTGTCTTCGAGGACGCTCTCGGAGAGGAACGTCGTAGCAGATATTCATGCATATAGTTTGCCTCCGGGTTATGATTGGGCCGCCCTGGTGGGTGTTGAGGAGGTCGCGGCCCTCTTAGAGGGTAGGCGTGTAGATGTATACTCTATGCGGGAGGGCGAGGTATTCAGGGCCTTAGAGCCTGTGATGGAGGTATCCGGCCCCTATGGAGAGTTTAGCGTATACGAGCCCTCGATGCTCGGCATGCTGAGGCATGGGACAAGTGTAGCAACCAAGACAGCCAGAATAAGGATGAAGTGTTGGGAGAAGACTCTTGTCTTCTTCGGGATTAGATGCGTCCACCCCTCAGTGGCCCCTGCCGTGGATAGGGCGGCCTTCATAGGTGGCTGTGACGCCGTTTCCGGGGTCTTGGGTGCCTCGCTGATGGGTGAGAGGCCTGTGGGGACTATGCCTCATGCGCTCATAATTGTCATGGGAAGCCAGACTGAGGCGTGGAAGGCCTTCGATGAGGCGGTCCCTGCCGACGTTCCCAGAATCGCGCTCTGCGACACTTTTCTCGACGAGAGGGAGGAGGCACTTCTCGCGGCTAAGACGCTGGGGAGGAGACTTTATGGAGTGAGACTCGACACGCCGTCATCTAGGAGGGGGAATATGAGGAGAATAGTGGAGGAGGTAAGGTGGACGCTCAATGTAAACGGGTATAGAGATGTAAAGATATTCGTGAGCGGCGGTATAGATGAGGATGATGTGGGAGAGCTTCTTGACGTCGTGGACGGCTTCGGCGTGGGGACGTCCATAGCCTTCCCACAGTCGATTGACTTGGCTCTGGATATTGTGGAGGTTGAGGGGCGGCCCATCTCGAAGCGAGGCAAACTCCCGTCAGCCAAGCAGGTTTACCGGTGTGAGGCCTTTCACGACACCATAGTTCCGCGGCGAAAAAGCTTGGAGAGGTGCCCGAAATGCGGCAGGGCTGTTGAAGAGTTGCTTAAACCATTAATCCGAGACGGCGAGATCGTCGCAGACCTGCCCAGTAGTAGAGAGTCGCGCGACTACCTACTAGCGAGGCTAGAGTCGCTGGGGAGGGTCGAGGGCTTTGACCCAAAGCCGCTTCTCCTACCCTGAATACGCCACCCACTATTTTCTCGAGGTTAATAATCCCCCCTCAGCCATCCGTCGGACATCAAACACCTTCTCTATCTCCTCTCTACTCATAATCCCCATCTCCACCACGATCTCTTTTATCGGGCGCCTCTCTTTCAGCGCCCTTTTTGCAATTTCAGCCGCCCTATCATATCCCACTATCGGCGCCAGCACTGTTATTGTGGAGGGGCTGCTCTCGGCGTAAAGCCTGCATCTTTCCTCGTTGGCGGTTATCCCCGGAATCACTTTGTCCGCAAGGGAGGCCGCTATTCGCGTTAAGAGATCTATGGAGGTCAGTAGGCAATAGGCTATGAGTGGTAGGCCCATGTTGAGTTCAAGCTCTCCGACCCGCGAAGCCTCAAAGATCGCCGCGTCATAGCCCACGATCATGCACGCCGCGAGCATGGATGCCTCCACGATCACGGGGTTCACTTTCCCGGGCATGATCGAGGAGCCTGGCTGAACAGCCGGGATCTCTATCTCCCCGAAACCTGTCACAGGCCCCGATGAGAGCAGTCTCAGATCGTTACAGATTTTAAGAATGCTGCCTGCAACGCCCCTCAGCGCACCGCTGACTTCGACGCAGGCATCCTGAGCCCCCATCGCCTCAAACCTGCTCCTCGAAGTGACGAACGGTATTCCGAGTGTGTCGGACAGATATCTCACAACCCTCGGCGCGAATTCTGGATGAGCGTTCAAGCCTGTCCCGACGGCCGTCCCACCTATTGGGAGTTCTAGAAGCGCCTCCGAGGCCTTCCTAACCCTGTAAACAGCTTTCCTCATCATCTCCGCGTAGCCGTTAAACTCCTGTCCCAGAGTCATGGGGACAGCGTCCTGAAGATGGGTCCGCCCGCTTTTCACAACGTCTCTAAACTCCTGCGACTTCAGCTCTAGGGTGCTGGCTAGCAAGTCCAGCCTCTTTAGCAGAGACTCATGAATCATAGACGCGGCTGCAACTCTGATGGCGGTAGGTATAACATCGTTCGTAGACTGCCCCATATTTACGTGATCGTTGGGATGAACTAGGGTCTTGTCTCCTCTCCTCCCTCCGATAAGCTCAGCGGCCCTGCTGGCTATCACTTCATTCGCATTCATGTTCGTAGAGGTCCCAGACCCTGTCTGAAATACATCTACAACGAATTGGTCATCATGAAGTCCGTCAGCCACCTCAAGGGCCGCGGCGTAGATAGCTTCCCCTAGGCTTCGCGGAATAAGCCCCAGCTCCATGTTAGCCTTGGCCGCGCCCGCCTTTATCAGACCTAGGGCCCTTATGAACGGTCGGGGGAAGCGAAGATCTGAGAACTTGAAGTTCTCAGCCGCCCGCGCGGTCTGAGCACCATAGTAAGCGTTTATTGGGACACGCATCTCACCCAACGTATCTTTCTCAATCCTATACTCAGGGTCGAGGCCTATTCTCTCCACACCTTACCTATTGTGGTTACGCCTTTATAAAGAGTAGCCCCCCATTCTTTAGCAATTAAGATTGATTGAGAGGTGAAAAAGAAATTACTGCTTAACTCCCTGCAACTATTATTGCTCCGCGATTCATCCAGAGCGGAACAGACACAGTCACTTTCTCACCAACCTCGACGACCGCCTTATGGGGCGGAACCTCAACATACCCATGTGAGAACGATATTGATGAGATGTTTGATGCGTCAGCAACATTTGGTTTCGCAACAAAACCCAGTCCAAGAACCTTCTTCAACGTAACCCAGACGATACGTCTGAAATCGAGCCAGCGATAGAATTCGACGCGTTCACCCATTACTGCCTCGATTCTCAGTATTAACTGTTCTAGGCTCATCTGAAGCATGTGCGCTATTATTGGAGCGGCTAGATAGTTGAATACGTTTACTGTCGAATGTATTAGTCCAGGAAGCATTATGACCGGTTTGCCCTCTATCACAGCCGCGCCTCCAACTCTCCCGGGCTGTAGCTTGAGGCCCTGCAGGAAGACCTCGGCCATCCTCCGCATCTCCGCGCCCACGAGGTCTATATCTCCAACACTCGACCCACCAATCGTTATGACGAGGTCAGACTCCCCGATGGCTGCCGAGAGAGAATCATGAACAGCCTCACGCCTGTCTGGAACAATCTGCATCTTGACAGGCTCGCAGCAAAGGCCTCTCAGCATCTCAGATATGAGGGCTGCGTGAGTGTTGAGCACCTTGCCGCGCCCGGCCTCGGCTGGGTCGTCTGTTAGCTCGTCCCCAAAGGAGAGAACGGATACGCGTAGTGGGGCGCAGACCTTCACCTCATATTTCCCTAGAGATTCCAGCAGAGATGCTTTGGCCGGCATTAAAACCTCTCCGCTCCTCGCAACCAGTTCTCCGCGCCTGACGTCGCTTCCAGCGGGTACAACGTTTTCAAGGGCGCTGTAGGGCCTCGAGGCTAAGATCTTGGAGCCGTCCGTCCTGACGTCTTCCTGCGGGATAACGGTGTCGGCGCCTAATGGGAGATAGCCGCCCGTGTGGATTCTATAAACGTAGCCTTGCGGCAGTTTCAAGCCTGACTCGCCCGGACCGATGCTTCCCAAAACGATTAGACTTACGGGAGCGTCCTGAGAAGCTCTTTGAAGATCATCACTCCGCGCGGCAAAGCCATCTACATGAGACATGTGGAGAGGAGGAGAGTCGCGGAGAGCGTAGATATCCTCGGCTAGGACGTGCCACATAGCTTGGCGCGTCCTTTTTCCGACCACTTTTCTATCCACGGTAATTCTTGGTATGAGTTGAGAAAGGGCTTCTTCTACGTCTATGAATGCTTCTATCCGCCTATACCGCCCATCTTGAGACCTGTTGCCTGGCAAGTGTTTCACCACGTTTCAGAGGCTTGATGGACTTTCCAAACGATCGCAGGAAGGCTTGATAGTCCTCGAGAATGCTGGTCCCCGCTAAGACATCTATGAAGGGCAAGGCCGTCAGCATGCCTATTGTGATTGGCTTGAAGTTGGGCTTATCAGCGTGAGGGTTTATCCATATTATCCTCCCAGCCCTCTGCCTGAGGGCGGCCATACTCCATCTCAGAAGCTCAGGCTCACCAGTATCCCAGCCGTCGCTCACAATCACAACGACCCACGTCCTATCCACCATGTTGCCATGGTTGTCCAGAAAGGACTTCAGACTGTACCCAATCCTTGTCCCACTACCCCACAGGTCAAGCTCGCTGGAAAGGCGCCTCCTAATCTCGCCCAGGTCTGTGACCTCTAAGATATCTGTTATACGCCTTAGCCTCGTGCTAAACACGAAGACCTCGACGCGCCGAGTGAACCTGCTAAAGAGGTACATGGCGCGGACAAGCCAGTCGGTATAAGTGTCCATAGAACCGCTGATGTCGATGAGGGCCACAAGCCTTGCACGTGAAAGGATTTTTATAGACCGTCTCAGCCGCATGAGCTCGCCGAAAGTCTTTAAACTATGCCTAATCGTCTTCGCAAACTCGATGTCGCCTCTCTTGGAATAGGTTGAGCGCCTACCGGGAAGGACTGCGAGCCTTCTACGCATCCTCCTAATGATTCTCTTGCCAGTCTTCAGTGATGAGATATCAATCGGCTTAAGATTTCTGCGGTGAAGCGACTCGGCAGGGCTATACATGACATACCGCGTGGAGACGCTGTTCTGCTCCTGCCCGGAGCCCTTGGACATGCCCGTTGGCTGCATGGACATCTCGGACCCCTGTCCGTCGCTCTCACCCTCCCCCTCACCTCCTCCACCTCCTCCCTCCGCTGCTACCTCACTAACAACCTCCTCTACCATGTGATACTTTGACGGGTCCTTAATCATTGTGACGCGTATGGCGGTGAACACGTCCTCTAAACTCCGCCCCCTTACAAGCTGAATTGCCTCGCAGGCGTCGATGGATTCGGAGACTCCGACCTTCAGCCCCCGCTTTCTAAAGCCTCTCGCCAGCTCGATGACAAACTCGTATAAATCCATACTTAACTGCTTTTACCTCCGAGCATAGACAGCATCGAGTCTATGTCCAGCCTGACGAGGTCCTCCTGAGTCTTCACAATACATGAAAGGGTCGCCCTCACGACATCCCGGTTAAAATCCTTGGCGGAGAGCTTAGCCAAGGCGTTAGCCCAGTCAAGCGATTCAGAGATCCCCGGCTTCTTGGAGATGTCAGGCCTCTGCCTCACAAGATTTACAAAGTCTACTATCTTTTCCATGACAGCGGGGTCTAACCCCTTAACCTTCAGCCTCAATATCTTTAACTCCTTCTCCCTGCTGGGATAGGACTGGTAATAATATAGGCAACGCCTCTTAAGCCCATCACCTATTTCACGGGTTCGATTAGAAGTGAGAATCACTAACGGCTGTTTCTTGCACTTGATCGTGCCGATCTCGGGGATAGTCACCTGAAACTCGGCTAAAAACTCGAGGAGAAAACCTTCAAACTCCTCATCAGCCCTGTCAATCTCGTCTATCAGAAGGACGGGCGGAGCCTTTCCATCATGCAAGACCGCGGCTAAAAGAGGGCGCTTAAGAAGGAATTTCTCGCTGAAAATCTCTGACTCAATCCCCTTCACGTCTCCCCTATTTTCCAGCATCCTGATGTATAGAAGCTGCTTGGGATAATTCCACTCATATATAGCGTCAGAAGCGTCAAGCCCCTCATAACACTGGAGCCTTATCAGGTCTGTCTCAAGTATCTCGGCTAGGACTTTCGCAATCTCAGTCTTACCACAGCCAGGCTCACCCTCAATCAGTAAGGGCTTATTCATTTTAATCGCGAGATAAAGTGCCGTGGCTAGGCTCCTATCAGCTACGTAGAGATGCTCCTCAAGCTTTTCAATCAAAACATCAATATTTAATTTCTCGAAGACAACGTCTTCAGCCAACCTAAGGTTGCACCATCCAATTCATTTTCAGCCTTTTGACCTAATAAAACTTTACCCATACCTTGAATCCTCTGTAGATTTATTAAGAGTAAAGCCCATCTAACAGCGATGAGGCTAGAAGGGTCTTTTGAGGCCCCAGCCCCACCTCAGAAAATCTGGGGCATCATTACAGACCCGCGAAAGATAGGTAAAGCGATACCCGACTTAAAGAGGCTTGACACAAAGGACGAGAATAACTTCGAGGCTGAGTTCAAGGTTAAGCTCGGAATACTCAGCGGCACCATGAAGATGGATTTCAAGTATGTTGATTTGAGAGAGCCGAGCCACCTAACACTAGTCGGGAAAGGCTCTGGGATGCAGTCTACAGTGGATTTGAAAATAGACTTGGATATTGTTGGGAAGGGTGATGCGGGATCTGAGGTTAAGTGGGTCTCGGATATTAGCCTGGGGGGGATGGCGGCGAGCCTCGGCTCTAGGGTCATCCAAGACCTAGCTAGGACCAAGGTCAAGGAGCTTGTAGCTAATTTAAAGAAGATAACTGCCTCAGCCTAAGCGGGGGTGCGCGGGTCAGGCTGGCCTCTGCCAGCCTTACGGTAGAGAATAGAGCCCCTCTCCAGCTCCTGCAACTCGCTTGTTAAACGCACGACGATGTAGAATCCATTTATTGGGCCGAAGACATCTGATACGTAGCCTATGCTTCTGCCATCTTTGGTGTAGACCTCTTCTCCGAGTTCAGGCATCTTGTTCCCCCTGAGGACACCTGTTCTTGGCAGTAGTCTAAATAATTCGCCGAGCGGCTCTAACTCTTCACGCTTCAAGATCTCTCCCGCATGTTCTGCGCCAATTGCTTTATCGCCTGAGCCTTCCTGACACCCTTAGGGGGCTTTACGAGCACTGAGGCACCTCTCTTCCACCATGTTGATGGGTGTCTCTTGTCAAGTGGCTCCGCAGGCCAGCCGAGCTTCTGGGATGATTTGAGCAACAGCTCTAAAGTCGGATTCTTGACCGCCAGCCTCACCGGCACACGCCTGCCCTCGGATCTGCTGAGGCCCGCGTCAAAATACTCTAACCAGATGATGTATCCCTCTCTCCGAATCATGCTAAGCTGGTTTCCGCCTGCTTAATCAGGACCGCGTTGATTACTCCGTCAGCTCCGGGCTTGCTTGTGACACGCGCCTCGCCCAGCTCAGTCTCTATTACTGCACCCCTCGTTATTACGCCTCTCCTCTCCAAGTCTCTATTGGCTGGGTTCGACTTCACTCCGAGGATCGTCGTCCGGATAACCCGTTTCTTGGATGGGTCATATAAGTTGACAAACTTGCTGGATTTCAGGAGTTGTTTTTCATTCCCGCCCCGAGTCCTAAGTATTATTCTCTCCTCCTCGCCCACAAGGCAGAATATTGGATCTCTGCCGCGCTCATTCCGCCTTTTCTTCCTGTGGACGCCCTTCTTCCCACCAGTTTTCTTCCTCTTATGTGCGTCTCCATGCCATTGAGTCATGCTGAAGAGATAGTTGGAGCTGAACTATATAGGTGTGAGGTCGGGCGGAGGCTCCTTCCCTGTAAGCTCCCTGAAGATAGCTTTCTCGCCGGTTGTTTCAACCCCGACGGATGAGAAGAAGCGGTTAACATTTCTCAGATCCCTCATCAAGAAAATTTCTGCATAGCTGTTCGTGAGGGGGACGGCTTGGGATAGGTCTATGAAGTAAACCGTCTCAGGTTCAGGGGCCATTATGTTGAACTCGCTCAGGTCGCTGTGGATGATTCCTGCACTCCGGTATAGCCTCGCGATATAATCCACTACCTTTTCATAGGTCACCGAGTACTCCTCCTTGCTGTATTTTGTCTCGCGGAGCAATGGGTATCGCAGACCATCTGAGCCGAGAAAAGACATGACGAGAATGTTTCCGTGAACTGTGTAGGGCTTAGGGACCGGTATTCCAGCGTCGAAAGCCGCTTCTAAGTTCCTAAACTCCCTTCTCGCCCAAGCGTCTATGAACTTCCTCAGGCTCATCCCGGGTTTCTCAAAATTATGGTCTCCAGCAACGTACAACATACGCGTCTTCCTGAACTCCGTGTTGTTTACTAAGTATATCTTGACAGCAAGCTCTACGCCATCCCGACTCCTCGCATAGTAGATTCTGGACTCTTTCCCTGCGCTGACCACGCCGTAAAAGTCCTCGAATACCCCATGCCGCATCAGCTCATATACTGACTGGAGGGTTGCCCTGTCGAAGACCTCCTCGAAAGCGGAGGCGTCTAGTGACCGGTCCTTCTCGAGCATTCTATTCTTTATATCGGCCAGGGCCTCCGCCCTGCTTAATTTCCTGTATAGTCTCCCTCCTTCTCCACTCAAGATTGATCACCATCCAAGTTTCCGCGGTATGATTCTAGATAGGCGCGAGGTGTCCTCCCAATCAGCCTCTCACGCCTAGCACCGCTTAAAGCCTCTATATCCGTCTCGTCGACGACAGCTGATAACCCATGCCTGGCCCTTATTAACTCGGGGAGATATACCTCGTCGGGGTATTTGACCGGCTTCACAGCGCACGATCCTCCGGCATACTTTGGAGGTGACCAGATGTTTGCCGCGTAGATGGGTATCCTGTTCTCGAGACTCCTAACCTTGAGGTATAGCTGCCATGCCTCTATTCCATGAGAGACTATTCTAGCAGGATTGAAGAGTATCTGAGCGCCGGACAGGACCAGTGTTCTAGCCGCTTCGGGGTAGACTATGTCGTGGCAGATAGCTACTCCTATCTCAGCGCCCTTCACCTTGAAGGTTCTAAAAGACTCTCCTTTCTGCAGAACTTTGTGCTCGCCCCTGAAGAGATGCACCTTCTCCTGCGAGCCAACAATCTCCCCCCTATTGTCTATCACTGGGCATGAGACGCGGACCTTCCCTTCCCTAAGGATGTATAGACCCCCGCCAAGTATAACGACCCCATGCTCAGCGGCCAGTCTGCAAAGACTTTCTAACACCGCCTCGCTCTGGGCGACAGCCTTATCGAAGTTACTGAGTGGGTCTCGGCTAATCCAGGCCTCAGGCAGCAAAACTATGTCCGGCTCGCGTCTATTAACAAAATTGAGTAACCTCTCCAAGTCTCCAAGAGCCTCCTCCGCCTCCTCCCTCAGTTGTAATTGGAGCACCGCAATCTTCAAGACGAACGCCACTAGCCACAGTAGGCTCCCCTGCTAATAAGTCATCATCACTTAGATGGGAGGGTCTAGGAAGAGTAAAAGGGTGGTATCAAGGTAAAAATCTCGGAATGGTCGAGGAGAGGATGCTTGGCGAGGACGATTCCTGGATAATAAGATATTTCGAAAATATTAGTGATCCGCGAGATTTGATAAACTTGGGGATCGGCGAGCCTGACTTTGACCTGTTTGAGCCGCTCAAGGCCGAGGCTGAGCGCGTAATTAGGCAGGGGCTGAACAAGTATACTCAGACAGCGGGGGTGCCTGAGCTGAGAGAGGCCATAGCAGAATATCATGACAGGAGGACGAGTGCCAGCATAAACCCTGACGATGTGGTCGTGACGCCCGGAGCCTCAAACGCCCTCTTCATGAGTCTGGCCACTATAATCCATCCCGGGGATGTGGTGGTTATTCCTACACCCTCCTTCCCGCCCTTCATGTCGCTCACGAAGATTTTGCGAGGCAGAGTAGTTGAGGTGGGGCCTCTCCCGGGGAGCAACTTCCAGATCGACGTGAGGGGCATAGAGGCAGCGCTTAGGGAGGGCGCGAGGGCAGTTATAGTTAATAGCCCTACAAACCCTACAGGAACTGTTATTGACGAGAGCAGCTTCTCAAGGGTGGTGGAGCTGTGCAGGGGGAGTGGCGCCTACCTAATATCTGACGAGGTTTATGAGAGGTTTGTCTACGGCGTCGACTACATCAGCGCGGCGAAGTATTGGAGAGACGACGATAGGGTGATTATAATTGGCAGCTTCTCAAAAACCCTAGCGATGACTGGGTGGAGACTGGGCTACATGATAGTGCCAGAGCACCTGAGACCCAGCATCATCAGGCTTCAGGCATACATCAACGCCTGCGCTCCGAGCGTCGCCCAGTATGTTGCTCTATACGCACTCAGGTCCAGCGAGGTGCAAAGGATGATTGACGAGAAGGTGGCGGAATATCAAAGCAGGAGAGATGTATTCCACAAGGCCCTCACCACTCAGGGAATATCTACACATCTCCCCAGAGGCGGAATCTATCTGTTCCCGCGCATACCCATGGACCTAGATTCCGAGACATTCTGCAATAGGCTCGCAAAGGAGGAGGGGGTTGTGACTGTTCCTGGTAGAGCTTTTGGGAAGAGTGGCGAGGGGCATTTCAGAGCTACTCTCTCGGCGAGTCCTGATAGGCTCGTGAAGGCTGCTGAGAAGATAGCTGCTTTTACGGCGAGGGTCAGGTCTAGGTGACAGTAGACTGGCTAGGCGCGCTCTTCTTGACGCCCAACTCCGAAGGCTCTGAGCCTCACCAGGTTGGTTCTACCGGCGCGCTCCACCTCTACTACGTTTCGACTCCGCAGGGATAAGACTATTCTGTAAGTTTGAAGCCTCGTGAACCCAAGCTCCTTGGCTATCTCCCTCTGCTCCGCCACTCCTCCACGCCTAATCAGATATTCGACAACCCTGCTCTCCCTATCATTTAGCCCCACCACATTGCCTTCTCCAAGGCTTCCATGCACCAGAAGGATTGCTATGCCGCCCGAGACGAGTATGAGGGATGCCGCAATTGCCGGGATTATCATCCAGAACATCGCAGACTCGTGCATAGGCATACCTGTTATACTCCTCATTGCCTCGCTCATGATGTTGTTGTGCTGCCAGAGGCTGAGGAGCGAGATCAGGAGAAGAGAGGCTCCAGATATGGTCATTGCATAGCCAAAAACTCTGCCGTGGCCGCCAAGAGACAATCTGGCTAGACCCTCAGGCAGGCCTATATATTTATTCCGTGGACTTTGGTCAGGCAAGATATCAAGCATTCCATTGTTTCGCCAGCGTTTCAGGAAATTATTATAATGCCGCTCCACATTAATACTATCAGTGTGACGAGGAGATGGACAGGTCTGTTTTAATGTCTGTAGCTTTGGCTACCGTGATTGTGGGCGCGGCGGTTGGCGCCATTATCCTGTATGAATTGTGGGCTAGAGGGCCTCCAACTAATTACACCGCAGTTGGGAGTGTGGCGTCCCCAAATTATGACCAAGGCCCATGGATGATGAGTGGATGCCCCTGCCAAGGATGGGTGGGGGGCCAAGCTCCAGCACCTAGAGGAACTAGAATAACCATTGAACAGGCCCGTGATTTGGTTGAGAATTATGTCTCCTCTAGAATAGGCCAAGGATTTAAGATACATGAGATAATGGAGTTTGAGAATAACTTCTACGCCATCGTTATTGAGAGTGATTCTAATGTCGGTGCGTTTGAGCTGATTGTAGACCCATATACTGGCGTGGTTTCTGCGGAGCCTGGGCCGAACATGATGTGGAACAGGAAATATGGGATGCATTACGCCATGATGGGGTGGAGCACCGAGCCCTCCATCGACATGCCTATTGGGCCAGAGGACGCTGTGGAGCTGGCGCGGAGATACTTGGCCCAGAGGTTCGGTGAGGAGGTAGTAGTATTGGAGCCCATGAGGTTTTATGGCTACTACACTCTGGACTATATGATTGGTGGGGAGGTGCATGGAATGCTCAGCGTAAACGGCTACACAGGAGACATTTGGTACCACTCGTGGCACGGCGGATTCATTAAAGAGCTAGAACTTGAGGGCGAGGAGCATTGAGCCAAGTAGAGAAGCCTTTGGCGGCCTTCATACTCTCCCTAGCCGCTGGGGCGCTGGTGCTGGTTGGAGGCGTGGCCTCACTCTTGTGGATGTATTATCCAGGCTGGATGAGTTGGCGGGGCATGATGATGCCGATGATGATGTGGTGGGCGGCGTGGGTCTGGTGGATCCCGTCGATCATAGGCATAGCTTCAGGAGCAGTCATAATCGTAGGTGCCCTATCAATGTATAGCAACCCACAGCTCTCCCAGCTCTGGGGAGCCCTGATACTCATATTCTCGCTGGTGAGCCTCTTAGGGCTGGGTGGATTCATCGTAGGAGCACTAATGGGGATAGTGGGCGGCATCTTGGCGATAGGCTGGAGACCGGTTGCGAGGGGCTGAGATATGAGGAAAAGAAGAAAGCGACTACTGATTAATGTCTCCATCGCGGTCTCAATAACACTACTGCTAGTAGTACTCGCCATCCTGAGCCAAGGAGAAAACAACACTCAACCTGAGGGAAAAACCGTCACAACCCATCCGTTGGTAATTACCCTGTACAAGGATCCGACCTGCGGCTGCTGTGGCGAGTACGAGAAATATCTGAGGAGCATGGGCGTAGAGCTGGAGACAAGGATAGTTGAGCAGGGGGAGCTGCTGGCTCTAAAGCAGAGGCTTGGAATACCGGGCACGTTCTTCAGCTGCCACACATCCATCGTGGCTGGCTATTTTGTTGAAGGGCACGTACCGTTGGAGGCCATCTATAAGCTGCTTGGGGAGAGGCCGGATATAGATGGCATAGCTCTTCCAGGCATGCCTGAGGGGGCGCCTGGGATGGGAGACCATCGGGCCGGCCCGCTACGAATTTATGCAAAAGACGGCGACTCGATAAAACTCTTCCTCGAGCTCTAGGCCTGGGCGCCGACTCCCTTGATAGCGTTTAAATTAGACCAACCCATTCGTCTTGGAGGCTGAGAAGATGCCGTACTTCGTGGTTCTTCTCGAGGCCAAACCGGGCGTGGAGGCTACTCAGGAGCAGAGGCAGGCGCACCTCGACCACCTAGCATCTCTGAAGGAGAAAGGCGCCCTCTTTATGGCTGGAAGATTCAAGGACGGTAGCGGAGGCCTCTACATCTTGGAGGCTAAAGACCCCGGAGAGGCTAGGTCTTACGCCGACGCCGACCCATATGTTAAGTCAGGGATTAGGAGATGCATCGTGAAGGAATGGGACAGAGTCTACTAAGCGCCCAGCACTTGGCAAACCTCTAAATATATTAGCTGTGTGTTTGGGGCCAGGATTTGCGTCGAAAAGCCCTAATCCTATTAGCCGTCGCCGCGGCCGCGGTCGCCGCTCTAACATTGCTCTCCACTCAGCTGCTAGAGGTCGGAGAAAGGGGTCCCAGATATTTTCTCGTAGATGTTGGGGGTGAGCGTTTTGTGATCTACGTTGTGGACCCTGAGACGATTAGGCTTGCTGAGGATAATATGAGGGGGTTGAATAGCCTCTTCCCGATAGGTGAGCTTGAGCGGGGTGACGGCGGATTCAATAAGCCATGGAGCTGGCATCTCCGGCCGAGTTCTGTCAGGATGGTCGAGGTGGCCATAGAGCTTTGCGATGGTTTACCAAGCCATGTGGAGAGGGACCTAGACTATTGGGTTGAGACCGTTGGCCGCTATTGTCCATGGAGCGGCAGAATAGTCGCATCCTCTAGTAATCCAGGCGAGCTTCAAGGCTCGGCATCTCCGATTAAATAGAGCCCCCTGAAACATCAATCCCGGAGTTGTCCACACTCTTACTGGCTCAGGCAACCCACAGGCTCCTCAAGCTGTTACCGCCCGAGGAGGCGCACTCGGTAGGTCTCAGGCTGCTAAGGTATGCACGTCCAAGCCGACTCGGGCCTCCAGATAGCTTGGCTTTGAAGACTTGGCTAGGCGAGCTTCAGCCACCCATAGGACTTGCCGCGGGGTTTGACAAGACGGGCGCGTGTGTGGCGGAGCTCGCGTCGCTTGGGTTCGGATACATCGTAGCTGGTTCTGTCACGCTAAGGCCGCGGAGCGGGAACAGGAAGCCCCGAATAGTGAGGCGGAGAGGAGAGGCTTTGGTAAACGCTATGGGTCTGCCAAACCCGGGGGTCGAGGCCTTCTCTACGAATTTGGTAGGCACGGCGCCTAGTGCGGGAGTCCCGGTGGTTGCCAGCATCGCGGGCTCAAACCCGGAGGAGATCTTGAGATGCTATGAGAGGCTGAGAGGTGTTGTTTCGGCTGTAGAGGTGAATCTGAGCTCCCCAAGCCTTGAGGACGCCCAAAGGATCTGGTCTGAGCCAGAGTTTAAAATATTGGTGGACTGGCTTGATTCGAGCAAGTGGTGTCCACTCGCCCTGAAGATCCCTCCCCTTGCGCGGGAGGATTTGAGAAAGCTTGTCCTCAGGGCTGTAGAGGTCTGGGCAGATAATGGAATGGATTGCATCACGGCGGTGAATACGCTGCCCGTCAAGGAGGAGAGGCTCTCGACAGGGTTTGGAGGACTCAGCGGCAGACCGCTAAACCCCTACATGGTTGAGACGCTTAAAGAGGTTAGAAGAATAGTTGATGGAGGCTGTGCGATAAACGCCGTGGGCGGAATATTCACGGGCGATGACGCTATACGCGCATTCAGGCTCGGAGCCTCCACGGTACAAATCTACACTGCATTAGCATACCGCGGACCCCTAGCAGCCAGGAAGATAGTTACCGAGATGAGCCGCGCTTTAGCTAGGATGGGAGCCCATAGACTTGAGGAGATACTACCTTAGGGGAGGGCCCCGCATCACAATATTTATGGAGCCGCACCTCATTCAACTTGAATAAAGTCATGGAGGACCCAGCCGACTATCTCGCCTCAAAATACAAATATCTTATCCGGGTCCCCGGAAGCCGTTACTCGATACTCTTAATCCTTAGCACAGCCGCCATCATAGGTCTCTTCGCTGGCCAACTCAGCGGGAAGCCGGCCTCCTCCATGTTATACAGCATGGCTGGGTTTTCAGCAGTACCCCTCACGCTGGCGGTGCTGTCTAAGAAGATATTCCGTGGGGCGCCGCTTCACTCAAACTTCAGGAGGACATGCCAGCTTACACTGCTCTCAAACTACATCCTAGTAGCTGTGTTAATAGTGAGCTACATTTACGAGCTCATAGGCTCGCGAATATTCGCGCCCGCCGTCTCCGCTACCCTAGCCAGCATAGTCTTCATTAGACTCACCCTGACCTCGGCAATAGATGGAGAGAAGGGGTTAAGGATAGTCTCATGGTCGGCGCTTGAGCCGATATCTGCGGCGTTTTTCATCTCTATTGCGACCGGTTTGCCTGTCCCCAACGTTGTTCTTGCGGCTCCCTTTGTAGGAGCGGCCCCCGCCTCTTTCGTGCTGCTCTATCTGAGTCGACCGGATAGGGACGGGATTTCGTCCCTGAGACTTGCCAGGGGATTCACCAGCCTAATGCTGGAGGGAAATCCGGCACAGCTTGAGGAGACGCTTAAAGTACTGGGCTCGATGGAGAGGCGCGTCACAGATGCCTTCATCTTCAAGGGAAAAACTAGCGGGAGGCTGTCAGCTATTATAATCCTGCCATTCCACATGGGGCCTTTTAGGAGGATGGGGAGCTCTCTGCTTAACTGGCTCATAGAGTCTAAGGCAGAGTCAAAGGGGATGAGGATAGTCGCCCTGAAAGGTTGCACGACCCATAGGTCTGACATGATATCGAGCAACGACGCTGCAAGGGTTGCGGATGAGGTGGTATCCCATGTTTCCAATATCGGTGACGGCTGGGGTGCGGAGGCAGCTTTATTCGGGGAGGAACAGTTTGGCGAGGCACGGGCGATAGCGCTGGAGCTGTCTGGTAGAAGACTTGCGTTCGTATCTTTGCATCCGAGCCCGATGGAGGATATACCGGAGGAAACTGCGGATTTTGCCGGCGAGTACAACGTCTCCGTCATTGATACGCATAACTCCTTCTCTCCTGACTTTAAGAGGCTCACACCCAAGAACCTTGAGGACATCCAGAACCTTCTTAGGAGCATAGGCGGGTTAGGCGAGGGCCTGCGGGGGCCCCTAAAGTTCTCCATTAGCAGGGCCGGGTTTGGAGGCTTTGACCCGAAGAGGGAGGTGGGGCCGTGCGGCTACTCTCTTTTAGCCTTCGAGGTTTGTGGAAAGAGTATAGCTCTGGCAGTGATAGACGGTAACAACGCGCATCCGTGGGTTGCCGAGGCCCTTAAAGATGGTCTCAGGAGATTGGGGTGGCATCAGGCGGAGGTCCTCACAACTGATACTCACTCCATTAACGGAGTTGTGCTGGGAGGCCGAGGATACTACCCAGTAGGGGAGCATACCAGCCGTGAAGAGCTTTTGCACATCTTTGAAAGGCTGTCACGGGAGGCGGCCTCATCGCTAGAGGAGACCGAGGCTAGCTTCACAAGGATAAGACACTCGGAGGTGAGGCTCTTTACCGCGGAGACCCTCGAGCGCCTAGCAAACAGGGTGAGAAAACATGTCACCATCTATCTGGCACACATGGTCGCCGCCACCGTTTTAGCTTATCTGGCGGCGCTCCTCATATAGACCCCTTACTTGGAGCGAAATATTATATTCTTGACGCCTAAAGCAATCTATTAGCACGGCGGTTGATTCCGCAGATAATAATCGGGAAAAAGCCACTACTTAGATACGTGACAGCCTGCCTAACCACTTTTAATAGCGGTAGCAACAGGGTTGTTCTGAGGGCTCGAGGCCGGAGAATTAGCTCTTGCGTCGATGTAGTCAACATGCTCAGGAAAGGGTTTCTCGTCGATATCACAATCGAGAGGATAAGCATCGGAACCGAGAAGATTAGTATAGATAATAAGGAGAAAAACATCAGTTATATAGAGATCGTTCTTAGACGGTAGTGTAAAGATATGCGAAAACTCCTCAGAGAAATGTATAGGCCCACCACACTCGTAATCATACTTGCGGCCATATACCTGGTCCTTAAGTTGTCGATAATCAACGTGCCCTCACCGGAGCGGCCTCCGCAGGAGTGTATAGACCAAGCCGCCGGCTGCGGATTTGTCTTCGATGAGGCGCATTATGTCCGCGCGGTCCGAAAGATGTTGGGCGGAGAGGCGGCAAACAATGAGCATCCGCCTCTCGCGAAGTACCTGATCATGTACTCTATTCTGGCGTTTGGCGACACCCCCTTCGCTTGGAGGTTACCCTCTGTGATTGCAGGCACCTTGTCCCTTCCTCTTCTCTTCCTTCTGGGGCGTAGACTGGTTGGCGATGACAAGGCTGCATTGTTGGCCACCTTACTGTTCGCTCTCGATGTGACAGGATTCAACATATCTTCGATAGCGATCCTCGATGCGCTTTCACTCTTCTTCGCACTTCTGGGCGCCTACTTGTTCGTCTCTGGTAGGAGGTATCTCGGAGTATTGGCCCTCTCCCTCTCCGCCCTCTCCAAAACCTCCGCGATACTGACAGCCATCGGAGTCATAGTCTATGACGCACTTGCCTCGAGAAAGGGTGTGGAGGGCTCGGCTGAGAGGGTTGCCTCAGCCACGAGGCACATAGTGATGTATGGGCTGATTCTTCTCGCAGCGCTGGTCGCGGGGCTCGCTGTTTATGACATCCAGTTCAGGGCCTTTCCTCACCCCTTAGCACACATAGACTTCATACTAAGCTATCACTCCATCCTAAGGTTCAACTGCTCTGAGCCACATCTCCCGCTCTACTGCATCCACAGGGATGACGGTGGGGCGGGAACGGTCGTAGACCTGCCCCTCAACTGGGTTTTACCGATATGGGGGTACCAACCCATGGGCTATTATGTTGTGACGGTGTTAGTGGATGGGAGAGAACAGCACCCAATCCTGTATTACGGGATTCAGAGCCCCGTCTGGTGGCTCTTCTGGATTGCTGTAATCTACTCGATGCCCAGGGGCTTCAAGACGCTGGTAGACGTGATTAGGGGTAGAGAGGTTCTCCAGAAGAGCGGAAGCAAGACGGTGGACACCTACTTCACTATCTGGACGGTCTTCAACTATCTTGTTTATTTTCCACTAGCCTATCTTCTGAGCCGCTGGGTCTACCCCTTCTACTTCTACTTCACTGTGCCGGTCCTGTCAATCGCGCTCGCTGATATCCTCCAGAACAGGGACCTTCCAGCATACGTTAAATGGCTTGTGATCGGCGCACAGTTCATGTGGCTCTTCATCTACTATCCTGTGAGGAGTGAGGAGCATCTGGCGCTTCTCCGGCTACTCGGCCTCCCCGCCTAACACGTCTGTCCACGGTTTATAGCGTCTCGCACCTAGATACCTCATGGACGAGAAGGGGCGATGGTTAAGGAGATTGACGGCTCCATCGGCGAGGGAGGGGGGCAGGTTCTCAGATTCGCCGTCTCGGCAGCCGCGCTTCTAGGTGAGGAGATTAAGGTTTACAATGTGAGGGCTAAGCGGAAGCCACCAGGTCTCCGGCCACAGCACATAGCTGCGATAAGGGCTGTGGCTGAGGTTTGTGGAGGTGTTGTTGAGGGGCTTGAGGTGGGCTCCTCCAAGATCTCCTTAAGGCCCTCCCGTCCGCGCGCAGGCAGGTACCTCTTTGACACTGGGACAGCTGGGAGCACATCTCTCGTCCTCCAATCCCTCCTCCCAGTACTGTGCTTTGCTGACGGAGTATGCGATGTTGAGATTCGAGGAGGCACGAACAACCCTCTCGCGCCGCCCGTCGACTACATTCAAGAAGTGCTGATTCCGGCACTCAGGAGAATGGGTGTGGAGGTCGAGCTCACGCTGGTGAGGAGGGGGTTCTATCCGCGTGGTCAAGGGGTGATCAAGGTTAGGACACAGCCAGTCAGGGAGATTAGACCGATTGAGGCGGTAGGCGCAGAGGTAAGAGAGGTTGAGATCTTCGCTTACAGTTGCAATCTCCCAGACCACATAGTTAGGCGGATGGCTGCGACAGCCGAGTCGGAGCTGAAGAGGGCTGGGTATAGTGAGATAGTTGTGAAGACCGAGGTTTTGGGCCTAGGCGACTCCAAAGCCTCACCCGACCCGGGAACAGGGATTCTGATAGTCGCCCGGCTAGATAACGGCCTAGCTATGGGTTTCGACGCTCTCGGAGAGAAGGGTGTCCCCGCGGAGGTGGTCGCAGAGAGAGCTGTGGAAGACGCCCTGTCACAACTTTCAACAGGCGCACCAATAGACAAGCACCTCGCCGACCAGCTGGTTATATGGATGGCCCTAGCTAAAGGCGAGTCTAGGATAGGTGTTGGCTCGTTGACAAGCCATACAGAGACGGGGATTGAGGTTCTGAGCCGGCTTACCTCCGCCAAATTTAGGGTGGAGAGGAGAGTAAAGGGCGGTGTTGAGATCTTCTGTCGGGGTATCGGTTTTGGTCGCGGGAGTTGATTGAATTAAGGTAAATATATCACGTAGATTCACGATATATCGAGATATATGAGGGGCTGGGCTAGACTACCCCCTCCAATCTTAATGGGGCTCAGGCTAATGGGTCGCGGCGACATAAGACTCATAGTTCTAGAGGCTTTAAGGGATGGCCCGAAGCGCGGCTACGAAGTTATCAAAAATATCAGAGACCTTTTTGGAGGTTGGTACACTCCGAGCCCAGGCGCGGTCTATCCCACACTTCAGTGGCTAGAGGATGAAGGACTGGTTGAGTCCGGGGTAACGAGTGATGGAAAGAGAGTCTACAAGATAACTGAGGCCGGCCTCAAATTCCTCAGCGAAAAGGAGGAGCAGCTCAACGCTTTCCGCGAAAAATGTAGAAGAGCAACATCGGTCGAGGGCCTGGACCTGCTGGACTCGGCGAAGAAGCTCGGCTACACCATCATCCAAGCCTACATCCACTACCCTTCAGAGAAGCTCGTTGAAGTCACTAAGATCTTAGACGAGGCGAGAAGGAAGATTCTGAGTCTTCAGGGGAAGGCATGAATTTGAAGGCTATTGTGGCCCAAGGATTAAGGAAAGTGTTCGGCGGGGTTGTGGCAGTCGACAACGTCTCTTTCGCAGTAGAGGAGAAGGAGATTTTCGGATTTCTTGGTCCGAATGGGGCGGGAAAAACCACTACTATCAACATACTCACCACCTTAACCAGGCCTTCGGCGGGTCGTGCAGAGGTGGGTGGGTACGATGTGGTCGAGAGCCCTGACAGGGTCAGGGAGATAATAGGCTTAGCGCCACAGGAGCTCACCGTAGATGACGAGTTGACAGGGCTTGAAAATATAATGCTTCAAGCAGCGCTATACCATGTCCCGAGGGAAGAGGCTAGGCGTAGGGCGAGAGAGATACTTGAGTTATTCGAGCTCGAGAGATTTGCAAACAAGAAGGTCGAGACGTATTCTGGAGGAATGAAAAAGAGGCTTGAGCTGGGGTGCACACTAATCCACGACCCTAAGATACTCTTTCTCGACGAGCCGACCCTCGGGCTTGATGTCCAGACCCGAGCAGCCATCTGGAGCTACATCAAAAGACTCGTAGAGGAGAGAGACGTCACCGTGTTCATGACCACACACTACATGGACGAGGCAGACTCCCTCTGCGACAGAATAGCGATAATCGACAGGGGCATGATACGCGCGATAGACTCGCCCTACAACCTCAAATCCGCCTTGAACGGTGACATTATTGAGCTTGAGATCTCGGGGCCCGACGGCTTCTCTGCTCAAAGCCTTAAGGCACTTCCAGGGGTCGTCGACATAGTTCCCAGAAAGGATCTGTTGGTTGTGAAGGCTTTAAGGGGGGAGGAGACACTTCCAACGATAGTCTCGGAGTTGGTGAAGCAGGGTGTCGGTGTTCGCAGAGTTGAGATGAAGAGGCCGACGCTGGACGAGGTCTTCTTGGAGCTCACAGGGAAGAAGCTGAGGGACATTGAGGAGAGCAGGGAGGATGCGATGAGGCGGAGGATGACAATAAGGAGGATGAGGTCATGATTAGTGTGAGGATATCCGAGATAGTCGCGATAACTTCACGAGAGATCAAGAAATGGTATAGGTCGCCTATACTACTCTTCATGGCGATAGTCCAGCCGTTCCTGTGGATGAGCCTTTACGGCAAAGCCTTTAACTTGACAGGCCTATTCAGGATACCTAGCGACATCCTTGAACAGCTTCCGCCGGAGACGACGTCAAAGTTCGCCGCGATAGCCAATGAGATTCTTGCAAAATTCTTCGGCGCAAGCGACATCGACTTCTTCTCCTACATTGCTGTGGGGATGATGGGCGTGGTCCTACTGTTCACCTCCATGTTTAGCGGAATGTCTGTCGCGTGGGATAGGAGGTTGGGATTCCTGAACAGGCTTCTCATAGCTCCCATCGACAGAAGCTCAATCATTTTGGGCAAGGTTGCGTCCTCGGTCATACGTGGGGTGGCACAATCTCTCCTGGTCATGCTGATAGGTCTGGCGCTAGGTATGAAGTTGAGGGTTGCGGGCCCCGTAGAATTCGCAATAGCTTTACTTGCCATGACTCTTCTGGGAGCCTCACTCTCCGCACTGATAATCTCTGTCACCATTAGGCTCAAGTCCTGGGAGAGCCATATAGCGATGAGCAACCTCCTGAATCTCCCCCTCATGTTCACGAGCAGCGCGCTATACCCCATCACGCTCATGCCAGAGTGGCTGAGAGCAGTCGCTATCGTGAACCCGCTCACCCACGGCATAGAGCTAATGAGGCAGACACTCATCCTCGGCGCAACATACACCAGCGCAGAAGTGCTATGGCACCTATCCTTGCTATCGGGGTTCGCCTTAGCCTCCTCGGTCCTCGGCATATATCTCTCAGACAGCGCCCTTCGAAAGACATAGCTAGAAGAAGGTGAATCTCCCCAGTCTCAGCGCCCTCTTCAGCAGCAGGTTCTCTAGCACCCGGCTCAGAAAATAGAGCGAGAGAGTCAGCAGCCCTCCTATGAGGAAAATCGTCTCTGGCGGCAGGTAGTAAACACCTGTTGCGGATGCGATGATTGGGTGAACTATGTAGAAGAAAGGAGAGTAGATGATGGCTTGCTGAATTTCAGGCGGCAGAACCTCTATGGGTATGGCCCCGCTTGTGAATGGCACTAGAAACTGCGCCACATTAATGACAACCCAAGGAGACCTAAGTGAAACGAGGAGCGAAGCCAGTATCGATGAGAATAGGTAGAAGAAGGCTGCGGCTTGGATGAGCGCTAAGGCCATGAGGAGAGGAGATGCTATGCTTAATCTTGTGCCGAAGCCGAGGGCTGAGATGAGGAGAAGCACGCTACCCCCCACGGCAAGATCCAGAAAGGAGATCACCATCCTGCCCAGTAGGTGTTGCCTGATACTGCTACCTGTAAGGAGAACGTATTCAAGTATACCTTCCTGAGCGGAAGTTGCGAGGGATGTCGAAGACCACATAAATGACGAGACGAACACGAAGACGAAGAAGCACCATGTAAAGGCGTTCATGTGATACTGGGATGATAGCAGCGTGGGTGAATACACGAGAAATGAGAGAAAGAAGAAGAGCGTCCAGAAAGGCCACGATATCAGGTCTGTCAGGAGCCAGACCCTGTATCTCGAGTAGGTGGTTAAGCCTCTCTCCAGCTCAGACATAGCCCTACCAATGAACCCCTCTTTTCCGCGCATAGTTCACCTCACCCAGCCTATAGACCAAGACCCCCAGGATGAGATAGCCAACCATGAAGGGGAATGGGTAGATGGATGCTGGCTGGAATGCGCCTGAGAGAATATCCCTCGCCGTGTTGACTATGTGAGAGTATGGAAGCACCGTCCCCACTACTTGGAGAAACCTTGGCAGGAGGACGAGAGGATAGGTGAATCCTGAGACCGAGGAGATGATGGAGTTTATCACGTTCGAGACAGGCTCAGGCTCCCTGAATATGATTGTTACGACGCC
Organism: Thermoproteota archaeon; assembly: GCA_030550155.1. Classification (GTDB taxonomy): domain Archaea; phylum Thermoproteota; class Nitrososphaeria_A; order Caldarchaeales; family Calditenuaceae; genus HRBIN02. Next base: position 62,439 of record JAUQPZ010000005.1, read on the forward strand.
GACTATCAGGTTAAAGCCCACAACGGGTATGAGGGCCAGTCCTAGAAATAATATGACTGCGAGGACGTTTAGAAGATATTGC
>JAUQPZ010000006.1 GCA_030550155.1 Thermoproteota archaeon
TTTCATCCCCACATCTAAAATCGTGGAAAAATTAGGGTGGGAAACGCAGAAAATTGGGCGGATAGCAACTCGCCTAGGGTATATGAGAATTAGGAGCGGGAAATATCGGGGCTATACGGTTGATTACGAGATCCATGAGCGCAACAAGAAGCGCTTCAGGGTAGGCGAAGAGCATAAGCCGCCGCCTAAGCCGGCAGCCACACCCCCACACCACGAAGTAGATGCTGGGGGAGAAACCATTACCTCGCCACCAAGTGAAAATGCGGCGAGCTTAAATGGCGCTATAGAGCCACAGGTGAGGGGGGCGAAGAAATGTGAAGAATGTGGTCGCGAGGCCGAGGAACTCTACCGTATTCCGCTTAAAGGTTTGGGGCCGAAACTACTATGCCGCCCATGTGCGAACACCGCCATAGCTTAGTCTGCGCTGTTTTTAGCCATAAATATTATCAGGATTTTCATAATAGTATGATGAAGAAGGTTCGTAAGGTCATGAGAATTGGACCCTGCATCGCTGTCTCGCTGCCAAGAGATTGGGCTAAGGTCTTAGGAGAGTATTGCGTGGCCGAACTTGACGCTGCTAACAAACGCATCATACTCCATAGAGTGGAGGTGGAGTAGGTATGGTGAATTTGGATCTTCCGAAAATAAGGGCTGCGATGAAGGGGATAGAGGTGGCGATAGCCGAGCTGGACCAAAGGATAGCGGCCCTCGAAAACAAAGTCGAGCCCCACCACATTGTGGAAAAAAGCCCAGCTCGAAGTGAGTCGCGAGGCCTTGAAGAAGAAGATGGAGTTGCTGGATCGTGAAGCTCGAGAAAGCGAGGCGGCGCTTAAGCAGCTTTTCACCCAACATATTGAGAATCTCAATCCACTGAAAAAGGAGCAGAACCAGCTTCTCGCCGCAATTGATGAAAAATTAGATGAGCTTGAAGGTCTATTTTCCCAGCTCGAAGAAAACATAAGACAGATTACGCATGTGGGTGATCAGCTCTCTCGCACATGCGAATACCTTGGAGTAAAACACATCAATGACTATCTCCGCGAGTTTCCGTTAAACCTCATAAACATTCGTCGCAACATCTACGAATACAAGAAATTATTGGGATGAATAGGTGGGAAAAGTAGGGTAGGCCCGAAATATTTCACCAATAATAGAATTAGGTTTTGCGATATCGTATCAATAGTTTTTTAAGTAGCTCCTCGGCCTGTGGATCTCGGATATTATGTTTTTCAGCGAGGTGATTAAGCGCCGCGGCTGTATCGGCGAGCAGGCTATTAAGTGTATCAATTTCTTGAGGCCTTAATTCCTCATGCCTCATACTCAAGGCGAGGAGGACCTGTATAAAGTCGGGCAGGTCTTGGGGAGTTAGTGTCTTGCTATATTTGCGGAGCTTCGCCGACAGGAATGATAGGGGCTTATCTCGATACATGTTTCCACCTATGAGAGCCGTCATAATTGTTTTGAAGTATTCAATCTCGCCGCGAAGAACAGTTATTTCATTTTCCAACTCCTCGATTTTCTTCCTAGCCTCGCCGTTAACTACCACCTTGGATGGAAGCTCTAGTAGAAATGTTAGGGAAGGCAGGGCCTTGAGGTATTGCTGTCTAAGCCAGTCGAGGTTAGTTATACAATAGTCATAAACCGACTCTATTCCAAATTGAGATAAGGAGTGGCCCATCATAGCCTCGGTTGCAATTCTATCGACGCCCGCCACGCTGCAGGCCGTCTTGAAATATTTTCTAAGCGAGTGAAATCTGACATTGTATCTGATTGGTTGGCGTCCCTTAGCTCCGCCGGGCAGGCTTACAGGCCTTCTATCAATCCCCGCCCTCTTGCATGCTTTGTTCCAGAGGTGTAGGGCGCCGTTATACGTTAACGGTGTTGGATTTCCAGGCTCATAATCATTCTCTCCATTCGCTTGACTTGTGACGAAGAGATAGCTATCCCTGGTTATGTTTTCCCCCCTCGTCCTCCGATAATTCAGGTATGCGAGGAGGAAGTCTCTCGCCTCTCTTGATATAAAAGTAATATGTGGAATCTCGAGGCCCCTCTCCGCTTTAGTCAATTCTTCCGGGATCTCAAGCATGTAGCACTCCTGCTCTTTCTCGAGGTCATCTCTAAAGTGTTTTAACTGCAGCCTCAGGCCGGAGACACCGACACGCAGACCTGAAGAGGCGAGCACAGCGATAAGTGCCCGCGTCCTAATATCGCTAGCAAGTAGTAGGCGGCGGATATCCTCTTTCTCTATTATGTCCCGTTTTAATAGTTTCGGTATTCCGCGAGGCGAGATATATCTTCTATACTCTCTCGTTATAGCCCGTGAGACGGCATCAATGTTTATACCATTCTCTAACAGCCAGATTCTCACCGCATTACTCCAATTCCAGAGAGTCTTGGGAGCGAGGCTCGACTTCCGCATAACAAAATATTCCCGGAAGATTCCAACCAGCTCATCACCGCTCATTTTCTTGATTTTTTTAACAGCCACACTCGGCGAATCAACTTTCAGGAAAACACAGAAATCGCCGACAGCTTTCCCCAGAGATTCAGTCATACTCTCCGAATAATCCCGAATACGAACAACCCTAGCAACCGATTCATCAACCACAACCTCCCTCCAATTCATCAACACAAAACAATTATGACAGCGTTATAAACCTATCCACCGTATTAATTAGCGGGGGGTGGATTTGAACCACCGTTCTCCGGGTTATGAGCCCGGCGGGATTCCTGGCTACCCTACCCCGCTGTATCTTTGTTGCGCGGCTCTGAATTTAAATCTTGAGCGCTTTTTGTTTGCCAAGCAGCCAGTAGAGCTCGTGTCGGGCCCAGGATTCAAGCCCTTCTTCTAGACCCAGTGGAGTAATGTAGTCGTGTATGAATTTGAGGTGTTCTTGGATGTGTCTCAGGGCTTCTTTTTCTGAGGTTTGGCGGCGTGTTTGGGTTCGGAGGAGTGTCTGGAGCGGTGGGAAGCTATATGGGAGTCCAGAATATATCAGTCTCGTGGCCGCGTATGGTGATAGATTCTTTTTGAGGCTGACCGCGTTCTCCGGGTTACAAACGACGACTGAGACATCGTGGAGGCTAGTCTTCTGTACCAGAAACCTGGCCTCTTCAAGGGCTCTTGCCTCGGATGCTAGCTTCATCTCGTTGATTAGCCGTAGCCAGTCAGCAACGTTTACCGTTCTCCTCAATGTGTCGCGCAGAAGCAGCGTCTGGAGCTCGTCGAGGATCTTCTTCTCGGCTTCGGAGAGATCTGAGAGGTAGCATATGACGTCTCTGCCTCTCGCGACTCTGGGCATGAGGCTAAGGAAGAACTCATTACCCCTCATGAAGACGGGGAAGTAATAGCGCCCTGAGGCAAAGCTTGTTACAACCTCGTTTAATAAACTTTTAAGGTCCTTGCCCTCAACCAGTTCATCGACCATCGATTGCAGCGATTTGGGGAGATTAAGGAATATGGCATCGTAGTCATCTTTTCCGAGGATGGTGCTTGCTTCTAAAGCTGCTCGGAGTGTCTGTGGCTTCGCAAGAATGCCTATCGCCGTCATCCTCTAGAAAACTGTGGGGGTGGGGTTGTTTATCTTGTTTAGATGTTCTCGGTGTTGTTCTGGCGGTTTAGAAGAGGAGTGAGAGATAGGGGATAAGGAAGAGGGAGAGGACGACTCCGACGACTGCGAGGCTAATAGCAAGGGTTGCCGCCCTCACCCCCTGCTCACCCAATCTCTTTCCGAGAAGCGAAGATATGGTGCGCCTGAATATCTGTCCACCATCCAGAGGGTAGATGGGGAGCGCGTTAAATATGCCCACGTTAAAGTTAACGAACCATATCCAGTAGAGAGCGTTGGCGGTCACCTGATATCCTGAACCACCCATGACAGGATGAATGTAGAGGCTGGAAAGCGAGAGGCACTCTGTCTCCGCCCCCTCAGGCCGCGTGCAAATCTGCGTTTCTGAAAAGGGGTGGAGGGAGCCTGGATATGATGGCGGCAGGAGATATATGAGGGGGTTCCTGAGGTAGGCGGATTTGTAAGTCTGGAGGTGCCGCGAAGCCCACTCCTGGATATCGGCGTACATGAGCCGGACGCCTATCATAGGCCTGCCGGCGCCCAGGTCTGCCACTCCGACTCTGTAGACGCTGGTCTCGCCTCCGCCTCTGGAAACCTCGATAATCACTTCTCCGTTATATCCGGCCGCAGAGATGGCCTCATAGAGGGTTGAGAGACTTGTTACTGGCGTGTTGTTGATCTTGGTTATGACATCGCCGGGTCGAAGTCCCGCCTCCGCCGCGGGTGAGCCATCGATTACGCTCTCCACAGTTATTATGGTGGCTGGCTGGAGGCTCGAGGTCAAGAAAATCAGCAGAGAGAGGGAGATAAGTGCTACTGCAATGTTTGAGGCTGGTCCTCCGGCTAAGATCCTCACGACGTCACGGGCCTTGCCAGTCTTCATCTCCTCTTCATCAGTTTCGACGAATGCGCCGATGGGAATGACCGTGAAGAGTATGAGACCGCTTGACCTGACGCTGTATCCGAGCCGTCTCGCTAAGACACCATGCATCCCCTCGTGGACAATTAAGGCTATGACGAGTCCGAGCCATCCATAAAGAATCGGAAGGTAGGGGTTAAGTCCGGGGATTAAGAGGAGGCTCTGGACTCCGGCCTCCCTCTGCGCCTCTTGCACCTCTGGCCGGCTAATCAGGGCGTGAAGCGATAGGAGTAGTAGGAGCATGCCCGTGGCCGCTATCACTGGAACACTCACGAGGGCAGCCCACCCGAGGAAGCCTACGGCTCTCTTCTGGCCAAGGACATCAAACACGCTTGAGAGTTTTTGCGACTTGACCAATATGAAGGGCGGCTTGAACTCAACCTCTAGCCATCTCCCCAACGTTGTCTTCCTCGCGACTATCAAGCCTATCTCCTACTCTCTTATATAAATCAATGCCCTAAGCACACGTGAGCTGAAGAATTGAACCTCGTTTCCTGAAACAAGAGAAGTATCACGGGCTATTGTGTCCATTGAATCTGGAAAAATTATAATCGAGGAAGGCCGAGGTGTTTTGAATGAGTTTAGTTGCTGTGGTGATTCCCACCTACAACGAGGCCGAGAATATTGGAAGAGTTCTGGAATCCCTTCTCGACGTGGCTAGAAGGTATAGGCTTGAGATCCGGGTGCTCGTGGTGGACGATAACAGCAGTGATGGAACGGTGGAGATCGTGGAGGGGTTTCAGGCGCGATCTGGCTCCGTGTCGATGCTAAGGAGGCCCGGTAAGATGGGTTTAGGGTCAGCATACGTCGACGGTTTCCGCTGGTGTCTCAGAAATCTAGAAGGCCTTGCAGTCGTGGTTGAGATGGATGCGGATGGCAGTCATGATCCCTCACAGCTCCCCTTTCTTGTAGAGCCCATCTTGAATGGTGTCGCGGATGTGGTCATTGGCTCAAGATATGTGGCGGGCGGTGGATGGCGAGGTGGGAGTTTAAAGAGGAGAATAATAAGCAGGGGTGCGAACTTATTGACCCGCATCTCAACAGGGATGAAGGTCAAAGATGCGACAAGCGGGTACAGAGCCATCGCTGGGACGGTCATCGAGAAAGTCTTCTCAAGGGAACAATGTTTTGAGTCTGGATACATCTTCCAGGTTGAGACGCTCTTCAGCTACCACAAACTCGGAGCAAGGATCGTGGAGGCTCCGATAGATTTTTATGAGCGGGGAGGCGGAAAAAGCAAGCTGAATTTCCGCGAACTGGTTATGTTCGCAGAGTGGTGTTTGAGGCAGTTTTTTAGCCGTATTAAGACCGGTTTTACTTGACGGCGCCTATAATTAGGCCTATGAGGAGACCCACTGCGAGGGCTGGATATTTTCCCAGTAGGAGGAGAAACTCGAGCATGAAAGCTGCTATCGGTCCAAAGAGGGTGGCGACGGAGTGTGGAGAGAATATGCCGGCTATGGTGAAGCCGAAGAAGAAGAGGATTATAAGCGCCAGTACTATGAGGAGAAGACCCTTGATGGCTCTCGCTATTCCTAAGCCGATAAGCGCCCCAGCCAGTAGTAAGACTACATTGATTAATAAGTCGCCTGGGCTAAGCTGCATACAAGCTATCAACTGTCAGAGATACTTATCCTTTCCTCTGTCAATAACAAGAGGTGTTGAGATAACTTTTGGTGTTAGGGGTAGGTTTTTTACCCTCTTTTCCTCACTATTGTTACAAGCGGCTTGATGTTCGGTCCTGAGGGCTATGGAGACAGGATAGAGGCGATCAACGGAGTTGTCAGATCTCACCTGCCCGTGCGTGAGGTAATTTACGTGGAGGGCGTCTTGACGTATAAGATAATGACTAGCGAGATAAAGGATAGCTTTAGAGCGATTTACTCGGAGCTTATAGGTATAGGTTTTGTGCCAGTAGCATTAAAGGTGGGGGACGAGGTCGTCTTAAAGGTCTTACCCTATAGGCCTCCACCGACCCGTAGAAGCCTCTGGCCTTTAATCCTCTTCATCGTGACTATCTTTACAGTTTTTCTTGACGGATTGATTAGGTCTGGAGGGCTTGGTGGGTTAAGAGGGGGTCTTCAGACGGGCTTGAGTTTCTGGGAAGCCGCGGCCTATACAATAGGTGTGCTCTCGATTATTGGGATACATGAGCTGGGGCACAAGATTTCTGCTAGGCATGACAACATAGATTCGAGCCTACCTTACTTCATCCCAGGAATACCCGGAGTTATGCCGACGTTTGGTGCTATAATCTTTCAGCGCGGGCCTATTCGGAATAGGGATGACCTTTTCGACTTGGGCGTGAGCGGGCCTGTAGCGGGTTTTGTCGCAAGCCTTGTTGTGATGGTTGCTGCTTTTCAGCAGGCTCAATGGGTTGAGAGGAGCGTTGTTGAGGAGCTTGTGCGTAACGGTAACGTTGTGCTACTTCCGTCCCCGATCATCTTCGACCTAACTTACTCGTTGATTACCCGGGGGCCAGGGTTTGTCCCCATCTTCTCGGCGTTAGGCTTTGCCGCTTGGCTCGGCATGGTTGTTACAAGTCTAAACCTTCTCCCAGTCTGGCAGCTGGATGGTGGAAGAATCTTTAGGAGCTTCACGAGCTTCAGGAGATATAGGCTCTTATCCTTTATCTCTATAGGGTTACTCTTCATCACAGGCTACTATTATCTTTCTCTGCTCCTGCTTTTCTTTGTCTTAACACCCATAGACTTTGCCCCGCTCGACAATGTCTCCCCCCTCTCAAGGTTTAGGAAGATCGCGCTCATAGGAGTGATTTTGATGGTGATTCTCACCTTCGTTATCTTGCCTGGACCTCTGCTGAGCCTCTTGGAGCCGCTAAGGAGGGTGTAGCCCAATATTTGGGACTCTGTGGAGCCCATCCCTTATGACGAGTATCTTTTGGCCCCGCCCATGAAGTCGAATCAGGTGCGAAACCCCCTCCTGGACAGTCTCGAATGCCTTGGAGCCAACAATTGCCTGGACTAAGCTTCTTGGGAGAGGAGTTGCGAGGTATGTCTTCGCGTTTTTAAGGATCTCTGAGAGCCGGTAGGCGATTATCTCGGATGGCGAGGAGTTTAGTCCTGGCTTTTCAGTCTCTCCCAGCTTGATGTACTGGTGGAGGTTTTTTACAAATTCGGGTGGGCCTAGCCCCTGCTTACACTCTGCAACAGCCAGTATTGTCGTCTCATCATTGCAGGTGGAGGCCGCTACTATAATGGCCTGTGCTAAGTTGTAAAAATGCGAGTCAAGCGGAGCCTTCCCCGGAGAGACCAGTATGGAATGTGGGTCGAGTCGCTGGCTGGTGGGCGTTTCACCCTCAGCCCAGACTGCCTGAATGTTGCCGTCAGGTGTAAAGAGTAGTTCAAGGGCCTTCACGCTCAGCCCCGAGACATCGAGGTCTCGATGCCCGTGGAAGCGTAGTAGCCATCCAAGAATATCTCTTGGACTATCTGCGAATCCTTCAAGAAGGACCCTAGTTGTGGAAGGGTAGACGAATGTTACCTCTCCAGAGTAGGCGTCGAGTTGATGAAGGTTTCCAAGCGGCTCTATCTCAAGATTGCCGGCGAGTCCTCTGAGTTCTCCAACCGCGTCCTCAGCAATGTCCTCCCCAAGCCTCCACGAAGTTACGTAGATTTTGGGTGAGATGCTGGCGACACTGCTCAACAATGGCTCATATGCCTTTGCAGGTGGAAGATAGTCGATAATGAGTAGCGCGGTGGATGATAGTTTAGAGAGTTTTGAGGCGATCTCGGCCTCCGTCATCCTTGTTGTAAGGGGGGTGATTACTGTCGCCTCTTCCGGCGCCTCGAAGAATACCTCAGAGCCCCCCCAAGGTATCCAGTACTCCATTACTAGTCACTTACCGCTCTACTTTTCTCCCCCAGTCCGAGTGGAAGTATCCTTCCCGGTCCAAGCGTCTAAACATGTGTGATCCGAAGTAGTCTCTAACAGCTTGTATAAGGTTTGCCGGGAGCCTGCGCGACCTTATGGATAAATAGTATGACAAGGCGCTCGCGGTGGCTGGTGTGGGGATGCCTGCTGAGGATGCCTGAGCTACAAAGCCGAACCAGTTGGGCATCAGCTCCTCGAGGAGAGCCAAGTTTTTCTCAAGAGCCACGGTAGCAGCCTCACCTTGAGCGTATGAGAGCAGTGAATAAAGCTCCTCCACGATTCTGGACCTAATTATGCATCCAGCCCTCCACACACGGAGAGCCTCGGAAACCCTGAAACCATAGGTCCTCGCCCCCGCGTCGAGCAGGCTTATCCCCTGAACGTATGAGAGTAACATCGTGGCTCTCAGCGCATCCCTGACCAGCGTATTATCCTCATCCAGCTCACGTTTGGTAGCGGAGGCGTGTGGGGGACACGGCGTAATCTGCCTTAGGCCGCGCTGAGTCGATAGAGTCCTCTGCTCAACAGCTGCGGTGATTGTGGGTACGGCTACTCCCAATTCGAGGGCGGCCTCCACAGACCATCTACCCGTCCCCTTCTGTTCTGCCTCATCAACTATGAGCTCGACGAGCGGTCTCTGTGTATCTGGGTCAACATATTTGAGAACTTGGGCGGCTGCTTGTAGAAGAAAAGAGCGCAGCTCCCCTTTGGCCCACTCCTCGAAAATTGAGCCGATCTCTAAGCTGGAGTAGCCGGCCGCTCTCGAGAGATAGTCGTAGGCCTCTGCTATAGCCTGCATCACCGCATACTCTATCCCGTTATGGACTATCTTGACGAAGTGTCCTGCACCCCCGTCGCCGAAATAGCTTATGCATCTCGAGTTTTCGAAAATGGCCGCTGCGGGTCCAACTTTTCTCTCGGCGTCGATGTAGGCTGAAAAGTCACCCCCAATCATCATGGAAGGGCCTTTAAGGGCGCCTTCTTCTCCCCCGCTTATTCCGACTCCTAAAAACCTGGTACCTCTCGAGCCCAACTCCGCGAAGCGCCTATCGGAATCTCTGTAATGAGAGTTACCACAGTCCATGACGATGTCTCCCTTGTCCAGCATGCCGCTCAGGTCTGCAAGCACATCGTCTACCGGCTTTCCAGCCTTTATGAACAGAACAATTATCCGGGGCTTAGAGAGTGACTGGACAAACCCTTTCAGATCTGTAAACCCATAAATCATTCTACCCCTCGCTTTCCCTTCAATAAACTGGCGCGTCTTCTCAGCTGTCCTATTGTAGACGGCGACCTTCAAGCCCCGGCTCTCCAAGTTGAGAGCGAAGGCCTCCCCCATCACGCCTAGACCGTAAACCCCAATATCGGCTGAGCTCATCTCTGCACCACTCTCTTAACACCCTTCTCCAACAATTTTAGAGCATCTTTCCCCACGTAAACCTCATCCCCGGAAACTACGATTGGGCGTTTGAGCCTCGTCGGCTCGCTGATAAGCTTGTTTAGGAATCCGCGAAGACCAAGCCTGTCATACTCTATCTGACTCCTCCTCTGCCTTACAAGGCCCGCGGCCCCATACTTCTCAAAAGCCTTCTGAAGAATCTCAAAGCCCGGGGGAGTCTTCAACAAGTCTATAAATTCATACCCCATCTTAGAAGATTTGAATAAACTCTCCACATCTCTGCAAGTCTTGCAACGCCTATAGCCATAAAACTTCACAACCATCAGAGAATCACTCTGAGGATATCCTGATAGGTATTCGGAGGCTCTCGTAATACTCCCTGATCCAGGGAAGGATCTCTCTTCCGAGGAGGTTGAGGAATTTCTCCTCGTCGGGTGATGAGCTGTGAATGAATACTCTGTCAAAGCCCAGTTTAAGAAACTCTCCAAGAGCCTTGTAGATGTCGTCAGAATCGGAGGTTATGAGCCACGTCTTCTTGATCTTCTCAATCTCCACCTCGCCCACCATGCTCTCAAGCTCTCGAGGATCTGCGACGCGCTCCCTCTTCTCCCTCGGAATCGCGGTCGGCGCCCAGAAGACCGCCCCCTTAAGAGCCTTCTCGTAGTCGGGGTCATATGAGACTTTAAACTCCATACATCTGCTTAGAGAGGATACGTCTCTCCCCACCTTTCTGCCTCCCTCCTCTAAGGCGTTAACGATGGCTTGGTAGTTCTCGAGCCCCCTCGGATTTGTAAGGATGCCTTCCGCATACATCCCAGCTAGTTGGGCCACCTTCTTATCCGCCGTCGCTATGTAAAGCTTGATCTTCTTCTTGGGCTTAGTATAGAGCTTAGCCTTCACGAGTCTGTAATACTTCCCCTCATAATCGACGAAGTCCCCCTTCCAGAGCAAGTGTATGATCTCCACAGCCTCCTTAAGCCTCTCTACCTTCTCTGTATAGCTCGGCCACTGGAACCCCAACGGGACCTCGTTCATCGCGTGCCCTGTCCCAACAGTTAGGAATATGCGTCCGGGATACATGTAGTCGAGTGTGGCGAAGGCCTGCGCAACTATCGCTGGATGGTATCTGAAGAGAGGCGTCGTGACCGCTGTCCCGACCTCAACGCCCTTAAGCCTTTCGGCGACAGCGGTGAGCCATATCCATGGATGCGCGGAGTGTCCCCCGTTATCTCGCCAGGGATGGAAGTGGTCGCTCGTGACAATTGTGTCGAAGCCCACAACAGATGCGTGTATGGCTAAATCTAACAGCCTGTCAGGGGGATACTGCTCCTGAGCGACCCAGTAGCCGAGGCTGATTCCCCTCATCCGCGCATCCACTCCCTTAGCCAAATATATCTTTACCCACAGCCATTCCAACGATTGTTAAAAATCTCTATAACGAAGGTAAGACGTAACTGTCTTGTGAAGGTAATACTGCTGTCCCACCCCATCACCAGCTCCACCCCCCTATACCCTGGAACCCCGCCCGTCGAGCTGTCCCAGCTCAGGAACATAGAGCGCGGCGACTCAAGCAATCTCTGGCGTATAGCCATGGCCAATCACACTGGGACACACGTCGACGCACCCAACCACTTCTACAGCCAAGGCAGAAAGATCTCGGAATACACCCTGGAGGAGCTTGTCTTCCGCCAAGTAAAGGTATTCGAAATTTTCAAGGAGCCGGGGGGCGAGGTTTCTGCAGGCGACCTCGAGCCGTTTAAAGAGACAATGAGGGAGAGCGAAATGATTCTCATTAGGACTGGTCTTGAGAGGTTTAGGAGACTCGACCCCGCCGCCTACGCCGAGAAGGGTGTTCTATTCTCTCCCTCTGCTGCTCATCTCCTAAGAGAAGCGGCTCCAAGGCTGAGAGGTCTGGGGATCGATGCCATAAGTGTCTCAACTCCCCTGAGAAGGGCTGAGGGGCGAGAGACGCACAGAATACTTCTCTCCGACAACAGGTTCCTGATTGTGGAGGACATGGCGCTAGAGGGGAAGCCCACGGTGTTCAGCTACGTCATAGTTGCGCCCCTCCTAGTCGCCGAGGTTGATAGCGCCCCATGCACAGTTATCGGAATCACCGAGTAGCCCTCCTCAAGCCTTGCAAAGACTCCAACAGCCTCTCTACCTCACCCTTAAAGTCAAGTGTTCCGTGACCCACCAACCCTCCACCCATCGCGCGCGGTATGTGAAGAAGCTCGTGTAGGACAACCTCGGCCTTCTGGCGCTCTGACAAAGAGTCGAAGCTCTCCGAGATGAACTCTATAACGTAGTGAGGCCTCAGACCCATGCCCGCCCAAAGAGCCCTACTCCCCGTATGGACGCGGGCTACAGTACCCCTAGCCCTTGCTTCGAAGCTTCTCACGCATCTAATCCTCGAGAAGTCTAGGTGGGAGAGACCGGCCCCCACCCCGATCTCCCTCACATACTCCTCAAGACCCTTATCCCTAACATATCTTGGCATAGCCACCACCGCTACCCAGAGCCCTCATATAACCCTCTAGCCGAAAAATACAAAGCATATAACTCCGCAGAAAGGATACACTCTATGGGATGATGACCAACGTCCACGCCGAGATATGAGGCATCGATGGGCAGTCTGACCCCGTCCTCAGCTTGTGCCGACGATATTGTGCATAACCATTAGGTCCTCTTTGAAGAGTGATAGTTGTTCAGGGATGGTCACCTCTATGGGCTCCCTGAGAGAGAGGTTTTTCTCCTTCTTCTGCTTCCAGACGCTGCTATTGAACTCGACCAGCGCCTCGGTGTATTTGGAGAAGCTTTTGTCCCAGCGTGGTATGGGTAATCTCTCCAAATGTATCGACTTTTCAGAGTATAGTGTCCTCCAGATGTAGTCTGTTATGAAGGGCGTTATGGGTGCCAACAGTTTGAGACAATTCTTGAGGATGAGGTGAAGCGTGTACCAAGCGGCCTCTGCGTTTCCTTTCTGGGAGCCGCGCCTCAGCGCCCTAATCTTGGTCATCTCAATGTAGTGATTCGCGAAGATGTTCCAGACAAAGTTTCTTACACGGGTTGCGGGGACAAAAAAGTTGAACTCCCTGTAGCCTCTCATCGACTCCTCTATCAGTATTGACAGCTCTGAGAGCACCCACCTGTCCGCGGGAGTCAGACGTGCGCGACTCGGCTGAGGAAACTGTGACACATACCTCGCAATGTTCCAGAGCTTAGTTATGAATTTCCCCGCACTCGCTATTCTCTGCTCAGATATTCTAAAGTCGTATCCAAGGCTTGCCTCCTGTGCACACCAGAACCTGAAAACGTCGGCCCCATATTTTTCCAGTATGGGGCGCGGGTCGATGACGTTCCCCCTGCTCTTACTCATCTTTTCACCCTTCTCATCCAGCCCCATCCCACTAATCCAAACAGCCCTGAAAGGCGGCTTTCCTGCCAGCTGATAGCAGCGGAGCAGTGTGTAGTAGAGCCAAGTTCTTACAATGTCTTTTCCCTGGGGTCTGACGGAGACAGGGTAGGCGCGTCTGAAAAATTTTTCATCCCTCAGGTAACCCGATATGAAGAGAGGTGAGATGCTCGAGTCAACCCACGTGTCAAGCGTCCTCTCCTCTCCTTGAAACTCGGTGCCTCCACAGTTGTAGCACTTTTCAAAAGGCGGGCTCTCCATCCAGGGGCGATAATATTTTCCAGGCTGTGGCAGGTTTGGTTGTCCACAAGACTTGCAGTACCAGATAGGGATCTCTGTGGCGTAGTATCTCCGCCTAGAGATGGGCCAGTCGATTTTAAGCGAGTTTATCCAGTCTATCAGTAGCTGCCTGTGAAACTCGGGGTAGAACGTCATCTTGGAGCTTGCCTCTAACAGCTCCTCCTTAAGGCTCAGCTGCGTCAAATAGTACTCATCCATCGGGATGATCTCTATAGGCGTGTTAGACCTCTCACAGATAGGAATCTGATGTATTATCCTCTCAATCTTCACAACCCTGCCCTCATCTTTTAACATGTCGATAATCCTCTGCCTCGCCTCTTCGACAGTTAAACCCCTCAACGGGCCAGCGGCCTCCAGCATCCTACCGTCTGTGCCTATGAGTATAACCTCTTCCAAGCCTAGCTCCCGGAAGAGCTGAACGTCACTCTTGTCGCCATAGCTACAAATCATCACGATGCCTGAACCGAAGTCGGGTCTCGCAGCGGGGTGAGCAATTATCGGCACCTCCCTCCCATAAACCGGCACCAGCGCTCGCCGCTTCTCTAATCCTTGATACCTATCATCTGCCGGGTTGTAGATAATGGCTTTGCAGGCTCCTAAAAGCTCAGGCCTAGTGCTGGCAACCACAATGCTTCCCTCACCCACGAGGTCGAATACCATGTATACAAGATCTGTGGGCAGCTCGGCGTAATCGATCTCCGCGTCGGCAACTGTGGTGCCGCAGTCGTAGCAGAAGTTGTTAGGCCTGCTGGACCTGTAGATGAGCTCTCTCTTAAACAAGTCGATAAATGTTGTCTGTGTAAGCGCCCTATATTCCGGCGAATCGGTCCTGTAATGGTTTTTGAAATCTCCCGAGAGGCCAGCTCTCCTCATCACCCAGAGCATCTCAGACTCCAGCTCATCGAGTGTCTCAGAACAGATACGTATGAAGTCCGACCTAGGTAACGCTGTAAGCCTGATCTTCTTCTCCCTCTCCACATATCGCTCGACGGGAATACCGTTTCTATCAATACCTATGGGGAAGTAGACTTCATGCCCCATCATGCGTGCGGTCCTAGCAATCATGTCTATCTGGGTGTAGTGCGCAGCTGCGCCGATATGCCAAGGCCTGCCCGAGGGATATGGGGGCGGTGTGTCGATTAGGAAAAGCCTCTTCCTTGACTTTCCGTCGAATCTGTATAGGTCCTCCTCCTCCCATTTCTTAAGTATCTCTAGCTCGAGGCTAGGGTCCCATCTCGTCTCCTTCAGCTTTGGCTCAAACGCTGGGGCATCCAATGCTAAAGCTCAACTAGCTATGGAGCCATAAATATCTGTTGTATACTTCTCAGACCCCTCCTGTATCTCTGAGTCTTCCTCAACCTACTTCTCAGAGAGTAGTCGAGCTGGAGATAAGATGAGAATTTTTCGCCCACCCATCTCAGAATGCTCTCACCCTCCCTATCCAAGTCCAGCAGTGGAATTACCTTAACACAATCCAACCCATTCTCGACTATTCGCAACAGCTCGTTAAGAGTGTAAATCTTGCCTTTAACGCCTCTCTCGATCAAGGCACCCCGATCTCCAACTCCCTCGACGAGTATCGTGGCGCCTGACGAACATTCCTCGTTTAGAAGCTGAACGATATCTCGGATTTCCTCCTCTTCCTCGCCTCTAAATGTTTTCATTACTCAGTAAAACGTGGGGTCTCCAGATATTTAGTGTTATCACAATTTGCAACAGAAATCGCTCTTTTTCAGTGGAGTGGTGTTCCCAGATATTAATCAACGTATTACGAACCTTTATCTATGATACACTTTCAGACTGGTCCCCGAGGTGTAGTCTGGTTGAAGGTGGTTACAGTTCATCTTCCTGAGGCATACCTTGAAGCGATAGACGAACTGGTAAAGAGGCGTCTCTACCCAAACAGGGCCGAGGCCATTAGAATGGCTGTGAGAGATTTCATCAAAGAGGAGGCTCGGTCAAGTGAGTAGCCAGGAGTCCTTAGCCGGGGGGCATGAGGAGAATTTCGGTGTAAAGATTAAGCTACTGGGGCTAGGGGGAGCCGGAAGCAACACCGTCCACAGGCTTATCTCCTCCGGCCTATACGGCGCTACCGCAATAGCTGCCAACACTGACAAGCAACACCTCGATACGGTGAATGCCCACCACAAAATTCTCCTGGGGCCCAGAACTACTCGGGACCACGGAGCTGGCGGAAACCCTGAAGTAGGAAGATTGGCAGCTGAGGAGAGCGTCGAGGAGATCAAAAAATTTCTCGATGGAGCTGACCTGGTCTTCATAGCCGCAGGGCTTGGCGGGGGGACGGGGACGGGGGCAGCCCCTGTCTGCGCCAAGATCGCGAGGGAGCTGGGAGCTATAGTTGTGGGAGTTGTTACGATGCCCTTTAGGTTCGAGGGCGGTATTAGAAAGAGGATAGCTCTTAGGGGGCTCTCCGAGCTCCAACAGCATGTCAACACGGTTGTGGTCATCGACAATAACAGGCTGCTCGAGCTTTATCCGCAATACAATCTTAAGACAGCCTTCTCCCTCGCCGACGAGGTAATAAATAATATGATTTTGAGTATAACGGAATCGATTGTAAAGCCCAGCTTAATCAACATTGACTTTGAGGATTTCAAGACCGTTGTCTCGCGAGGCCGATTAGCAACTCTAGGCATCGGGAGGAGCAGCTCACCCAATAGAGCAGAGGAGGCGACCTTTAACGCGCTTCAATCACCCCTCTTTGAAGGTAGTATGGACCTCGAGGGTGTGGGTGCCGCGATAGTGCATGTTACGGGAGGCGAGGACATGAAGCTTAAAGAGGCCTCCAGGCCGCCGGAGATAATTTATGAGCTGATGGGTGATAACGGGCTGATTGTCTGGGGTGCAAGGGTGGACAACTACTACAACGCCACGATGCAGGTCTCTCTGATACTGGCCGGTCTTGAGACTGAGAACTACATAAGGGATATGGCCAACGCTGTTCAGGAGGTGGGTGATCTCTTCCCTAAGAGAGAGCATGGGAACGAGAGCCAGACGAGGAGGGAGGCTGCGGAAGAGCCTGCGAGAGCCCAAGCAAGCGAGGTTGACGAGCTGGACAGAATAATCTCGGAGCTCGGCATAAAGAGGCTCAGCGGACAAAAGGCAAGCATCTAGGCTTCTAAGACTCTGCCAGCGCTTTCCCTCCTAACTTAAGGCTCTCAATATCTTTTATCTTCCTAAAAAGAGGCTTAGGCCTCTCAATCCTTGTCCCAGGCAAAACAAGCTCGCTACCCAACCTATCCCAGCTCTTGCTCATGCCAAAATCCAGACCCAGCATCCTCCTCAGCTCTGAGGCTGTATCAGGTGTAAACATGTCTAAGAGTATCGAGAGAGCCCCCGCGAGCTGCACCCCCACGTAGAGTGTCGTGGCGGCTCTCCGCCTATCCGTCTTGACAAGCTTCCAAGGCTCCTTCATGTTCAGATACCCGTTCGCCCCTTTAACCAGCGACAGGACCTCGATAAGCGATTGCCTCTCCCTAATCTCCTCCATCAGCTCTTCGATCTTCCCCTTAGTCTCTGAAGCCTGGCTGAGGAGCCTCTCATCATACTCGTCTAGGTCTTGGGGGGCAGGCACCTCTCCATCGAAATACTGGTTGATGAAGGTCAAGACTCTGTGAACGTAGTTGCCTATATCGTCGTTGAGGTCGCTGTTTACGGTGGATATAAAGTCTTGCCACTTGAAGTTTGTGTCGCTTGTCTCGGGTCTGATCTTGATGAGATAGTATCTCCAGTAGTCGCTCTTAAGGAGATCGAGGGCCTCGTCGAGCCATATCCCTATCTTCTTGCTTTTCGAGAATTTCTGGCCCTCATATGTGAGGTATTCTGTGGCCGAGACGCTCCACGGGAGGGGGAAGTCGTCCCCGTGGGCCAGTAGGAGGGCTGGCAGGATGATTGTGTGGAAAGGTATATTGTCCTTGCCTATGAAGTATACAGTCTTGGTCTCGGGGTCGCGCCAATATCTTTCCCAGAAAGCGGGGTCCCCTCTCCGAACTCCCAGCTCAACTGTCGCTGAAAGATATCCGAGCACGGCCTCAAACCATACGTAGATCGTCTTACCGTCGGAGCCTGGGAACGGCGCCGGGATCCCCCATCTATTGTCTCTTGTAACCGCCCTCGGCTTAAGCCCCTCCTCAATCCAGTTAAGGCTAAATGCCCTGACACGCTCGGGCATCTTATCGTTTGCTGCAAGCCAAGCCCTGAGCTTCTCTGAGAGCTGTGGCAGGTCGAAGAACCAGTGACGCGTGGATCTCACGATGGGTGATAAGCCACAGATGGCACAGATGGGGTTGAGCAGCTCGAGGGGGTCTAGGACTCTCCCACAGGCCTCGCACTGGTCTCCCCTCGCGTGGCTATATCCGCAGTGGGGGCATGTGCCAAGTACAAATCTGTCGGGTAGGAATCTTCTGCAGTTTTCACAGTATAGCTGGTCGAGGTCTCGATCGAATATGTATCCGTTCCTGTAGATGCGTGTGAAGAATTCGCGGCAGAAGGAGATGTGGACTTCGTTATGGGTGCGGGTATAGTTGTCGAAGGAGAGGTTATATTTCTTGAAGAGGTCTACAACTTTTTCGTGATACTTGTCCGTTAGGCTCTTAGGGTCGACTCCCTGCCTAGCTGCCTCTACCTCGATTGGTGTGCCATGCTCGTCTGAGCCGCTCACAAATACCACATCCTCGCCCTTGAGCCTGAGGTATCTGGCGAAGACATCTGCCGATAGCTCAGAGCCTATCAGATTACCTATGTGCGGGACTCCATGAATATATGGCCACGCGCCTCCGACAACCCATTTGCCGAGTTTCCCTCACCAGACTAAGCAACGCGCACTCGAGTATAAATCTAGCCCAGCCTGCGAGAAGTCAACGCCTCTTCCTCAGCAACAGCGCCAACGCCGCTCCCAAGACTCCATGCCAGAATACAAGGTTAAGGATAAGTGCGTTGATGTTTACGACCCAGAAGTCTGCCGGCCCCGTAAACGTGACAAGTGTGTGAATGGCCCACGGGAATGGGAAGCCATAGCTGTCGTGTACAAAGTCGGGCCACTCGCGCCTAAGACCCCAGCCGAGCGCAGCTAAGACGCAGACAGACCAGGCCGCCAGAAGAGCCATGACTCGCCGCAGCAAGGCACCAGATAGAGGCCCCCCACATATATTAGCAATTGTCATATTGTTGTCCGCCCTCGGGGCGGTTGCATGTTTAAATTAATCGAGGATGAGTGGTTTGACTGGGCCCGTAGCTCAGGCAGGTAGAGCGGCCGGCTCTTAACCGGTAGGTCGAGGGTTCAAATCCCTCCGGGCCCGCGGTTGATCTAAGCTTGCCTCCAGCCAGCTTAAATATCGGGCTATGAATAGACATCAGAGAGCGTGGGCGAGTGAGGTATGTCGGCTAAGAAGATCGTGGACGAGATTGTAAAGCTGATTAAAGACCCCGAGACGGTTGGCTTGGCGACTCTCAGGCACTATCCGATGGAGAGGCGGATTTACAGGTGGTTCGGGGCTTGTGGTTTCAGCCTTGAGCTCGTTAGGTATGAGGGAGGGCGTAAGAGGAGGGTTGCTGTGCTTGTTGAGGCCCGCGCTAGGACTGCGGGGCGGGGCAGATTGAAAGGCTATGAAAAGTCTGGCGGCTCGGTAAGGTGCGTGATTGCTGAGGAGGTGAACGGGGGGTTGAAGTATAGGGTCTTAAGGGGTAGCTATCGAGACATGGAGGAGCTCTTCGGGGCCGTTGAAGCTGTTAGGAGTGCATTCTACGAGCGATACAGGGCGCTTAAGCCAGAGATGAAGGAGAAAGAGGTCTTCCACGTGGCGGGCATTCCTGATGATGAGCTGCTGCTCGGCGTTTAGCCCGCGTGAATAAGGCTTCTATGGAACTGTAGCGGGGTATTACTGTGATATCTCCCCCAAAGCCGTCTCGTAAAATAATTTATTCGGAGGCGCGTGAGGGGCCTTTCTTGAAATGGACAGGGCGTCTCGTGGACTGGTTACAGTTGGGTTAGGTCTGGGGATAGGCGTAGCGCCAACCCTCATAGGTTTGGCTCTAGTGGCTGTGGGGATGGCTTCGTCTCCCTTTGTCCAAGGCCTCATGGCGGAGCTGGCAGGATTATTCTCTGTTAATCTGTTGCTTTCTCTGGCAGCCAGCCCACTCATCGTCATAGGCCTTATGGACTTTCGGAGAGGTATAAGGGCTAGAGCCGTCCTGCAAGAGCCCGAAGCCGAGGAAAAAGAAGAAATCCCCGCACCATAGCGGCTTTCAGGAGGCCAGCTTCACAGCCTCCTGAGCAGCATCAAGCATTCTCGTGAAGTAACTTATACCTCTCGACTCGAGAATCCTTCTCCCCTCATCCTCGTTGGTCCCAACTAGTCTTACAACAATCTTTTTAGCCCCTCCCAGCTCGTCATAAATACGGACAACCCCCGCCGCTACCTCGTCGCATCTTGTTATCCCCGCGAGGACATTTAAGAAAACAACCTTGACGTGAGGCCTCTCGGACAGGAGCTTAAGCGCCTTGTAGACGAGCTCAGCTGTCGCCCCACCTCCTAGGTCCAAAAAACACGCCGGCCTACCACCCAGAGAATTAACTAAGTCCATTGTAGCCATAGTCAAGCCTGCGCCGTTACACACTATCCCTATCTCCCCATCAAGCTCCACATAGTTGAGGCCCAGCTTGCTCGCCTCACTCTCAGCTCCCACCTCCCTGCCGAGCTTAAGCCCCCGAACCCTCGCGGCATTATCATCAACGATTACCTTCGCGTCGAGAGCCACCAATTCTCCATCGCTCTTCAGCGAGAGAGGGTTAATCTCTGCTAGGTCGCAGTTATAGTGTGTGTAAACGTTGTAAAGACTCTTTATGATGCCGCGTAGTCTGTCCCCCGCCGGCGAGGAGAGGCCTAGCCTCTTGAGAATAATCCGTGTATGCCAATCCCTTAAACCGGTCAAAGGGTCAATCGAGACTCTCACAAGAGCCTCAGGATGGTTTTTCGATAATTCCTCCACATCAATACCACCCATCCTCGACGCCAAAACCAAGTGAGAGTTTGAGGCCCTGTCAACGATTATGGACAAGTACAGTTCCTCGACATGTTCAACCACCTCCGCGACCAGCAGTTCCTCAACAATCTCCCCCCTTATTCTGGAGCCGAGGAGCTCAGAGGCCACGCGACGAGCTGCCTCAAGCGATTCAACAACTTTGACGCCACCAGCCTTCCCCCTCCCTCCCACAAGCACCTGCGCCTTCAAGACCACAGGTAGACCAATCCGGCTTGCAGCCCTCTCAGCCTCCTCAGGACTTTTAACAACGATGAAGCTGGGGACAGGTATCCCGGCCTCGCTTAGAAGTCTTAAGCCCTCATGCTCGAGGAGCTTCATATGAAAGGTTCACTCAAATTATCAGATTCGGTATGTTGGAGCTTTAAGGTTTTACCCTATTAAACCTCTTTTCAACATCCTCCCAATTTACAACCTGCCACCACGCATCCACATAGCTGGCGCGGTCATTCTTGTACTGAAGATAATAGGCGTGCTCCCAGACATCTAGTGAGAGAAGTATTGGAAGCTGAGCCAGATGCATGAGATTCTGCTTCTCTATCTGCGTCAAGATAAGCCTGTCAGATTCGGAGTCATAGAGGAGTAGCGCCCAACCCACGCCCTCAACAGTCTTGGCGGCGTCGCTGAAAAGTTTCTTAAATCGGTCGAATCCTCCAAACTCCTTCTCTATTCTGTCAGCGATGCCGCCTCCGGGCTTTCCCCCACCCCTCCCTGGCGGAGCCATGTTGGGCCAGAATATGGAGTGTAGCTTGTGGCCGTCAAGATTGAAGCTCAGGTCTCTAAGAACAGCTCTGACATCTATCTCTAACTCTCCGCGCGCCGCCTTCTCGATCTTGTCCAAAGCAGCGTTGGCGCCGTTCACATATGCCTGGTGATGTTTCGTGTGGTGCAGCGTCATTATCTGCTCAGATATCACCGGCTCGAGAGCATTGTATGCATATGGCAACTGTGGAAGAGTATACTTCTGCATGGTCTATGGAGCCTCCTCCGCGTATATGAGTCTTTCCTACCGCCACTATTTTGAAAAGCTGTATAGCCTTTCATATATTCCGGGCATATCATACCGGCGTCCCAAAGATTTAGCGACAGATTTGATATTTTTTGGAGCTTGACCGCTTTGAAGTATCCTAATCATGGTGTCTACAGTGTTGTTATATTTTCTGAACAGCCGCAAAGCCTCTCTACTTGTCATCGGGTAGTCGGAGTAGAACTCCGCAGACTCTAGTATGGAGATGGAGACAAGTGAAAGTAATGCCTCGAGGCTTTTGGTCAAGATTCTTGTGCTCTCAATTTCAGATAGTAGCTTGGATGCTGTGATGCCTATGAAGTGTGTTAAGGCGAGGGCTACGAGCATCTTCTTATCATGCTCTTCAACGCTCAACCGTTTAAGACGGGTATTGGGGAGTAGCAACCTTACAAGCCTATCCTCCATGATGCTTCTCCTCTCCACGTGCAGTGTTAGAGTCCCTCTATCATCTTTTTGACCTGGGCCAAAGAGCGGGTGAATTGAGGCGACTATGTGCCCTCTCCTCCTAGCCCTGAGGATGTATGGGTGGACCGGCTTTTTGAATGCCGAGATCTCGACGATCTTGAGCTGCGCCTCAGTTTCTGAGGCAAGCCGGCCTATAACTTGGCCCGTGGCCTTCACAGGTAGTGCCAACAATATAGGGCGGTCTGTGGGTATTTTGCTTAGGGAGGATATATAGCGTCCGCCAACACTCTCAGCTATCTTCTCTGCGCGACTTAGGCGGATGTCGTAGAGGAGGAGGTCTGCACCCCTGTTCTTGAGGCTTTTCGCAAACCAAGACCCCATCCTGCCGCAACCCAGTATCGAAAATCTCAGCATCCCACACCTTGCCATGAGGTCTACACTATGTAGCCCGGCGTCTTAGACTCCTCATCATACTCCCTCTCAAGACTCTCCACAAGTCGCTTGAGCTCTGAATCCTGCTCGATAAGCCCTGAAACCTTACCCTCGAATACAGTGGCCTCAACGTAGAGCCTGTCAAGGTTAAACTCGATGTCGAGGAGTTTCCCAACCTTCTCAAGCACGGCAGACACAACCCGTGGATTAGCTATGTTGAGATAGCTAGGAACATGCCCCCAGACAGAAATCGCCTTCATGCCCAGCTTACCGCACTCGTTCATGAGGAAGCTGTGGATACTTGCGGGTCCTTGATAGTTTGAGGGTCTAAGCCCAAGTGTAAGAGCCCTATAATAGAGCTGCCTGTTTGAGGTGAGGAATGAAAGCCTAGCCGGCCTCGTATGTGGAACTCTGTCGAGAAGCCCTCCTATGGAGACGAGCTCCTCTACGCCGAACTTATCCGCGAGAGAGAAGATGCCTTTCATCAGCCTATCCCAGCCACTCTGCGGCTCATAGCCCCGAATCAAGATTATGTCCCTCTCACCAGCTATCCCCCTGTATATATCGAAGCTGGGCATAACAATCGTCTTCAACATCCCGTCCTCTATAACCACGAAGGGTCGGTGCTGTGTATGATCGATAAACTGCGACATATCTATGTGCCCGAATTGCGTAGCGTTAAGAGAGTCTATGAGATAAGATACTGAGAGAGAAGAAACCCCTCCCGCGTCAGGCCAGCCGGCTAGCCCTACAACAATAACTGGGTTCTTCATTTCAGGAGTAGACCTCAAGTGCAGGACAGACTCACTCACGGTTTTAGACACCGCAAAAATATGGGACTGAGGAGGTTAAAAATATGCGTACAGAGCCCAATAAAATAAAATACCAGCAAGCATTGAGAAACAGTGAAGATAGCCCGGTCGTCTAGCGGCCAAACCCCCGGAGCAGGCCAGATATGAGGGGGCCAAGGATCCCGGGCTCTGGATCCAGCATCCTTGGAGGAGACCCCCGGGGACGCCGGTTCGAATCCGGCCCGGGCTAAGACAGTTTTGCAGAGACTTTAGTAGCTATTTTCAATAATGAGATCGACTGTCTTGGCTGTTGTGTAGACGGCGCCAACAACTATGCCGCGTGCTTTGCGGGTCTCCTCGAATCTCTGAAAAGTTATTACTTGGCGTGAGAGATGGTAGCCGAAGGGCTTGTCGCTGCTGGAACAGTACTTCTATGCGGGTATAGTCTTTGCTGTCGTTTTCGGCGTAGGGCTGATTGTGAGGAGGCTTCTTATCAGTGTTATCCGTCACTGGGCTGAGAGGACTGAGTCCAAGCTTGATGACGTTATTCTCGGAGCAATTAAAACACCAATCCTTCTTTGGTTTCTCATTGGGGGCCTCTACGCGGGTCTCGGCCTAATAATCATTCCAGCCCAGCTCGCCCAAGTCATAGAGCGGGGGTTTCTAGCACTGCTCATCCTGTCTGTCGCTTGGACGCTGGCAAACATAGCTGCCGGCATTATAAAGTATTATGGAGTGAGGATTGGGGCCGCGATTCAGGTCACGAGTCTCGGGCAGCTCGTCGCGAAGATAGTCGTGATCTCCTTGGCTCTTGTTATAGTCTTGTCAGAGCTGGGGATAGAGATAACTCCTTTGGTCGCCTCCCTCGGCATAGGCGCGCTAGCAATCGCGCTCGCGCTTCAGGACACGTTAGCAAACTTTTTCTCGGGATTCTACGTCTTGGCTGAAAAGTCAATCAGAGTCGGCGACTTCATCAGCATAGAGGGAGTTGGTGAGGGGACGGTAATCGATATCGGCTGGAGGACCACCAAGATACATACTCTACCCAACAATGTCATAATAGTGCCCAACAAAAAGCTGGCAGAGTCAATAGTGACCAACTATGACCTGCCCGAGCGGGAATTGTCACTTTCAACAACGATAGGTGTAAGCTATGACGAGGACCCTGACAGAGTAGAGCAAATACTTCTCGACGAGGCCACTAGGGCTGTCTCCGAGATAGGCGGCGCGAATCCCAGCTTCACCCCCCTCATAAGGTTCGCCCCAGGAGAGTATTCCCTCAACTATACAATTATCTGGAGGGCCAACAGCGTGAGGGAGCGTGGCTTACAGATCCATGAGATGAATAAGAGGCTGGTCAAGAGGTTGAGGCAGGAGGGTGTCGAGATCCCCTACCCAGCCCGCGTAATCTACCTTAAGGGTTCGACAGCTGATTCCGAGAAGAGGGCTCTGAGACTGGGTAGAAAAAGGGGGCCTCAGGGTGTTAAATGATTTTTATGGGCTGTGGCGCCCCGCTTTGTATCGACTTTAATGGTAGGGTTTATATAGTTGTGTTCAGGAATTCAGAATAAATGTTGAAAAAAATCGATGAAATCGACCTCAAGCTGCTACACATACTCTGTCAGCACGGGCGTGCCTCCTATAGGGAGCTGGCAAAGGCCCTAGGCGTCTCGGTAGCGACTGTGGCTTACAGGATCTCGAGGCTTCAGAGGCAAGGACTGATCAAGGGGTTCACGGCGGTTTTGGATTACTCAAAGTTCGGGCTTGACATTACCGCTGTTATTGAGCTGGTGATTAGGGAGGGTAGGCTCCTCGAGGTTCAGAAGGAGTTGGCTAATGAGCCAAATGTGGTGGCGGTCTACGACGTTACAGGCGAGGTAGACTCGATAGTTGTGGCAAAGTTCAGGGATAGGCAGGAGCTAAGCCAGTTCATTAAGAGGGTTTTACGCATGCCTTACGTGGAGAGGACATCGACACACATTGTTTTAGAGGTCGTCAAGGAGGATTTTAACTCGCTCCGACCGACTCAGACAATCTAGCCCTCCTCAGGCTGAACCACGCTAGTCTGAGGCCATTGCCTCGGATAGATCACTGTGAAAGGCTCATGCCTTATGACATGGCTGACCTCTTCTTGGAGATTAAACACCTCGGCGAACTCTTGGAGATAGCTACCCAACAGAGAAACGTCTTCGTTATTCAAAAGTCTATATTCGGAAACAAGCTCTTTCCAGTATTTACTCGTGTAGAGTTTTGAGACTGCTTTGAAGGTCTCGCTCGGTAGAATCCCCTTTAATGTTTGGAGAGAAAAATCTGCTAAGCTGGCAATCTTGCCGTATGTGGTCTCAGGCAACAACCCTTCTAAAACAAGACCCCACAAGTATCTCAGAACGTCAACTCTGGGTGGGGCGAGACCTATCTTGCTTGGACTGACTCTACCCCTAATATAGATTCTTCCTCCAACCATCCCACTCGCGACGCAGTTGCCGGCCACCTCAACGTCCGTTCCCAAATAATTTAATCCGAGAACCACGATGATCCCTCCCGCCATATATTCGCCGAGATAATCATCGACCCTTCCACCCACTATCAGTATGGGCTTCCGGTCCCTAAATTCCCTCATCTGGATTCCGCAGCGGTTGCCTGCGTTGCCCTTGATGTATATCTTGCCCCCCTGAAAGGCCTGTGCCAATACATCTCTCGCATCACCATGCACAATTATGCTGCCATCCGTCATTACATCGCCCACATCGTCTTGGACATTGCCAAACACCTCGATTCGGAGGCCTGCATTCAGGTTTCCGAGACAGTTGCCAGGTGTGCCGAAGATTCTCAGCTTTGCGGTAGACTTGATGCCGACGCCGATATATCTCTGTCCCCTAACTCCATGGATATTAACCTCCAACGCACTCGACTTTAGCCTCTCACGTATCACCTTGTTAAGCTTCTGGTAATCCATGTGTGAGGCATCTATCATGTCCGCGCTGAAGGGCTTAGCAGTTGAAACATGAGTTAATCCGTGAAACCTTTCGGGGAGTGCGCGGCCTGGGTACAGTATTCCTCTCTTAAGCGAGGCAAGGAAATACTCCCCGGGCTCGAGTGTCCAGACGCGGGCGGCCGGGCTTATAGTTCGTATCTGCGCCTCCTCGCTAGCGGCGAAAACATAGTTCTCATCCTGACCTACAACTATGGGTCTGAACTTGAATCTATCTGCGAAGGCAAGGAGATAGACGTCATACCCGTCGCAGTATCCAGCGATGACGCTAAATGGGCCGTCAAGCCTTGCTCCACGCCACCTATGCAGAAGCTTGACGGTCTCATGGTCGACTATGCCGTTGGTAAACCTGTTGCAAAGGATCTTTGCAACTTCTTGGACATTGAGGTGTTGGAAATTTGTAAGATAGTCGAGGAGATAGGCTATGACCTCGCTGTCCGTTCCTACAAAGCTTGCATAGCCGAGGGACCACAGCAGCTCCATGTTAGCTCCGAAGGAGCTTATGTCGCCGTTATGAACTATAGCCCAGTCCCCGCTCGCGAAGGGGTGAGACCAGATCGGATACCTGCCCGGCGAGTTAGTGGGCTGCCTCGTATGAGCAATCCAGAGATCCCCCTGATAGCCCTTGGATTCAATGCCGTACATTTCATAAACATCGGCAGGGTAACCGATTCCCTTAAAGACATCGACATACCGGCCCCAGGAGTAGATCCGCCCCCTAAACCCATCTTTACTCAGCTCCATGTTAATCTCTTGGACGGCTCTCCAGAGCTTTATTGCATCCGCCTTGACATACATGTTGTATGAGGCTAAGTTTCTTTCAGTTGGAGTGTACTCCAGAACCGGCTGTGACATCTGGCTATCTGGAAGATGGGCTCTGAGAGAATTGTAGACATGCTTGGCATCCTCCTCTGTTTTTGCGAATAGCTTGACCTTACTTCTCTGGTCCGCGCCGAGTTTGAATGTTGCAAAGCCTGCTCCAAGCCTGCTTCCCCTATATCTCACGCACTCGATTCCGCTGAGCGCCACGCTTGGCTGTATGGGCTTAGAATGTACTAATCTTAGTACCCCAAATATGCCGCAGCCCGACTTCACCTGAGTGACTTGGAAGCTATTCTCCAGCCGGCTTCACCCCAAGTTTGTAAAGGATATCGTGTGGGAGGTCTAGGGCCCTAAACAGCTCTCTGCTGCCGACTATTGTGCTCTGGTAAGAGCTAACGCCCGCGGCCCCCATCAAGAGCTTAATCTCCCTCTGCATGCCTATCAAGAGATTTTCAAGCCTCTCAGACAACAGCCTTCCAGCCAGGTCTTGCCTATAGTCGACCGCTATCCGCCACGCATCCTTGATGATACATGCGTCGGCTCCTAGACCCCCCAGCTTGAAAATGTCGGCGCTCCCCCTAATCCTGCTACCAGACGCTATGAGCCCTACCATATAGCGGGTAGGGTAGTCTCCTATCTTATCAGCTTTCAGGGCGCGGTCGGCCAGAGACAGAGCCAATTCAAGAGGCACATCGCCTCCGAGGTCTTCATCGATTATTAGTGCCTTAAACCCTGCGTGGGCGATTTTGACATAGATTGTGGGCTGAGAGTAGCATGGAAGCCTCGCAACTAATTGGCTTGATTCGGGGAAACGAGCATGCAGAGCCTCTAAGACTGATTGGAATTTTTGGTCGTCAACTCTGATCACTAAGGGTCCATATCTATCTGTGGATGACGCTGCTGAGGTGTCCTCGAGAAAGACAAACCTCCGAATCTCTCTTTGGATCGATGGTGGTTGCCCAGACTCTAGATGGACACCGACGCCCATTCGGAAGCATGCTAAGAGAAGGGGCGGAATATGTGATGGTTCACAGCCAATAAGACCACCCAGAATTATTGGCATCGAGAGCCTTAGTTCACTGTCGAAGAGTAGTATCTCTGTCTCTGTTGGCTCTCTATAGGGGTCTATGCTGGGTCTCGTGACCTGCGCGCCGTCTGAGACTATGTGGTCCAGTATGAATTGGGGTTTTTCGACGAATGGGGGATTTGTGGCCCCCATGCTGGTTATGGGCGGCTCTCCAGGTGTCTTCCCCTCGACTCCCGCAAGAGCTCTGAGATTCAGAACTATGTCTTGTCTCCAAACACTCATGAGTACGAGTCTTCACCCCTAATCCCCAAAACCCTCAGCGATGGTTCACTAACGTTAACACCAACCAGGAGGTCTCTTCGCCCCCTCAGCTCTTCTATACTCTTCATCCCCAGCCTTTCTAGGATAAGCTTCAACTCCGCGGACCAACCTTCTATCAGATTGGTTACCCAGCGGGTTGATGCCTCGAGTGAGAGCATTTTTCTCGGATTTTCATCAATCCTGTTAGTAATAACCGCGGGGCAGAACCCTATGTGACACTTATGCACCATTATGCAGCCCATCGCGATCAGAGCGGCGGTCCCGATTGAGGGGATGTCGGCGCCGAGCGCGACCAACTTTGCCGCGTCCTCAGCGGAGCTGACCCTGCCTGCAGCAATAACTGTGAACCCTTCTCTCAGCCCCTCTCTCCGAAGCATCGAGTCGGCCGCAGCCACCGCAAGCTCTATCGGGATCCCAACATTGTCCCTGACAACCGCTGGAGCGGCTCCTGTTCCAGCTCCCTGCCCGTCTATTATTATGCCATCGGCGCCCATTCTGGCAACTCCAGATGCAATGTATGGGATGTAGTTAGTTGCAGCTACCTTGACGATGACAGGCTTTCCTGTAGCCTCTTTGAGAGCCCAGATCCTCTGCTCTAAATCCTCAATCGAGTAAATATCGTGGTGGGGTGCGGGCGAGATCGCGTCCACACCCACGGGTATCCTCCTCGTCAGAGATATTATCTCGACGACTTTAGCTCCGGGGAGGTGTCCGCCTATGCCAGGCTTAGCTCCCTGCCCTATCTTGATAACTACCGCGACACCCCTGTTCAAAACATCTAAGTCCAGTCCGAACCTTGCGGAAGCCCACTGTATCGCTATCCTCCTACACATCCCTACCTCGGGGTGTAGGCCACCCTCACCCACGCCGGCGAGAGTACCCGTCAGGTCTGCGGCCCTCGCAATGGCGGTATTGGGTATTCCGCTCAGCGCCCCGAAAGACATATCGCCAAGATACAGGGGATGCCTCATCCAGAGGCGGTCATAGAAGGCATAGATTGAATCGGTTACATCCTCTGGAACGTCGAGAGGCGGCTCACTCTCTCCACCGCCCTCATCTAGCTCCCGCTTAAAAAAAACCCGGTCTATAATTCTCGAAGTCTCAAACTTGCAGCGATCCCAGACCATCTGGGGCCTCCCAGAAGTAGCAAGACGCCTGATGTGCTCGATACGAGCCTCTGTCCAGAACTCTGTGTTATTTTTCTTGGGAAGCGAGAGATACCTGTCCATCACCACCAGGTTTGACCTGACACCTGTAGCGTCCCTTGTCAAATTAGCGGTAACCATCTGTTTCACCTGTCTGGTTGACGTGTTTAATCCACTGTAGAATATTAACCTTTTCTTGACGGACGCTTATAAGTATTTAGCGTAGTTCAACAAAATCCAAAGAAACGCTACTAAAAGATCAGGCCTCCCGGACCTTGGGCCCTCTAACGTTCCGCCTCTCCTCACCTCTATAAAGGACATTCCATAGAGGCATGTGCGCGAGCTTCACGATTCTCGCGTAAAAGTATTTCATCTCTCCGATTGAGTCAACATAGCTCGCGACTTCCCTCCCATTCTCGGTCATGTATCTCAGAAATCCCCCTCTCGGCTCCTCCTCACTCTCCACATAGAGGAACACTGGGAGCGCGTTTGCGTCGTAGTAGTCGAACACAGGCGCGATGACGCCGAGGATTGAGTGTCCGTTGTGTTTAAAGCTCCAAATCGGCGATGAGGAATACTCCTCGGAGAGAATGAGCAGAGTTCTGATCAGTACGGTCATCTCCTTAGCTTTGGTTAGGACAGGCCTTATTGCATTGTTGACCGTCTTGTTCTTTAGAGACTTGGTCAGGAAGTCTGGGGGAGACTCTATGTCCATTACGGCTCCGTAAACGTATCTCGGGTCATCGCCTGAGTTCGTGAAGTAGCTCTCTTCTTGCCCTATGCTTCTGTAGGCGAGGAAGGCGCCGGGCTTAGTGTCGGAGGATAACCTCGTGTAGCAGAAGAGAGGAAGATTTCCCCTCCAGTATGGAATGAGGAAAAGGCTTCCTATAATCTGCTCGCGGCCCAAGGTGAAATACCAGAATAACCCGTCTGGCTCCGGCTTGTTAAGAACTAGCCTGGCTAGATTCCTAAGGTCCACAACCTCCACCGCTATGGGAGGCCTCACCCTCTTTGGACTCACACTCATCGTCAAGACCCAACTAGCTGCCTCGCTATTTAAGCGGTTCTCGCCCAACTGCAAGAGAGGCCGCTCTCCCCCTTAAAATATAAGGGATATCCTCCACAGGAAGACACACTACTCAGATATTCACATAGAAGGATCTGGATGATCCGTGCAAAATGTTGATTAAAGGCTTCAAGTACTCTAATTCAGGCGGTGGTTTGTGAACTGAGGCTAAAAGAGCTTAGAAGGGCTGTCTTGATCGGGAGGTTCCAGCCTTTCCATTTGGGGCACCTCTCAGCTGTAAGGGAGATATTGGAGGAGTTCGATGAGGCGGTAATCGCCATAGGAAGTAGCCAGTTCAGCCACACTTTTGAAAACCCATTCACGGCAGGCGAAAGAATAGAGATGATTAGGCTTGCCCTAGATGAGGATGGCCAAGACCTTTCAAGAATAATTACTGTGACTGTGCCGGACATCGGTGAGCACAAGCTCTGGGTCCAGAGGCTTGTCTCCACATGCCCAAAATTCCAGGTCGCATACACCAACAACCCATTCGTAAAGCTTCTTCTCGTCGAGCAGGGGATAGAGGTTAGAGAGGCAAAACTCTTAAACAGAGAGGTTCTGAGCGCAACTAGGGTAAGGTTCTTGATGGCTGAGGATGGGGACTGGAAAAAATACCTCCCCCCAATCGTCGCCGAATATATCGAGAGGATCGGTGGAGTGGAGAGAATCAAGATCGTCAGGGGCTCAGCAACAAGCTCCCTAATCAGGTGAACTGGTTGAGGACAATACTTGTGAAGCTAATAGGCCTAGAGCCCCTCTCAACCACCATCGCGTACGAGCTCTCAGATCTTTTGTCAGAGAAGGGAGGATTTGCACTTCCTAGAGAACACGATGTGGTGGTTGATCTTTCTCTCATGTTAGACAGTGACTTGAGCGTTCCACAACTTGTTAGGTGGCTGGAGAACATTTTGGACAGGCTCGGATTGGAGGGTGGCTACTCTGTTGAGCTTGCTCAGGACAGTATCATGATAAGGGCGACCTCTGAGGAGAGGGTTGCGAGGGTCGCAGCGGCTTTGAAGAGACCAAGCGTGTCGGTTGAGACCTGCCCACACTGTGGCTTCACCACACCTTACCCCGAAATTATGCGTGAACACATAAAAATTCATTACCTTCTCTAACTTTCAAGTAGAGATGAGCAGAGAAGCTTGGCTTGCTGGGGTGATGCCTTCTGGAGCGAATTGAATGTGACGTGGCCGTGATTGGCTCCGGTCTTGCGGGGTTGAGGGCTGCTATAGAGGCTGCAAGGACTGGGCGAGGAAAGGTTCGTGTCGCAGTTGTCACTAAAACTCAGCCCATGAGGTCTCACAGCGTATCAGCTGAGGGTGGCACGGCTGCCGTTCTTTATCCGGAGGAGGGCGACTCGTTTGAGTCACATATATGGGACACCGTGAAGGGCAGCGACTTTCTCGCTGACCAAGACGCGGTTGAGAGATATGTAAGCCTCGCACCTCTAGAGATTATACAGCTTGAACATTGGGGAATGCCTTGGTCTCGGAGGAAGGATGGAAAGATCGCTCAGAGATACTTTGGGGGGCAGAGCTACCCCCGCGCCTGCTATGCTGAGGACAGGGTTGGTTTTTACGAGATGAGCACACTCTACGATACCTGCCTGAAATATGATGAGATAGTGTTTTACGATGAGTGGTATGCTACCAAGATATTGAAAAACAATGGGCGTTTCGCAGGCGTTGTAGCAATGAATCTGAAGAATGGGGAGCCCGCTGTCTTCAGCGCTAAGGCCGGGGTTCTGGCAACTGGCGGCGCAGGCAGGATATACAGCTTCGCCACATTTGGGCATAGCTCGACTCCCGACGGTTACGCAATTGCATTCCGGGCAGGAATGCCGTTAAAGGATATGGAGTTTGTACAGTTCCACCCCACGGGCCTTGTCCCAAGCGGAATCCTGATCACTGAGGCGTCGCGAGGTGAGGGAGGGATTCTTCGTAACAAAAACGGCGAGAGGTTCATGGAGAGGTATGCCCCCAAGGCAAAAGACTTGGCACCTAGAGACATTGTTTCGCGGGCTATGGTAACCGAGATTAGAGAGGGCAGAGGGCTTAAGACGGAGGATGGGGAGGACTACCTTCTGCTCGACCTAACAGTCCTTGAACCAGAGATAGTTAAGAAGAGATTGACGAGCATCAGGGAGATATGTATCCGCACGGCTAACATAGACCCGCTCAACGAACCCATACCTGTGAGGCCGGTCGCCCACTATTACATGGGTGGCGTTGACGTAAACATTGACGGCGCAACAGAGTTACCGGGTCTCTGGGCGGCGGGAGAGGTATCCTGTGTCTCCATAAATGGCGCCAACAGGCTGGGTTCAAACTCTACAAGCGAGTGCCTGGTTTGGGGCAGGATAACGGGGGAGCTGGCCGCGAGATTCGCGATGACTCATCAACCCGTCGAACCCGTAAAAGAGGACGTTGAATTAGAGGAGAGAAGAATATTTGATAAACTTTTGGGACCCGCGCCGAGGTTAAACCCGTACAACGTGAAGAGGGAGATTCAGTCTATCATGGAGCGGCATTTCCACGTTTTCAGAGAACAGGAGAGTATGGAGGAGGGTCTGAGAAAGCTGAGGAATTTGAGGGCTGAGATGGAGCTAGGAGTTGAGGATAAGAGCAGATACTACAACACGAACCTCATGAATGTCTTGGAAATTGAATGCATGATTGATGTTTGTGAAGTGATAGGCGCCGCCGCTGTCCATAGGCGTGAGAGCAGGGGCGCACACGCGAGGGTTGACTATCCGAAAAGAGACGACGAGAACTGGCTAAACCACATCTTAGCCTACAGGGTGGTCGGAGGAATAGAATTCGCGTACAAACAAGTGGTCTTGACCAAATATAAGCCAGTGGAGCGCACCTACTAAACTATTTCTAAGACACCGCACGCGAACCTTCGGGCATAACTATCTACATCCACGTCTTTATTCTAAGTACTTCATCAGAGCCAATAGCTTTTGCAGTATTCAGAAATGTAATTATCAACAAGCCTTAAATATGGTGGAGATGGATTTCTTCCATGCCGAGTAAACTGGTATTTTTCACGGTTATAGTGGCTACGGTGATCATTGCATCAATCGCGCTCGTTATAATACAGCCTCTCAGTCCCTTGAGGCAAACAACAACGGTGGAAAACACAGCCACATTGACGACCGAGACAGTGATGACGACAGGTGAGGCGACTGGGAAAGTGGTTACCTTTACTCTATACCTCTCAGACTACGGGTTCAACGCCTCAAGCGGTGGGCCTACGCTGACAGTCCGTGTCGGAGACCACGTTAGGATAACCTTAGTCGGCAACGGCTCAGGGCCTATTGTACACGACTTCACATTAGATGAGAACAGCCCATCTCCCTACAATGTAAAGTCGAGAAGACTCTCGAAGGGTCAGATCGACACCGTAGAGTTCGTGGCAAACTATGCGGGCACTTTCAAGTACTACTGCAGCGTGGCGCCACCTTACGGGCAAAGCCACAGGGAGAGAGGGCAGGAGGCCATCATAACTATTCTCGAGCGTTAAAAGTCTTGCGATTTCTACTCGTCAACCTCTCTTTGGGGCTCTCAATCTTCTTCGCGGCTTCGTTGCTTTTAACCGATGCAGAGCTCTGGGCCGTGGCACCCGATCATGCTTACGCATTGCTGGTCCTTATGCTGCTTGACTGTATCATGCTCCTTCTTGTCCTCAGACGCAAAGGATTTGCAATCAGATTCACTCAGTATTGGGGAGCATTCAAGGCCCTGCTCTTCTTAGCCGATATACTAACGGCTCCCCAATATGGGCTGACTTACCTAGAGTTTGCCACATATCTATTCAGCCTTTGGGCATATAACGGCCTACTCCTCAGCCAAATCCTGATAACGGCCTCAGGCCTCAACTATATGAGATCGGTGAAAAAGGCTGAGGTCTGAGAGGCTCTAAAAAGGGCTTAAGCCCTCTTCCCCACTGCTCAACGAGCGTCATCCCCACTTTTCAAGACTTTCTTAAGGACATCCCGCGTCTCTTTCTCTATGTCTGATATCAGTCGCGCTGTTAAGAGTCTAACCTCCTCTTCACACTTCCTTAAAACCTCGCTTACCCTTTCCTCGATACTCATTCCAACACACGGGTGGAGGCGCGTCATTTAAGCTTTAGCCGAGGCGCGCCGCTCTAACAACTTCTTAATGTGCTTGAGCTTGACAAAATAGTCCCTGTCACTCTCTTCAAGCGCCATAGATATCGTCTTGATCGCCTCTTCGTATCGTGGGATGATTATGTATTCGAGTGCATTCAGGAGTCTCTGAGTCCTCCGGAGCTCGTTGGCAACTCTGAAGATATTGCTCTCGGCGGCCGCGGCTTTACAGATATCGACTATGACGTTTCTGATTTTCCGGGACGCCTCGTCTAGGTTCATTGATGTGTCTCCAAAGCCGTAGAGTGGCCCAGTCTCTTTGATGCTGGCCTCGATCGAGACGAGAGATATCCCCATCATCGAGAAGGTATTCAGCTTAATCTGAAGGCTTACGGGCGCGGAGCTGGATATAGACTCTATCCTCTCTGGCCCCAGCTCAAGATATGCTTGGAGGAGATGTCTGTAGGACTCCGAGAGATTTGCGAGAACCCTGCTCCTCATCTCCTGCGCCTCAGACACCAACTCACTCAGCCTCCTGATCAGGACATCCCGCTTATCTTCAAGAATCCTGTAGACCCGCTGAGCAGTCCTCACAGACCTGCGGAGACGAATGAGCTCTAGACGAGTCCTTAAATAACCGCGGCCAAAGGCTACGGACATCCACAGAACTCACCTCTCTCCTCCATATGTATCTTCCAGCTGGGCTGGGGGGAGCTGCGAGGTTTTTTAACCAGCCATCAAACTCCTTGATAGATGCAGAGGAGCAGGTCACGCTCAGGGCTGGAGTATACTACGATACGAGAAATCCGAGGGCCGATTATGGTGATTGACCGTGTTACTCGGGCCGCCTATGAGGAGCTGGTGGAGATTGAGACGCCGGGTGGGGAAGTCAGGCTGGGGCGCGTGCTCGAGGTGGGTGAGGGGAAGGCTGTTGTTCAGGTATTTGAGGGGACCAGCGGCCTCTCGGTGGAGGGTGTCAAGGCAAGGTTTTTGGGGGATACGATGAAGCTTGGCGTCTCTGAAGACCTTCTCGGTAGAGTCTTCGACGGGTTAGGTAGGCCGATTGATGGGCTGCCAGAGCCAGTGGCGGAAGATTACAGAGATGTGAGCGGCGCACCTATAAATCCTGAGGAAAGAGAATATCCCAGCGACTTCATCCAGACAGGAATCTCGGCGATAGACGTCATGAACTGCTTGGTGCGGGGGCAGAAGCTTCCGGTCTTTAGCGGCCCAGGGCTGCCCCACAACCTACTTGCGGCCCAGATAGCTAAGCAGGCCGTGGTGCCTGGTAAGGAGGAGGAGTTTGCGGTCATATTTGCGGCTCTCGGTGTTCAGAACGACGAGGCGCGCTTCTTCAGAAGAGGCCTTGAGGAGAGTGGAGCAATGAGCAGGTCGGCCTTATTCCTCAACTTGGCCGATGACCCTGCGATCGAGAGGGTCATCACTCCGAGAGTCGCCCTGACTCTTGCTGAGTTCCTCGCCTTCGAGAGAGACTACAACGTCCTAGTCATTATCACGGACATGACCAACTATTGTGAAGCTCTGAGAGAGATTAGTGCGGCACGCGAAGAGGTGCCGGGCAGGAAAGGTTATCCAGGCTACATGTATAGCGACTTAGCCTCGATATATGAGAGGGCTGGTAGGCTTAAGGGTAAACGCGGGACTATAACACAGATGCCAATCCTAAGCATGCCCAGCGACGACATCACCCACCCAGTACCAGACCTGACAGGCTATATAACCGAGGGCCAGATAGTTCTGAGCCGGGACCTCCACAGAAAAGGCATATACCCGCCCATCAACGTCCTGATGAGTCTCTCAAGACTCATGGGCCCCGGAGTGATAGCGCCGAAAAGAACTAGGCCAGACCACGGAGATGTCTCGAACCAGCTATACGCCTCATATTCCCGTGCAGTTCAGCTCAGGTCTCTGGCAGAGATAGTTGGAAAGTCAAGCCTCTCACCACAAGACATTAACCTAATAGAGTTTGGAGACCTCTTCGAGAACAGATTCCTGAAACAAGGCGTTGATGAAAACAGGCCCCTCGATGCATCCCTTGAGGTTGCGTGGGAGATACTCAGCACACTTCCAGAGGACAGCTTGACAAAGATCAGGGTTGAATACATCAGACAGTATTATAAAAGGCAAGCATGACTACCGCGCCAACGACGGCGCCGCTCAAACTACATATCAGATTCACGACATGGTTATCTATTAGGCTGTATCCCTTCAACAAGACGGTCGGCCTCCCACAGTGGTTTTTCGACTCCGTAATTTTCTTGCACACCTCACACCTGTATGTCCCCTGAAGAAGCTGCCCCACAGCGCTATCGACGCTGGTCCCCACCAGCCCAGCAATAAAAACTATCGCCGCGACTTCCTGAAAGGAGAGTGGGTTCACGCCCCCTACAGGAATATAGCCTAAAATCAGCATTAGAGGCGCGAGAAGCGAGCCCAGGTATCCTACCAGCGTGACGCCTCCGGGAGTGCCCGCCCTCACCTTTTTAAAACCAATTATCAGCCGTGGCTCACCTTTACTCAATAGCCCTGTCTCTGTGGCGAGTGTATCCGAGAAGACGGCTGCGACGGCTCCGATGTAGCAGCCGAGCAGGACCTCAGAGTATGCTGGTAAGAGGGCGTATGCTAGAGCGGCGGAGGCCGCGACCAGCCCGTTCCCCACGACGTTCCTCCAACCTCTAAGCCCCTTTCGCGGCTCTGCAGCGCCGATCCGGCTCTTTCTGTCGTATCCTAGCTTTGTAAAGATTCCCGCTGTCACCACGAACACGGTAATCACGATGAATCCTACTCTCCCGATAGTTGAATAGATGATTGTGCCTATCGCCGCTGCGAGGGTTGTCCCTGCGATGTCGAGGATTTTTAGCTTATGCGAGAGGATCGAGAAGATTGAAATGACTATGACCATCTCTATGGCGAGTGAGGGGTTCATGTGCTCACCCTAATTCCTTTGAGTAGTGTTTTAGCCTTCTCGTATACTTCTTCAAAAACCCACTCCTCCTGCACTCTCCGCTCCAGATCTCTCACACTCACGACTTTCCTCTCGATCTCCCTCCTCCCCAACATGGCGAGGAATCTCGCCCCCCTCCTCTCAGCCCTCCGAATAGCCTCAACGGCACTACATACTGATGGCTCAAACTCAGTGGATGCCCCGGCCCTTCTGAACTGAGTCGCGACCTTAAAGGCCTCACCCACTGCATCATCAGATAAAGGCACGACGTATACTAGGGCTGAGTCGTGATCAACCTTCACAGCCATCTTATCCAGCAGATACTGCATCACCCTCGTTAACCCTATCGCGAATCCGACGCCGGGAATGTTAGGGCCACCCACAGTGGATACCAAGCCGTCGTACCGCCCGCCTCCGCCGAGAGCGACATCTGCGTGGCGTCCATATACCTCGAAGATGAAGCCCGTGTAGTATGAGAGACCCCTAGCGAATCCCGGGTGATAAACCAGGATAGAGGGGTCCACGGCGCTGGTCGCCAGACTCAGTATCTCTTGAAGATTTTGCGCCTCTCCAAGGGCCCGTTCATTACCTGCCACTATCTCCTTGATGTCGGTCAAGGTCTCTAGGGCCGGTCCGGGCTTATGGTTTGCGACCTCACTGAATAGCATGGCGCCCTCTTGGCTTTTTGAGAGCTGCCGCACCATTTTCTCAGCCTCCTCAGTCCTGCCCCGGTCCATTAGCGCAAGAACTCTGTCCTGGTCCTCGGATTCAATGCCGATCGAGGACATGATGGCCCTGTGAACCCCAACATGGCCTATCTTGAAAGTGTATTCACTTACCCCCGCCCTCTTCATGAAGTCGTCAAAGATTAAAAGGCCCTCCGCGTCAGCCGAGGCGTGACTGGAGCCGAAGATCTCAAATCCCCCGTGGTAGAACCGGCGTCTCCTCCCCCACTGCGGCTCATCCAGCCTATAGCAATCAGCTATATATCCGAGCCTGATGGGCAGGGGACTCCTGCTTAACTTCCCGGCAACTAGCCTAGCGATAGGGGCAGTCATCTCGGGTCTCAAAACCAGCTGCCTCCCATGCGCGTCCTTGAAGACATACATGTGGCCCAGAATATCTTCTCCAGACTTCACGGCGAACAGCTCGAAATATTCGACGGTAGGCGTCTCAACCTCCCTATACCCGTAAAGCCGGAAAAGCTGCCTCACGGTCTCTAAGAGCCTCCGATGCAGCGGCATCTCGTCTGGAAGAATGTCATCCATCCCCCTAGGCGGAGAAAGCGGAACACTCACCAAAGCATCTACACAGATATGCAAATACCAACATATAAAAGAGTCTTTTAACAAATGCGCGACATAACATTAAATCGCCCCCAAAGAAACAATCAGACGGAGCCCGTAGCCCAGGCAGGAAGAGCGACGGGCTCCATAATATTAGATGGTTGATTTGTATTTCTTTCTTCTTGGTTTCTTCCTTAATACTCTGTTGGAGAAGGTTTGACAACATTTACTACAATATCACTCTCCCCTGTCATAATGTGGCTGACGGCCCGATGAAATAAACAGGGGCGCCTCATCTCCTTCATAGCTGAAAAATGATATTCCATCCTCAACCCACAGGGCTATTCTAACCCCTCTCCCCTCGTTAGCCTCTAAATGGAACAGCGGTTTATACATGTTTTGTATTTTCAGCCTCCATCCTGCTGTAATGTCATACCTCCCCTAACAGTACCGATATGGTCTCCCCTTATCTGGTATGTTTAAAGACTTCCAAGCTGTTCTGGGTAGTTTAAGCCTCATCGAGCCCTTTCCTCACATACTATCCTGCTTCTCCACAATCGGAAGCCCCATTCTCAAGATAAGCTGCCTTGGAGCTATGAAGCCGTCTCTAGTGGCTACGTGTGGAATACCTAAATAGGCAAGTCTTTCGGAAACCATTTTCCTGTCCACTCAAGGCGTGTAGATTGTTACGGCGTCCTCACCTCTCTCCAGCCTGTCAGGATGGTTGAGGACAATCCTGTAAAGCTTAAGCCACAGAGTATAAATACCTCTGATGTATCGGTAATCCCCTTCACAGTAGAACCTGCCCTTTTGTCTAATCTTCTCAACAGCCTCAAGCCTTCTAACGGTGTCCCCGATAGCCCTGACCACGTTCCTGCGCTTAAACCCTCCGTAGCGGAGAGATACTTCGACTACCGCTTGCTGGACAGGCGGTCTCGGCCAGAAAAGCGGTTTTAGGCGTATCGGGACTTTACCCGCTAAAGCCCTCTCGATAAGGGGGACAATCTCCCTCTTATGCCTCTCAGCACCTATACCAACATAGTCATTCAGCATGTCTCCTACAATACACTTTACGTCACAATCCCTTATGACAAGCCTCTTCGGCGGAATGGAGTCGGCTACAACAACCTTAACA
The DNA here is from genome assembly GCA_030550155.1 of Thermoproteota archaeon. Lineage (GTDB taxonomy): Archaea > Thermoproteota > Nitrososphaeria_A > Caldarchaeales > Calditenuaceae > HRBIN02. The sequence goes on from JAUQPZ010000006.1 coordinate 40,090, forward strand.
ATGATAGGCTTCCAGTATCTTGGTGATGACGCCATAGCAGTTATTGTATTTGCGGAGGTCTGCGTCAAAGTCTCCATGTTTTTAAGCAGACGAGGCCATTATAAAAGAAGGTCTGAAAGGTCTTCTTTGCACTCAGCACACTCAACCCCATGTATGTAGTATTCTGGGTCTGTCTCTTTCTCTTCAACTATACGGTCTCCATCATATACCCCTTCGAACTCTGTGGTTTTCTTACCGTTTATTAATAATTTATTTGAACCGCATCGGGGACAGCTGACAGAGCTTAACTCTTCAAAACAAGCCCAAGCTTCTGATAAAACGAAGCCACACCCCTGATCCAAAAATATATTGTATAAATAACTTTATATAATAGGCATCTTCAAAAATCGAATGAATATGATGACCCAAAGATCAAAAAGAAACCTGATCATTAGCGTAGTAGTGGTTCTTATCGTCGGCATCGCTATAGGAGCTACACTTATTGTTTTGAATCCATCAGCTCCCGCAAAAGAAAAAGTTGTTATGATCGTGATGAGTGGCCCAGAGGCTGAATATATAAAGAAAGCCGCTGAAGTATTTAACGCCGAGGCTGCCCAGGAGCTCAACGTTCAACTCGAAATAGTTGAATTAGGCCGTGACCAATACTTCGACAAGGTTAAGACAGCGTTATTGGGAAGGTCCAAAGAGTTCGACATCGCATGGCTAATCAATCTAGACATCGCTCAGTACGCGAAAGCTGGCGTCATAGAGCCGCTTGACGGCTACATCTCAGATCGCAATTCGATGAAGTATGACATAAACGAGTTCCTACCAATAGCCCTCGAAGGTGTGAAATATAAGGGAAAGACATACGCTATACCACTATGGATAAGCACTATGTTTCTGTACTATAGAACAGACTTAGTATCTCCAAATGAAATCGATGAGTGGGACAAGTTTATAGAGACAGCGAAGAGATTCACTAAATCTTACAATCCAAATTCTTCAACCGATTATGGAACTACGATTTTCGGCGCCCCTTTCGTGACTATGCCTATGGAGTGGTACATTTATCTCTGGTCTTATGGAGGAGAAATTATAAAGGATGGACTGCCAGTATTTAACAATCCGGCTGGACTCAAAGCAGCTAACACCTACTACCAGCTAGTAAAACACGGCATCGTTCCACCTGACTGGAACACGTATGAGTATCCCAAGGTCTTAGAGGCAATAAAGAACGGGAAAGTAGCATTTGGCATTCAGTGGGACGCAGCATACTTCGAGATAAAGAGCGCCCTTGGAGATAAGGTGGAAATTATGCCTCCCCCCGCCGCTCCCGGCGGCAAACCTGCTGCATACACACATACATGGACAATGGTCATAAATGGAGCATCTGATAAAAAAGCAGCCGCATTCAAGGTGATGACCTGGCTGACGTTAGACGATAAAGGCGCGCAACTACTCGGTTCGTTTGGCCTTCCTATACCGACTAGGAAAGTTTTGACAAATCCAACCTTTAAGGAGAAGGCGCCTCACTGGGAGAAGATGTATAACCAGATTTTGAATTATGGGCATTCTTTACCAGTAGCTGCGTCTTTCTCACCGATACAGGATAGGCTCATATTCTATTTGAGCAAGATGCTGAGCGGAGAGTTGACGCCTCAGGATGCCTTAAACAAGGCAGCCGAAGAAGCAGTCAACATAATGAAAGAAGCTGGAGAGTATGGGGCATGACTAATGAGGAAGTGGGCAATTAATAGAAATAATCTTTTTCTTCTTCCCTCGCTTATAATCCTCATTCCAATATCTCTTATTCCTTTCTTGATAATAATTTATTTCAGCCTCTTGAACATATATACATTCAATTTTTATAACCCGTCATGGGCCGGCTTGAACAACTTCATCAACCTAGTATCGGGTCCTGATTTTTGGAATTCTTTATTCGTTAGTGGACTATACGTAACCGTTGTCGTAGGAGCAGAGGTGATTTTCGGGTTGTTATTAGCATTGTTTTTTAATTATAATTTTTATGGAAAATCAGTCTTGTTCGTTATCATAATGATTCCGGTCATAATTTCACAAGCAGTAGTAGGATATATGTTCTTAATAATGCTGTCGGACATGTTCGGCATAGTAAGTTATATATTATCTATCTTGAATGTAAAAATCTCGATATTAGGAGAACGCGCAGCAGCGTTAGCCGCAATGATTTTAATAGACATCTTAATATGGACACCTTATTGTTTCCTAGTGATCTATGCAGGCTTAAAGACCGTTCCATCCGCTGTCTTAGAAGCAGCTAAAATTGACGGAGCCACGAAATATAAACTATTTAGATACGTGATGCTCCCTTTACTTTTGCCAATAATAACGGTTGCAGTAATATTTCGAACGATTGACGCTTTTAAGACTTTTGACTATGTATATATAATTACTGGTGGAGGGCCAGGAACCGCGACGACCACGTTGTCAATTTTGATTTATAAATATTTTGACTCGGGAAACATAGGGATGTCTAGTGCCCTGAGTTTGCTAGTTTTGATTATGGCTATCCTCTTATCTCGGTTATACTATAGCTTCTTGGTGAGTAGAAGATGGCAGACCACATGAAAATCATTTATACAATCATAGCACTTTTGATCTCGTTTTTATTCATATCTCCCATACTGTGGATCGGCGTAATTTCTGTTAAGCCCACCGATTTGATATTCTCTGAAGTCATAAGCCTAACTTTCTTTCCTACGATCGAACATTATAGCAATGTATTATCATCACAATTCGTCACCTATTTGTTAAATAGTCTATTAGTTGCTTTATTCAACATTGCGCTCGTACTCTTAATATCTATTCCAGCAGCCTACGCTGTTAGTAGATTGAGAGTTGGCCGTAAAAATTTTATGTTCTGGCTTCTTACCCTAAGAATGACACCGCCAATAGTTTTTAGCATACCAATCTTTGTGATCTTTCAATTAATCGGTCTTCTAGACAATCTTCTTTCACTGGTTTTAGTGTATTCCATCTTTAATGTTCCTCTGGCCGTCTGGTTCTTCACCACTTTTATTAATGCTATTCCTCACGAGGTTGAGGAAGCGGCATTTATAGATGGTTGCGATATTTATAATCTATGGTTAAGAATCCTGATACCCATTATTATGCCTGCCATAGTTTCAATATCAATACTGAGCTTCATAGCAGCGTGGAATGAATACCTATTTGCCTTAATCTTAACAATCACAAAGAGCCGTACTTGGACAATAGGTTCACAGATATTCGTAGGTACTTATAGAGTGCAGTGGGGTGAGCTTGCGGCTGCAGGCATAATAGGAGTCATACCTCCTATCTTATTACTTTTTATTATTAAGGAACGTTTAATTCAAGGATTGACGTTAGGGAGACTTAGGGGGTGACACATATGAAAATATCAGTTAGCGAGATAAATGAGTGTGTACAGCTTGGTTTGGGTTGGCTAACATCTATGACAAGGCAAATCGGTAAAGATAAATATGCAATATATGAGAGATTTATGATAAACCTACTTCAAATAAAGAAATTGTTTCGACCAGACTGTTGCGCCGAGTTTGGGTTACTACTAAGTGAGATAAATGAGGATAGTCAAGATTTAGCCACTATCAGGGAGGGCATAAAACGCTGGTTACTTGAATCCATTCATAACAATAGATACTTTTTTGGCTTTGATGAGGAGAAAAAGGTCTGGGTTAATCAATCATGGATAAACGATAATTCAAAGGTCCTGATATATTTTATAAACGAAGAAGAATATGCTGTGGCAGAGAAGATTGCACGTTTTCTGTTGGACGCGCAGGATGTGTCAGGTGGATTTAAAGCCTGTCTCGTTGAAGACAGAGAGTGGTTTCCAGTATTCGTGACGACTACTAATTGGGCCACCTATTCATTATTAAGATTATACAGCGCAACCAAGAATAACGTTTACCTTGAAGCTGCTCTTAAGGGGTTAGATTGGCTAATCAATAAACAGAAACAAAATGGGAGGATAACAACCACATATGAACTGTATCGAGGTGAACCGATGCGTGAAAATTGGAGACCTCCGTCCTCCGAGACCGCGGAGGTAATCCTACCGTTAGTAGAGGCATCGAGATTAGGGTTTAACGAATATAGGAAAAATTTAGAAGCAGCTCTGAGTTGGTTAATGACGCTTCAGCATGAGTCCGGAGGTATAATGAATTGTGATGACGAATCAATAAACGCTTCAGAAGAGTGTAATAAATATCTTGCGGATCTGGTCTACACAAACAGCTACGCGTTACTGTCAGCCATTGAAGCCTTAAAGGTTACGATGAGAAAAGACTTGGAAACATTCGTAGAGAAGCTAGCAACCTTTTTAATGAAAATACAGGTAAGAGAAGACGTTTTCTGGAAAGGAGGCTGGCGGGGATCGTACGATTTAATGGAGAAAAAATGGGCGGGCCGCTCTCTTTTAGGTGGCAACTTCGAAGAGGAGGGAGGAATGTACTCAGTCTATACAGGCTGGTCGGCCGCCGTAATACTGCTAGGTTTGACAAAACTTGCAAAGATAATTCAGAAAAATATCTAAATTATCAATATATCGATAACATAATCTCATGGAGAGAGAAGGAAAGTTACTGAATATTAATCTTACCATAATTTATTATCATGTGAATTATCAACTACCTCTGAGATTTAATGCTACGCCGTGAACTCATAATATGTATGGGATGCACAATAAATGAGTAACAGTTCATTTGGGGAATTTTATCATTATCAAGTCGAGTGCTTAGAGAACTACCTTGTCATTACAGATAAAAGCATAATCGTCGGAAATCTGTCGAGCAATTTTCACGAAAAACCCAACTGCTTAACACCCAGAAAACTCAGCACCTCTTGGGACCCGTCCGACGAGACGCCCTAAGTTTATCCTTACAGCCAAGCGTAACCGCGCACTTCACAGCCTCAGTGACAAATAATCTTATTATGCCTCCCCCAAACGAATTTCTCACGGTAACCATCGCATTACCTTTAACAGCTAGTTTGGTAAACTTTCTAAGGCAGGTGAAGGACTCCACGCTAGGAAAAAGCTCGTCGATGGATTTTAGCGAATAAGGCCAAATCATCTTCCGCCTTACTCCAACCCTTCTATAAAGTGGAATGTTTCTCTACATTTTGGACATTCAAACTCTACATAATCCGCTTGGACATCTGTCGCCTCATCTCTTTCGAATACCAAGTGATTTGGGTCTTGTGGGGAGGGGTAAACTTAGTAGCAGAGCCAGACCTTGTCGAATTCTAGGACATACTCAAGTGGGCTGCATCTGTGACACTCAAACCCCCTCCCGTTAAACCTGAGACTCATACGGGTAGGAGGCTCTGGCATGTATTTAACAATGAGAGGCCATACCTCAACGCCGTAACCGCATAGATATATTATCAGGACGGTGGAAAGCGCTATACAATAGCCGTCGTGGCCTGCTTGACATTTATTCATGGCTGCGCATCGAGGCTGTATGAGTGTTTTCAGTTTTAGGTATGACGACTGAGTTAAATACAATGGATACCGCTGGAGCGTCCAGAACCCTTATGTTCTTGCCGACAGCGAAGATGAGGCAAGGAAGCTTTTGAAGAGGGGGGGGGGACGCAGGACTGTGTGGCGACTGCCTCTCCGAAATGCTTTCCGATTGCGGGTATCAGGTGATGCGGAATGAGTGAGGAATGGGGTGAGGAAGAGGTCGAAGAGGAGGAGTGGCAGGAAGAAGAATGGGGGGAGGAGGAATACGTCGATGAAGAATATGGGGAATATGAGGAGCGTGGGGAGGTCGGGCTAAGACAGGTTGGCCCCATCTCAAACGTCTCTGACAACCATCATCGGGGCTCGCCCAGGTGTGTCTGTGCTCGGAGCTGCCGTCCCACTACTGTTACGAGTGTCATGCCCGTTTCTGTTCAACATGTCATATACGGCATGTAAAGCTTCCAAGGTCGCTATCCTTCACAGAATATGTAATGGTGAGGAGGCATCTGAAATACATACGTCCAGACCATACGATACTGGTGAAGATGTCGGAGGCGAGGAGGAGGCTCATGGAGACCTATGGAATAGACCAGGAGAGGGACAATGCCGAGAAGGTTTACGAGATGGCGACGAGTAATGGCCTCACAGACTAGCTTGCCGAGAACTATCTAAAAAACAGCTACGACAACGCTTTGAAATATATTGCGGAGCAGAGAATCGTCGTCGAAGGCTTCTCACCCGGGGAGGTGGCGAAAGCGATACACCACTGTAGCAGAAAGGTTCGCGAGAGCTATGTCAAGGAGTTGAGGAGGGAGCTTAGGCGGGAAATAATAATTCCCTTCACACACCTCCTGATTAGGGGCGGGGATGACAGGAGCTATCTGGAGAGGTTATATCAGAAAATCGTAGGCCTGAGTTCGGCGTTTTCAAAATCTGAGCCGAGCCTAGACCACTACATCAGAACAACAGCTCCCACAACCCTGTCAAACCTTTCCGATGGGGGCGGGGGCATAATGGCCCTCAGAGACGTGGCGGAGCTTCTTGAAGAAGCTATGAGGCTATATTGTGAGACAGTGGGGAAGCCTAGGCCTGTCAGACATCATATTCGAAGCAGGGCGGCTGGAAAGCTGTTGAAGGCGGAGGAAATATTCACCGAGCAGCTGATAAACAATCTGAAGGAAAAGTTTCCCGAAGAAGCTTATAGAATAGTGTCGAGCATGAGGAACACCATCAAACTTCTCAAAAAAGAGCTGGAAGCATATTTGGATAAAGCCTCCTCCGAGCCTCAGGACACCATGCAGTCAAAGATTGAATCATATTTTTAACGTTACGTATCCTCCGAATATACTTTTTATGGAAGATAAGAGGGGGCTGTCGACTTAAGGCTACTCATGACTTTATCCACTCCTCCGATACCTTCGGCCTGTATGTTGGGGAGCATGTGTTGAAGTGTTTTATCCTTCTCTTAGGCTCGCTGGACCAAGACTCTATCGTGTTCCTCCTTCCGAATGCCTCTGTCGGTATCAGTATAGACTGTAGGCATACTTTCTTTACTTTACATTCTCTATGGATATTCCACGACCCCTAGATACCTGTATGGTGAATACCTCTCCCCTCCCAATCTCCTTGGCAGCCCATCGATAGCCCCCTTGAAGAGATATGGAACCATCTCCTGACCAATTCATGGCCTACCCGGAATCCTAGCACGTCCAAGACCTCGGCAACCATTCTAGGGCTGAAGCCCCCTCCACATACATCCCGACAGCAAGAACGCATACGAGGAAAAACATTTCTATCACTGAAGAAACCTATAAGACGGCCTAGGCCAACCCCCATACCCATCACCCCAACGAACGGGTAGGCCCAGACCATAGACCTTAAGTTAACAGTCCCGTCTCTCACTTGTATTCACTTCTTAGGTGGTTTTCGAGTCTTTGCTTTTTTTCTTATCATTGTGAAACCCTCTAGCTCGTAGAATTTTTGTCTGCTCCTTGCGCTTATGTAGAGGCTGTAGATGTTCTTTCTCAATCGGTATGGCTTGCCTTTTCTCTTATCGTGGATGGGGGTTCCTTTTTTCGCACGTAGATGCAGTCCGGTTGTTTTGATGCCTAGATCGCTGAGGGGTCTCTTGGTGTAGTTGAGGAATTGCTGGTCTGAATTAAAGCATGGAATAGACCCATCACTAATTACTGAGACTTCACTGTCGAAAAATCCATTTAGAAATCTCCTCTTGCAGTCTTTGCTGTGTTCTACGAATGGTTTTATCCTCTCTATGTCTATGGGATTCCGTAGAAATCCGTAGAGAACCTTTGATTGAACGGTTGTTCGTAACAACTCGATTCTTGTCATTGTAGGCTTTAGCGGATGCCTGTTGAGAACTTGTCCCAAGCACTTTGAGAACTCTTCTATGAACCCCCTATCTACGGCCTCGCCCCTACCTCGATGCTGCCTTTTCTTTTTCTGACTACCCATCCGTCGCCGGAGACAACTCCCATGATGTATGTGAGTTCTGGGGATTTCTCTAGGAAGTCCATGGACGGTATTCTACACCCGTTGAATGGGCTATGTATTCCTCTCAACCACTCACTGACCTGCGACTTGCGTAGCCGGACTCCGTATATCTTTTCTATCTCCCTTATGATCTTCTTGTACGAGTGTCCCAATCCCCACGCGCTCCCTGCCCAGCTAGAGGCTTTACGGCCCAGGAAAAGTAGGCTGCCCCAGCACCATGCTGGGGATCCCGAGACGCCGTGTGTATTAAATCTCCTAAGCTTAAGTTTACTCTATATGCCTTATTTCCACTTTTAATCCGAGCTCGCGTAGTTGCTCATAGTGTTTGTCCGATGTAACTAGTGTCGGGTTTTTTGCTCTTGCGGACGTTGCTATGAGTAGGTCGGCGTCTGGTACTTTTACGCCTATACTTTTTAATTTTTCATATAATTTGCAGTATTCGTTTACGACATCATTGTTTAGAGAGATTATCTCATAGAGTTCTTCAAGGGAGGATTTTACCTCGTTTCGTTTATGTGCCGGTACTCCTCGGAGAAATTCGATAAGGGTGATTACGCTGATAGAGCCCTCCTCTAGCGCCCCCCTTCTGGGGAGTTCGATCAGTATACTCGTGTCAAGCAGATTCATCGCAATTCGAGCTCACTCCTAAGTTTTTTGGACTCCTCCAGCACATTACTAAGATCCTCTTCGGATAATGTTCTTCTGAGCTTTTCGAAGGCTTCGCGTCTTCTTTTCTCCTTTACCTCCTGATACAGCCCCAGAAGATATTCTCCCCACTCAGCGTTAGCCTTATCTTTTTTCTAGTATCTCTTTTATCTCTTAAGGAAGCTATATGGTTGAATAACTAATCAATCATTTAACCCACTAAATATATACCTTACTTTTTAAATACTGTCCTAATAAGGTAGGGTATTTAAAGCATTATCCGGCACTACCCCCAGTATAGTTCTCGTTTTCCGTTTTTTTGAGCGTATAGAACCCGATGGAAGACCTGTTCTCCATGAATTCTGGAAAGCCCGTAAATAGCAGCAGCTTACTAGGAATTACGACGAACATGGGCCCAAACGTTTCCCTAAAATCAGGTCTGAGAAGCCTCTTTATCCCCCTCTATCCATTCCGCCTTGAAGCCTTCGGCCCTCCTGTATACCCAGTAGGCCCTCCTCCCCTTATTCCTCACCCTCTCTAAGACACCCAACACCGCTAGGTGCTCAGGCCCAAGCCTCGCGTGCCGGAAGTCTTTTGGAGCCCAGCACCTCCTGTGGAGCTCTTGGGCAACCTCTGAGGGCGACCTTTACCTCTCGAAGAAGCCATCCTCGACCAAGAGAATAATCTTACCTTAAAGCTCACTCTCAGTAATCTTCACATAGACAGGCTACCTAGCAATAATAACTCTTGGAACCTCAACCCTAACCTCGAGTGATCCCAAGTTTTTAAGAAGAGTTTTCACCGCCTGCTCCAAGGCTTCAACCCTGTGCTTAAGCTGCTCAACCTCCGATCCAGAGCCCATACGCTACCAATACAGAAATTATAGGGGCATGTATTAAGCAAACCCAGCCCACAGAAAGACAAAATCGATAATATTTAATACACCCAAACCCTACAACTCGCAAGAAAGATATGACGAGGAGGAAGGGCGCCGCTCCGGCTGGTGGCTGAGTCGTCCTGAGCAGCGAGGAGACTCCATCCACATCACTATTTTTGGGCTGGTCCGGTCCACCCAATCTAGCTGGTAGGAATGGGATTCATGGACGACGTGGCTAAGCCTTATGGGTTTGAGCTTGTCCTCGGGAGCGAAGCCGGTAGCACATCAATGGTACGGTCTACCGCTAGACTGACATAGTAGGGCTATATTTCTATGACGTCCCTGTCCTAGTCCGCTTTGCCTTTCGCTGGTTCACCTGCTGAAGCATCTCCACTAGTGTCGAGAGCCTCTTATCATTCAATATTTTCGAAAATCTTCTAAGCCTTCTAGCCCCTCAGATTCAAGTCGCGCTTCTCCCCAGTCTGACCACACGAGTCGGGGGGTTGAGCTGAGCTACCAGGGCCGCGGTGTGTCTTGGTGTGGTGGGTGTTGGTGGAGCAGTTGAAGTCTACATACAGTGGGGCTACCACCCCAACATGCATTTTGGCAGGATTACCCTCAATAATCGTTGAGAGTATGCCCCTATTCTTTGAGACCGTGTAATGAAGATTGGAGCGACAGCCCCGAATACTAAAACAATCTGGGGCAGAATAACTGTGAGCTTAGACACGCTACAGGATCACAGTCCATAACCTAAGCGTAGCCCCCACATCTATCCTTGCCGTGAGGCATTCGTCGCTCTATTGCCCGGCCTTCATCTGGCTTCTCAGACGTTGTCAGATGACGGGCTCCCGGCTAAACCCTCCCCTCCTTTTTCCTCTTATTAAACATACATTTATGTAATGGTAGGAAGAGTCGTTGATGTTGGGCCCGTAGCTCAGGCAGGCAGAGAAAATATTACCATGAGGTAATATTTCTGAATCGACGGGCTTTTAACCCGGAGGTCGCGGGTTCAAATCCCGCCGGGCCCGATCTAGGCATCTTGAACCGTGCTTGACCACGGCCCCACATTTTTACCCCCGTGGCAAACTTAAAATGATTGGCGTGAAAGCTGGCGCTGGATTTTGATTGAATATTGTGCGGGCTCCCTTCAGCTAGCGGGTTGACCACCACAGCTATTCTTGTGTAAATGTCAGAGTAGCCACTTCCCAGATTTGCCAACACGTCGTCCTCGGATGTTAGTCCAAGTCAGCAGCAACTCTAGTGGGGGAGGTCGGAGAATACTCGGCGCCGCTAATTATTTTCTCGAATTACGGAATAGCCCCATTGGATTTACGACTTATTGGGACGCCGGTAAGCTATGTGGCTTTTGAGAGGTTTTACGATGAGAGGCCTGAGGAGGTGCTTTTTGTAGCGGTCGAGAGAGATGCGAGCCATGGTGTTAACTCCGCGCGGACGGATAGTGAGGGGACTGATCGAGTTGGGACGGGTGGGGTGGTTGACGATTCATCTACCATCTGAGGTTGAGTGATTGTTACGAGTTGGCGTCCTTTGACTTAGGTTTTTATAGGGTGTGAAAGCTCGGAGTTGTAATGAGTGGTGGATTGGCGGAGGGTGTCGTGGAGAGGTGTGAGCGTTGCGGAGCCGTGCTGGATGTCTCTCCTGACTCTGTTGTCGTTGTTTGTGGTTATTGTGGGTGGGTCTCTCTCGTGGGTGGTGGGGAGACTAAGGTTCTAGCGCCTGACTGCGCGGATGTCTCTGCTTTAAGGAATCTGGCAGAGTCATTTGTCAGGTCTAAGGCCGGTGGTAATGTTCGCCTCCGTGAACTTGCTTTCTTGATGGTCCCCTTCTGGGTGGTTGAGCTGGACACGTGGACACGCTATAACGGATATGTGGAGGAGGTTAGGACAAGGCAGACGGGCGTGGGGAAGCGGTCGAGGATGGAGAGCTATAGAATTTACAAGCCCGTGAGGGGCGAGTTTAAGGAAAGGGTAGCCGTCGCGGTCTATGGGCGGCGATTCGAGGCAATTTTTGGGCTCAGCCAGCTGAAAGCGAGTGTCATCAGCAACTACGGTAGGGCCCACGAGCTTAACCCTCAGGCGATAAGGGGGTGGAGCGCCATCAGCTCTGAGCTCGGAGAGTCGGAGGCGGTTGAAGCCGCCAAGACAAGAGTCTCTGAAGAGCATAGGGCGCGGGTCGAGTCGATGACCTCAAAAATCTTCGACTGCTACACCACGGCGAACCCATTATCGTCAAGACTCCTCATCTACCCCGTCGTGGAGGCGCGCTATGAGTGGGGAGGGAAATCCTATCGGATCTGTATTGACGGGTTGAAGGATTCGCCGAGGATACTTGCTGCGGAGCTTCCTCTGACTTTGAGGACCAGGGTAGCTAGGGCTCTTCTCACGGTCGCAGGAGTCGCGGGGGCCATTCTGCTAGCACTTATGCTACAGCCACTAGTAGGCGTCGAGGAGTTGCCTGAAGAGCTGAGACTAGCCGCCATAGCTGCTGCACCTATCGTCTCTTTTGTGAGTGGGGTGGTTGGGGCGTACTCGGCGACCATCGTGCAGAGGGTTATGAGGGCTTTGAAGGCAAGGGATATAATGGTTTTAGGTGGTTGAGCCGTGTCGTCGATCGAGATTCTTTGCCCGAACTGCGGAGCACCACATGTTATCTCGGAGAGCGACTTAGCCGTCAACTGCAGATATTGCGGGGTAACCTTCAGGACCTACTCGGAAGAGAGAAGATACATGCTCCCCGCATACTATGACAGTGCCAGGGCGATAGAGAACTTTCTACTCTGGGTGAAGAAGCAGCTCGGGTACGAGGAATCCTTGCCAGTCCACATTTATATAAAGGACGCGAAGCTTCACTTCTATCCTTTCTGGACATCGGTCATCCGGGCAAAAACAGTCTTTAAGGGAGTAGGTGAGGACGCAAGATACAGTAACCCTTACTCAGGCGGCTATAGAAGCATCACAATCATCTACCGTGAGGAGGAAGGCTCCTTTGAGAAGCTGCTCGAATACGCGATTCCAGCCTCTAAGGAAATTCCAAACGCTAAGGAGATGGTTGCTGTGTCTAGGAACCGGCTATACTTTAGCCACGAATACGTTAGACGTAAGAACGGCATACTTCATGGAGCCACACTCTCAAGGGAGGAGGCGAGGCGGATTATGGAGGAGAGCGCGGAGGCTGAGCTCACAAGAATGATTGCGAGGGAGGTCGTGAAGGTAAATTCTCGAAGCGATGATCTCCAGTTCAGCGATTTCACTCTGGTCTACGTCCCTGTCTGGCAGATCACCTATAGTTTCAGGGGGCGAGACTATGGAGCCCTGGTTGATGCATCATCCTCAAGAGTCTTGAACGCGACATATCCCCCGGATATCGTTGAGAAGGCTAGCTACTTCGGCGTCGGAGCGGCACATATTGGTGCTGGGGTTATACTATCTATCCTCCTGTGGGGAGTGGGAGCCTTGGCGGCCGCAACCGCTCTCTTGGGCTTCTCAGCCGCAGGGATCGTCTACATTATCCGCGGAGCCACACCCACGAGGGCTGCTGAAGAGGTGGCGGAGGAGTCCAAGGCTGAGACGCTAAAGCGTTTATACCGCGTAGTGTCTAGATGAGGGGAATGACATGAGCGTGGAGCGGGTTAAAAGGGAGATGGGGCTGGGGGAGCGTCTTCTCAGCTATATTCCAGGGTATAGGGGTTACAAGGAGAAGGAGCTCAGAAGAGAGACTGACAGGCTTGTGAGGATGAAGGTGGTCTCCATCCTTAATGAGGCCAAAAACATCATGAATGCATTCCAAAGCCCCCAGGCAATAAGAAAGATAGCCGTCGACGAGGATGCAAGGCTCCTCATAGAGAATGCGAGGTCAGAATTTGATAGAGTGGTTCAGAGAATAGACCGCGCCGTAGCAGGATACGCAGGATTATTTGACGCCGTCAAGGTCAGGGAAGACAAGCTCGACGCGATTCTGCAGCACGACCTCTCACTGATAGAGAGGGCCGAGAGGGTAAAGACTCTGGCCTCTGAGGTTTCGGGGAGTCAGCCTGCCTCTGCGGAGTGGAAGGAGAAGGTCAGGGAGTTGAGAGCGGCCCTCACGGAGCTTGACGGATTAGTCGATGCGAGGTCTGCGATTCTCAGAGGCTTGGCCGAGGTGGTTGGATAGATGCCCAAGGTCATTCAGTGGGTCGGCGCGGGTGTTGACGACATTGTTTGGAGATACCCTATAGACCAGATTGAGTGGGGGAGCCAGCTGATAGTTGAGGAGGCACAAGCGGCCATTTTTCTGAGAGATGGGAAGGCTTATGATGTTTTCAGGGCAGGGAGGCACACGATAACCACCATGAATCTTCCACTACTGACGAGGGTGCTGTCTGCGATAGCAGGCTATGAGAAAACACCTTTTACAGCCACAGTCATTTACGTCTCCCTTAGACAGTTTCAGGGAAAGTTCGGGGCCCAAGGTCAGACCAAGGAGATCGCCCCACTGAAGTTTTTTGGCGGGTTCTGGTTCAGGATCAGCGAGCCAAACCTCTTTGTCCAAGAAGTTGTAGGCTCTCAGAGCGCCTACACCACTACACAGCTACAGGAGTTTCTTAGGGGATACTTCAACGAGGTGCTCATCGACGAGCTTAGCCGTCACAGCATCGCCGAGGTATATGGGAAGCTGGACGAGACAAGCTTCTTAGCCAAGAATGTCGTGGGGTCGGCCTTCAGGAGAATTGGTTTAGAGCTTATCGACGTGAAGTTCGAGGGCATAGACACGACGCCAGAGTGGAGGGACAGGATATTCTATCTATCTCAGGGAGTGCCGGTGGCAGAGGTACTCAGGATGCAGACCGTCACCAAGACTGCTGAGGCCTTGTCACAGAGCCCTGGCGCGGCAGTCGGTGCAGGAGTAGCGATTATACCGCCCCTTTTCCAGCAACCCGCTCAACAGCCGCCCAGCGTCCTCCTTGTCTGCCCCTACTGCGGATTCCAGAACCCTCAACAGGTTAAGTTCTGTGGGAACTGTGGGAGGCCGCTAACACCTCAGCCCCCGGCTCAGCCACAGACACAGACGTGTCCCAACGGGCACCAGGTTCCCGCAGGCTCACAGTTTTGCCCCACGTGCGGCGTGAAGCTGACACTTTTCTGCCCGAACGGCCACCCTGTCCAACCCAGTATGCAGTTCTGCCCACAATGCGGTGCTAAACTCCAATGAACTACGGTGCAGGAGCCCTAGCCTTGATAGTCATCACGGTGGGGGTCATATTGATTCTCGCCGGCTCGGGAGCTTTCTCCCCAACCCTCAATATCTCTGTGGGTACTGTCTTAACGGTCTTCGGAATCTACACCATTGTCTTCGGCGCCCTTTCTGGTGATAAGCTCTACTACACCTCCTGGGGGGTGATATTTTCCGTCGCGGGGTTGACAATCGCGGCGTCTCACATATTAAATCCTCTTCTCGGACTGGGCGTAGCCCTGCTCCTTATAGGGATTTTAGCGATTATGCTCGCAAGAGGGAGAAGTCTAGGAAAGCGGTGAAGTCAAAGATCTCCATCCACTTGAAATCAGCGTGTCGTTCAAGCAACTGATAGAAACAATCAACAAAGGCTACGCGGCTCACAAAAATTCAGAATAAAGGAGCGGTCGGGGACTTCTTTTAGAGTCCTCCATGTTTCTCAAAGCTTAGCGGCGGCTAGAAAGGCCTGGCTATTCTCAGTACTGGTAGAATCCGCGGCCGGTTTTCCCACCCAGAAAACCTTTAGAGACAAGGTCTTTGAGGAGTGGGCATGGAGAATAGAGTTCCTGACCATATTTTTTGTGGAGTGACTCGAGTTTCTGGACTATGCTGTCGATGCCGTTTCTATCGGCATACTCACACGGACCCATGGGCCAGCCTGCTCCAAGCTTCATGCCCGTATCGATGCTCGCGGGCTCGGCAACATCTTCATAGACAATCCACGCAGCCTCATTAACAGAAACCACCCAAGACCTCTCAACATCGTATTCGCCGGAGAGCTCAGACCTGATTCGGGGTCTCCCAAAACTCCAATCGTAAAATCCCCTACCCGCCTTCTGGCCTAGGCTACCGCTCCTGACCAGCGGCTCAATGACCTCCGGGCAGGGCCTAAACCTCTCGCCAAAGGCTTGGTATAGAACTTTCTCCATCTCATATGCTGTGTCGATTCCGATGTAGTCGCAGAGCTCAAACCAGCCCATAGGAAATCCTCCAGAGTACTTCACCGAGGCGTCGATACCCTCTATGCTTGCCTCTCCCCTGTGATAGGACCAGAAGGCCTCGTTGAATACGAGTACAAGGACCCTGTTCACTATGAATCCTCTTGTATCTTTCTTGCAGACGATAGGTGTTTTACCCAGTCTTCTGGCGAGCGACAGGACCTTCTCGAGTGTCTCATCACTTGTCTTGGCACCTCTGATAACTTCTATGAGGTTCATGATCTGGGGGGGATTGAACCAGTGCATTCCAATGGCTTTGTCAGGTCTCTTCGTGGACTCGCCCATCTCGCTTATGCTTAATGTAGAGGTGTTGGAGGCGATTATCGCGTGCGGAGGAGCTAATTCATCAACCCTTTTAAAGATGGCCTTCTTCAGCTCCAATTTTTCAGGGGCCGCCTCGATCACGAAGTCCGAATCTCCAACTGCCTCTTCATAGGAAGTTGTTAGTCTCAGCCTGGAAAGCGCCGCATCTGCCTCTTCCCTCTCTATCCTTCGCTTCTCCACGAATCTCATTAGACTCCACTCTATGTTTCGCAGCGCCCTGTTTAGTATCTCATCATCGACGTCTAGCAAAGCCACCTTGAAACCATTCATCAAGAAGACCTGCGCTATGCCGTGGCCCATGGTTCCCGCACCGATAACCGCCACGTTCTCAATCTGCTCGCGCAAAAGGTAACACCGCGATGAATGGTTTGACAGGTATATTTGTCTTAAATTAAGATCTAGTCTAGGAGTTATCTGCTGCGTGAGGTGTTAAGACGTATAAGGGGAATCCGTCATCTGAGATTCTCGGAACAAGCCTGACCCTCATGCCAATCCTCACATCCTTCTTCTCAGCTCCCACAAGCCATGCCAGCGCCTTTACTCCATCATCCAGCTCAGCAATCGCCACCGTGTAGGGCGGTGCGCCCCGGAAGCTTGGAGGCCTGACATCGACGTGTGTAAACGAGATTACTCTCCCCTCCCCCCTGAGCTCAACCCACTCGATGTCCGAGGAATAGCATTCGCCGCAGTCAGCCACGGGTGGAAAATAGAGCCTCCCACACATTTTACATCTAGTTGCGAACACCTTCCCCTCCTTAAGCCCCTCCCAAAACTTTAGAGTCTTGCTTATCGGTATATTATACTCGAGAACGAGCTTCTTGGAACGAAGGGATGGAAAACCGGCCACCAGCTCCTCACCTCCTCAAGACCGTTACATAGCAGTAGTGCCCGGTTCCGCCGACGTTGTGTGTAAGTGCCACATAGTTCTTTAAAGGTGCCTGACGGATGCTTGGCTGAGCCTCCTCCCTGAGCTGTTTTGTCTGCTCAACAATCATAGAAACGCCCGTGGCTCCTATCGGGTGGCCCTTCGACTTCAGCCCTCCATCAACGTTTACAGGGATTTTTCCACCTATCTCCGTCTGCCCCTCCCTTATCATTTTGATACCTTCTCCCCTTTTGCAGAAACCTAGGTCTTCGTAGGCCATCAGCTCCGCGATTGTGAAGCAGTCATGCACGCTCGCGACGTCTATCGCGTCTGGCGTGATCCCAGCCATCTTGTAGGCCATTCTCGAGGCTTTGACTGAGGCGTCTATGCCGATGAAGCCGTCTCTATATGAGAGCGTACTCCTCTCCGATGAGTAGCCAAGACCAGCTATCCAGACAGGTGTCTCTATCCTTAGCTCCCTTACCTTCTCCTCGGAGGCCAGGACGACAGCCGCGCTCCCATCTGTTATGGGCGAGCAGTCGTAGAGCTTGAGAGGCCATGCGACCACGTAGGACGACAAGGCATCCTCTAAACTGATCTCTTTCTGGAGGTGTGCAAGAGGGTTTACAGCGCCATACTTATGATTCTTGACGGCGACGAGAGCCAGGTCCTCCTCTGTCGCTCCATACTTCTCCATGTAGGCCGTGGCGTAGAGTGCGTAGTAGGCGGGGAATGTGAGGCCGAAGTTCTCAAACTCCCATAGATAGGACCCAGCCCTACCTAGGAGCTCCACCACCGTTAGGCTATCAACCTGCCTCATCTTCTCCACACCTATCACCAGAGCGGTGTCTGCAAGTCCGCTGGCTATGGCCGAGTATGCGTTATAGACCGCGGCGCTACCACTGGCGCAGGCCGCCTCCACCCTGACCAGCCCCGCCCCGCTCAACCCACAGTACTCGGCGATGGCTGCGGCTGGGAACGGCTCCTCATACCACACCCCTACTGTTCCAACTGAGACGTATGGTATGTCCCTGTTTGTGACGCCCGCGTCGTTAAGCGCCTGTTTGACCGACTCGAAGGCAAGCTCCTTCAAGTTGACGTCTCTTCTATCGCCGAACTTGCTATGCCCAACGCCTATAACTGCGACACGTCTCACTTCATCAATCACCCTTAAACTCGGGCTTTGATCTTGAGGTGAAGGCCTCAACTCCTCTCTTGGCGTCATTCGTTGAGAAGAGTAGCGCCATGAGTAATGACTCCAGCCTTGTCCCAGCCTCTAGCGGGAATTGGCTCCCAAAGTTTAGAGCGTATTTGGCGTACTTGAGCGCTATGGGAGGGCCTGACGCGAGCCTCTGAGCCAGCTTCATGGATTCTTGACGCAGCTTTTCAGACGGAACCACAGCGTCAACTAGTCCTATCCTGAGGGCTTCATCCGCCTTTATCCTCTCCCCCAGCATGACAAGCCTCTTTGCATTCTTAAACCCAACCACCCTTACGAGCCTCTGTGTCCCACCCCACCCGGGAATGATCCCGAGATTAATCTCTGGTGACCCGAGCTCAGCGTGCTCCGCCGCTATTCTGAAATCGCAGGAGAGGGCGAGCTCCAATCCTCCTCCGAGAGCATACCCATTGATTGCCGCGATGACCGGCTTAGACATCTCCTCGAGGAAGGCGAAGACCTTCTGCCCCTTCCTTGAAAACTCCTCTCCCTTCACAGGCGTGACTTTGGGGAATGCTGTTATGTCTGCACCCGCACTAAAGGCTCTATCCCCCTCACCAGTTATGACGACGCACCTTATCCCAGCGTCCTTCTCGACGGCATTCAACGCATCGTACAGCTCATCCATCATCTCCTCGTTGAATGTGTTAAGTTTGTGAGGTCTGTTAAGTATTATCCATGCTGCGCTGTCCTCTCTTTCTAACTTAATCGTGTTATAAGATGCTTGGGACAAGCAACTCTCACCGTCTAATATTTTGAGGGCAGCTATTTCAATATT